>CBFHLW010000046.1:0-13040 GCA_965656805.1 Alphaproteobacteria bacterium
GAATTTGGTGAATGAGGCAGCTCTTTTAGCGGCACGACGCGGCAAACGCCTGGTCTTCATGAGCGAGTTTGAGGATGCGAAAGATAAGGTCATGATGGGTTCTGAGCGTCGCTCTATGGTCATGACCGAGGAAGAGAAAAAGCTGACGGCTTATCATGAAGGTGGCCATGCTTTGGTTGCTATTAATATGGAAGCCTCTGACCCCGTTCATAAGGCGACGATTATCCCTCGTGGACGTGCCTTGGGTATGGTCATGCGCTTGCCTGAGCGGGATCTTATTTCTGTCACGCGCGCACGTTTAAAGGCTGATCTGGCCGTTGCAATGGGTGGCCGTATTGCTGAAGAGCTTATTTTCGGTCATGAAAAAGTAACTTCGGGGGCGTCGTCTGATATTCAGATGGCAACCAATATGGCCAAAGCCATGGTGACGCAATATGGCATGAGTGAAGATCTTGGCCCATTAGCTTATGGCGATAATGAGCAAGAAGTTTTCCTCGGGCATAGTGTGGCGCGTACGCAAAACATGTCTGAAGAAACACAGAATCGTATCGATAGTGAAGTTCGGCGTTTGGTCGAGGACGGCTATAAAACCGCAGAAAATATTCTAAAAGAAAAGATGGATGATTTGCATAAAATTGCCTCAGGTCTATTAGAGTATGAAACGTTAAGCGGTGATGAAATCCTTGGCCTTTTAAAAGGTGAACCACCCCATCGCCCCGATGCAGGTGATACACCTAAAACGCCAAAGTCACCTTTCCCGACTGTGGGTGGTGGTGCTTTGGGTGGCGCGGAACCGCAAGGAACCTGATTTGCCCCGTTTCGATTGCCCAAAAATTCTCGGAATTTTAAATGTTACCGAGGATAGTTTTTCAGACGGAGGCCGGTTCTTGGAACCGGCCTCTGCATTTGTGCAAGCGCATGAAATGTTTCAGGCGGGTGCCGATATTATTGATGTCGGCGCAGCATCTAGCCACCCCGACGCGCGCGCCGTCGGCGCGGCTCAAGAAATTGCGCGTCTTGAAACCATTGTGCCCCAGCTAAAGGCCGCATCTATTCCCATCAGTATTGATAGTTTTGAAGTTGAGGTTCAGCGATGGGCCTTGGCGCAAAATGTCGATTGGCTCAACGATATTAACGGGTTTCCCGACCCGAGCATCTATGATGCTTTGGCGGCATCTACTTGTGGCCTCTTTGTTATGCATGCTTTGCAAGCCAAGGGCATAGCCCAACGGGTGGAGGGTAATGCAGATAAAATATGGGAGACTATCGAGCGTTTCTTTGATCAACGTCTCAATGCCCTTGTACGTGGCGGCGTTGCGCAAGAGCGGATTGTTATAGATCCAGGCATGGGTTTCTTTCTTGGTGATATGCCCGACGTATCACTGCGAGTTTTAGCCGAGCTTGATCGGTTGTCGGCCCGGTTTAACTTGCCTGTTTTAATATCCGTGACGCGAAAAAGTTTTTTGCGCGCTCATTCAGGGCGCGATATTGAAGCTATCGCACCGATGAGTTTGGCTGCTGAACTATGGGCAACCCAGATGGGCGTCAATTATATTCGCACTCATGACGTTGCTCAACTTAATGACGCTCTGTCTTTGCACAAAACACTCTATGGCATGCGACCCTAATTCGGGGGCGTGCTCGGGTTCGTAACATTGTGAAAGACTGTTTTATTTGCTTATCAGCATCAAATCAGAACATTCTCTATGATAATTTAATTGGAGCAGTTGAATGATTCGTAAGTACTTTGGAACGGACGGTATCCGTGGCACAGTAAATGAAGGTAAAATGACCGCAGATGTGGCTCTACGTCTTGGTATGGCTGCTGGTCAGCATTTCCGAGATGGTGACCACCGGCACCGAGTGGTGATTGGCAAAGATACACGTCTCTCTGGTTATATGATTGAACCTGCCTTGGTGGCGGGATTTACGTCTATGGGAATGGACGTCTTTTTGTTTGGGCCAATTCCAACCCCAGCGGTTTCGTTTCTTACCCGTTCATTGCGGGCCGATATTGGCGTGATGATCTCTGCCTCCCATAATAAATATACAGATAATGGCATTAAACTGTTTGGTAGGGACGGTTATAAATTATCAGATGAGATTGAGTTTAAGATCGAAGCGCTCATGGCCAATGCGTCTGAGCTTGGCCTTGCTGCACCTGAGGCACTTGGGCGCGCAAAACGTATTGATGACAGTCAGTCGCGTTATATCGAATTTGCCAAGCGTACCTTTCCACGACGCTTTACATTGGACGGCATTAAAATCGTCGTCGATTGTGCCAATGGTGCGGCTTATAAAGTGGCCCCAACAGCACTTTGGGAGCTTGGCGCTGAGGTGATTAGCATTGGCGTTTCGCCAAATGGATTTAACATTAATGAGGGTTGCGGTTCTACCGATACAGAATTACTGCGCGCTCGTGTGGTTGCTGAAAAAGCAGATATTGGCATAGCCCTTGATGGAGATGCTGACCGCGTCATCATTTGTGATGAAAAAGGTAATATTGTCGATGGCGATCAAATGATGGGGCTTATCGCATTAGAATGGAAGAAAGTTGATTTACTGAGCAAGCCAGGTGTCGTGGCGACTGTTATGTCAAACCTTGGGTTAGAACGTTGTTTGAACGAAGCTGGGCTTGACCTCATAAGGGCGCAGGTCGGCGACCGATATGTGGTCGAGGCCATGCGCGCTGGTGGTTATAACCTCGGCGGAGAACAATCGGGTCATATTGTGTTGAGTGACTTTTCCTCAACAGGCGATGGTCTTATTGCTGCTCTCCAAGTTTTGGCGGCGATGAAGCGCAGAGAAAAGACAATAAGTGAGCTCTGTAATGTGTTTGAGCCTGTCCCACAAATTTTAGAGAATGTTTCATTTCAGTCAGCGGATCCTTTAAAAGACGCCAATGTTTGTGCGGCAATTCAATCTGCGCAAGATAATCTTGGGCAATCAGGACGTATCTTAGTGCGCGCCTCTGGAACGGAACCTTTAATTCGCGTAATGGGTGAGGGCGATGATGCCGATTTGGTGAAGTCGAGCGTCCGTGACATCATTCATGCTATTCGCGATCTTGGCTAGGGTATGGAATAATGCAACCTGATCATGAGCAGTCGCAAAAAGTGACGGCCAAGGGGCGCGTGCTCATTGTCGCGGGGTCTGACTCTGGTGGTGGTGCGGGCATGCAGGCCGATATAAAAGCAGTGACGGTTATGGGGGGTTATGCGGCGAGCTGCTTAACAGCTTTAACCGCTCAAAATACAAAAGGTGTGAGCGATATCTTGGATGTGCCAACACCATTTATTGCCGCACAAATGGAAGCTGTTTTGAGCGATATTGGTGCAGATACGCTTAAGACTGGAATGTTGCATAAACGCGAGGTGATTGAGACCGTGGTCGAAACCTGGGAGAGGTTTGCAAAGCCACATATGATTGTCGATCCCGTCATGATCGCCAAGGGCGGAGCATCGCTTCTCAAAGATACTGCCATTGATGCGCTTTTATCGCTTCTGGTTCCAGCGGCATATTTGTTAACACCCAATATGCCAGAGGCTGGGGTGCTCATTGATCGCGACGTAAATACGCTTGATGATATGAAACGGGCCGCAGATAAATTAATGGATAGGGGGGCAAAGGCTGTTCTTGTCAAAGGCGGGCATGGACATGAACAGGTCATTACGGATCTTTTGGCCCAACAGTCGGGGTTTTCTGTTTTCGAATCGCCGCGTCAAATATCGACAAATACACATGGAACGGGATGTACGCTGGCAAGCGCAATAGCAGCTTTGGTGGCCCAAGGGCGATCGCTGGACGCAGCTTGTCCACTGGCAATTGAGTATGTGCAAAATGCAATAAAAACGGCTCCAGGTTTAGGTTCTGGGCATGGGCCGCTCAATCATATGGCAACATTGGCGCCTTATCCAAAGCGCAAGAGCGATTCGTGAATTGACTTTATTGTCTGAAGCCAGTATCGCTTTATGTGGGCCACCCTTCCCCACCGAAGGGCAACTATCTGAAAGGGTAGATAGATATGACAACAATTACGCTTCCAGCGGTTCGTCCGCTAAACCCTAATTTCTCTTCAGGACCCTGCGCTAAGCGTCCTGGCTGGAACCTCCAAAATTTAAATGATGCTGTTTTAGGGCGTTCGCATCGCTCTAAGCCTGGCAAAGAAAAGCTAGCTCAGGCTATTAGCTTGACGCGCGATCTCCTGCAGGTGCCAGATGATTACCGTATTGGTATCGTTCCAGGCTCTGATACGGGCGCATTTGAAATGGCCATGTGGTCTATGATGGGCGCGCGCGGGCTTGATATTCTCGGTTGGGAAAGTTTTGGCGGCGACTGGATTAATGATGCCGTCAAGCAACTTAAATTAGAAGATGTGCGTGTCATGAAGTCTGACTATGGTCAGTTACCAGATTTATCCGCTGTTGATTTTACACGTGATGTTGCCTTCACATGGAACGGAACCACGTCTGGCGTCTGCGTTGAAAATGCAGACTGGATCGCGCGTGATCGCGAGGGCCTTACCTTCTGTGATGCAACATCTGCTGCTTTTGCCATGAATTTGGAGTGGGATAAACTCGATGTTGTGACTTATAGCTGGCAAAAAGTTTTAGGCGGCGAAGGCGCGCATGGTATGCTGATTTTGTCACCACGCGCAGTCGAGAGACTGGAGACCTATACACCCGCATGGCCAATGCCTAAAGTATTTCGTCTGACCAAAGGCGGAAAGCTTATTGAAGGTATTTTCAAAGGCGAAACAATCAATACGCCTTCGCTTTTAGCTGTTGAGGATTATCTAGATGCGCTCCAGTGGGGGCTTGGTCTTGGTGGTTTATCTGCCATGATTGGTCGTGTTCAAGATAACTTTTCTGTTATAGATCAGTGGGTGCAAGAAACAAGCTGGGTCGAGTTCTTATGCGCAACGCCAGAAAATCGTTCAACGACGTCTGTCTGTCTGACCTTTAGCGCGGCTGAGGTCACATCGCTCGACTCTGATGCACAGGCCGGTTTTGCGAAAAAAATTGTATCATTGCTCGACAAAGAAGGTGTTGCCTATGATATTGGTGCATATAGAGATGCGCCAGTAGGCTTACGCATTTGGGCGGGTGCAACAGTCGAAGCAAGCGATCTTAAAGCGCTTATGCCCTGGCTTGATTGGGCTTATGCAACAGCGCTTAACGACCTGTAATTCATATTATCATTCATAGACATTAATTAGGAATATAAAGATGCCAAAAGTTCTTATTGCGGACAAAATGAGTCCTGCAGCCGAGCAAATTTTTCGTGACCGTGGTCTCGAAGTTGATGTGATCACGGGGCTTGATCGTGAAGAGTTAATCAAAATCATTGGTGATTATGATGGTTTGGCTGTTCGCTCTTCAACCAAGGCAATACCAGCTGTGATTGAGGCTGCCACAAAATTAAAAGTCATTGGTCGTGCTGGTATTGGCGTTGACAACATAGATTTGCCGGCAGCAACGCAAAAGGGCATTGTGGTCATGAATACGCCATTTGGTAATTCGATTACAACAGCGGAGCACGCCATTGCTATGATGTTTGCGCTTGCGCGCGAAATTCCAACAGCCGATGCATCGACCCATGCAGGTAAGTGGGAGAAAAACCGCTTCATGGGTGTAGAGGTTACGAATAAAGTTTTGGGTATTATCGGCTGTGGTAATATTGGCTCTATCGTTGCCGCCCGTGGCATCGGCTTGAGCATGCGCGTGATTGCTTTTGATCCATTCTTAACACCTGAGCGTGCTGTTGAGATTGGTGTGGAAAAGGTCGAGCTTGATATACTTTTATCACGGGCTGATTTTATTACGCTTCATACGCCTCTGACTGATAATACACGCAATATTATTGATGCGGCTGCACTTGCCAAAACCAAGAAAGGTGTCCGCATTATCAATTGCGCACGCGGTGGTTTGATTGTGGAAGCTGATCTTAAAGCAGCCCTTGATAGTGGCCATGTGGCAGGTGCTGCATTGGATGTGTTTGAGGTTGAGCCTGCAAAGGAAAGTGTTTTCTTTGGTATGGAAAATGTTGTTTGTACGCCGCATTTAGGCGCGGCAACCGAGGAGGCACAAGAAAATGTCGCCCTACAGGTTGCTGATCAAATGTCTGATTTCCTTATGAGCGGAGCTGTGAATAATGCGATTAATATGCCCAGTATTTCAGCCCAAGACGCGCCACGTTTGCGCCCATTTGTCGCTTTGGCTGAACAGCTTGGCTTGTTTGCAGGGCAAATAACAGAAAGCCGTATTGAGGCTGTCACGATTGAATATGCAGGTGAGGTGAGTGATCTTAACTGCGCCCCACTGACAGCTGCGGCAATTGCCGGCTTGTTGCGTCCGCTGATGAGTGACGTCAATATGGTCAGCGCGCCAAGTCTTGCCAAACAACGTGGTCTGCAGATTTCAGAGTCAAAACAAGATGCGGCAGGTGCTTATGATAGCTATATTCGCCTTGTCGTAAAAACAGAACGCCAAGAGCGCTCCATAGCAGGAACGGTGTTTTCTGATGGTAAGCCGCGTATTATTCAAGTCAAAGGCATTAATATGGAAGCCGAGCTGTCGCCGGTAACCCTTTATGTCACAAATACAGATAAACCTGGATTTATCGGTGCGTTAGGCACATTGCTTGGCAAACATAATATTAATATTGCCTCCTTTAATTTGGGCCGTGAGAAGCCGACTGGCGATGCTATATCGCTTGTTAGTATAGATGAGGATATCTCCGAGGATGTGCTTGCGGAACTCAAAGCTTTGCCGCAAGTTGTGCAAGTTAAAACACTTTATTTCTAGGAGGCTATAATGGCCAATGTGGTTGTGGTCGGCTCTCAATGGGGCGACGAGGGTAAAGGCAAAATTGTTGATTGGCTTTCCGTTCGCGCTGATATTGTGGTGCGGTTTCAAGGCGGTCACAATGCTGGTCATACGCTTGTTATTAATGGCAAGACCTATAAATTGAGCCTTTTACCTTCAGGCATTGTGCGCGAAGGTAAATTGTCGGTTATTGGTAATGGTGTTGTCGTTGATCCTTGGGCTTTGATTGATGAGATGGATCGCCTGCGTGCGCAAGATGTAAAAATTACGCCGGATAATCTCAAATTGTCTGAAAGTGCGACCCTTATATTGCCTGTCCACCAACAGTTGGACGAAGCGCGTGAGGGCTCTCATTCAGGAACAAAAATTGGCACGACCAAGCGCGGTATCGGCCCTGCTTATGAAGATAAAGTGGGCCGCCGTGCTTTACGTGTGTCGGATCTTTTGTCACCAGATTTGCTCGCTGAGAAAGTTGAAAACCTCCTTGTCCATCATAATGCGCTCAGGCGTGGGATGGATCTTGCTCCATTAGATGGCGCGGTATTGGTTGATCAGCTAAAAGATATTGCGCCAAAAGTGATCCCGTTCATCGCACCGGTTTGGAAAATTTTGGATAATGCCCGTCGTGCAGGGGACCGTATTTTATTTGAGGGCGCCCAAGGCACATTGCTTGATATTGATCATGGGACCTACCCATTTGTAACAAGCTCCAACACGATTGCTGGTCAAGCCGCTGTGGGCAGTGGTATTGGGCCATCGGCTTTATCGCATGTTCTGGGGATTACCAAAGCCTATACGACACGCGTCGGCGAGGGGCCATTCCCGACGGAACAAGATAATGAAGTTGGCCAACGTTTAGGTGAACGCGGGCATGAATTTGGTACGGTTACGGGCCGTAAGCGCCGTTGCGGGTGGTTTGACGCCGTGCTTGTGCGTCAGGCTGCTATTACGGGTGGAATTGATGGAATCGCCCTCACTAAACTTGATGTGTTAGATGGCTTTGACGAAATTAAAATATGCGTGGGGTATGAGTTAAATGGTGAGACCATTGATTATTTGCCGCCAACCGCGCTAGATCAGGCGCGTGTTAAGCCCATTTATAAATCGGTTCCTGGGTGGCATGAGAGCAGTTATGGCGCCCGCAGCTGGGCTGATCTCCCGGCTAATGCTGTTCAATATGTGCGTTATATTGAAGAACTCATCGGAACGCCAGTTACTTTACTGTCGACAAGCCCTGAGCGTGACGACACTATTTTGGTCCGCGACCCATTCGAAGACTAGATACAGGCTTTCGTTACATTTGCTCTGTCATTGAGCGTCTCAAACATTCCATAAACCATATTTTTGAAAAATACCCCTTTAAGCTCAATGGCGCTTCTTCTGAGAAGGCCATGTTAGGCGCCAAAGAAAATGATTAAGCACTGACTGCTTCTTTCTATCTTCGCTATATATGCCGTAAACGTGACCTATTTGAAGGGTCTAATTGTGAAGGGTTTTATAACAGGTAATGGGCCCAACGGGTATTGATCCGTTTTTACTCGGTTAAGCGGATTGGCGTTACAGGCTCTGTTATTGGCTTTGGTGGTGTTTCATCTGAAGCAAGGCGACGAATTTCATCGCGAATTTTCTCAAATGATCGTTGCTCAATTTGTCGGACGCGTTCTCGGCTAATGCTAAATTTTGCGCTCAACTCCTCAAGTGTGAGCGGTGGCTCATTAAGGCGGCGCGCTTGCAAAATACTCTTCTCACGGTCGTTTAAAACTGACATGGCTTGCATGAGCAGGGATGTTTGGTGAGCGCGCTCGGATTTATCGACAAGGGCTGTTTCCTGATTGTCAGACTCGTCAATAAGCCAGTCCTGCCATTCGTCACCATCCTCAGAGTCGCCGCGTAATGTGGTGTTAAGCGACTGGTCACCGCCAGTCATCCGCCCTTCCATCATGCGTACTTCTTCAGGTGTTACGTTTAATTTATTCGAGATGTCGGTAATCTGGTCTGGGTGCATTTGGCCATTATCAATTGCCTTCATTTCACCTTTAAGTCGACGTAAGTTAAAGAATAGTTTTTTCTGAGCGGCTGTTGTGCCAATTTTTACGAGGCTCCATGAGCGCAATATATACTCTTGTATGGATGCACGGATCCACCACATCGCATATGTTGAAAGACGAAAACCGCGATCGGGATCAAATTTTCTGACAGCCTGCATCAAGCCCACATTTCCTTCAGAAATGACTTCTCCGATGGGAAGGCCATAACCTCTATAGCCCATGGCAATTTTTGCGACCAAGCGTAAATGACTGGTGACCAACTTATGGGCGGCCTTCACATTGCCTGTCTCGACATAATCCGACGCTAATTCATATTCGTCTTTTGCTTCCAAAATGGGAAACTGACGAATTTCTTGCAGGTAGCGTTGCAGGCTCCCCTCTGGGGATGGGGCGACTATAAGACTTTTTGTATCTGACATCAGCATCCTCCTATAATCTATATATAGGGATGGTTTGTGACAAAAAAAAGGCGTCTAAGTGCTAATTTCTTTTTTAAAGGCCTCATCTAGCCTTTCTAAATCGTCCGGTAATGAAGCTTCAAAGTAAAGCGGCTCTTTGCTTACGGGGTGTTCAAACCCTAATGCTGCGGCATGAAGCGCTTGTCGGTGAAGGGACGATAAGGCCGCAATGAGGTTGGGCGCAAGTTTTTGAATACGCGTTATCATGCCTGCACCGTAAGTGCTATCATTTACAACCGGATGGCCAATATGGGACATATGAACACGTATTTGGTGTGTTCTGCCTGTTTCAAGGCTACATTGGACCTTAGATAACATGGCATCATGGCTCAAAGCTAAACGACGATAGTGGGTAATGGCTTGCCTGGCATCGGGTGATTTTGAAACGGATTGTTTTAACCGATTATGCTGAGAGCGCGCGATAGCGGCATCAACAGTGCCGGTAATCGGGGTCGGGTTACCCCAGACAAAGGCAATATAGTGTCGCTGAAGGCGACCATCGCGCCCATGAATTTTGAATTGTTCTGATAGTGCCTGGTGGGCCATATCCGTTTTTGCAACGACCATTACCCCGCTTGTATCCTTGTCAAGCCGGTGCACAATGCCAGGGCGTCGTTCACCACCAATGCCGGCGAGACTATCGCCGCAATGATGAATAAGGGCATTGACCAACGTGCCTTCAAAATTCCCTGGAGCGGGGTGAACAACAAGCCCGGCGGGTTTATTGAGAACAAGCAATTGATCGTCCTCAAATAAGATATCAAGCGCGATGTTTTCACCACGAATTTGCGTGTCGCGAATAGCAGGAGGGTCAATTTGGATGGAGTCATTTTCTTGTATGGCGATGGATGGCGTCGTTTTGCCGATCATTGTGCCGCGTCTCTCGACTTTCACATGGCCATCTTTAATCCAGCTCTGTAATTGACCGCGGCTAATATCTTGCAAATGTGTCGCTAATATGCGATCCAGCCGCATGCCGTTTTCTTCGGCAGAAACAATGATGTGAGTAGGTTCAATAAGCATGACGCAAGATATACACGAGCCCATGGCAGAAGCAAATCAAACTGCACAATCTGATGCACAGGAGTTACCCCGAAGCACACCTTATTTGCTCGGATTGGTTATTTTTCTGGGTGTTGCGATCATTGCCTGTCTTGCTGTGCTTGTGATCACGATTATTATGCGTGTCAGTGCTGATGATGAGGTTGATACCACTGGAACAGCGGGCCAAAGTGAGCTTTTGGTTGATGAAATGGTCATTCCCAATGGTTCTGAACTCGTAAGTGTTGAGCCATTTGATCGGCATTTGTTACTTCGAGTTCAAGATGGTTCAGAGTCCATTATCATTGTGTATGATCCACGAGATGGCATGGAGAAGCGCCGCCTTCGGTTAAAGAATGCTGATTAAAAAGGAAACCAGCCTTGTTCAGGGCTAAATTTTACATAGCCAATATTTGCGCCCAATCGCATGCCAATGCCAACACGTAAAGGCGCAACAATAATGTTGTCACGCTCTAGAAAGTTGGCTGACACACCGCCAATATAAAAAGCCGAGCCCTCGATACCGACAAAACGTTTGTGCAAATCATCTGGGTTGTTGAGGCCATAAATAAGGGCGAAGCTTTTGGTGGCGCTGCCACCAGAATCAATGCCCGCAGACGGTCCGCGCCAATAAATCGGCTCCCGGCGACCATCTTGCATTTCAATTTCACCGCGGCCATAACGTAAACCAAGCATAATCGCCGCGCTTACTTCTTCTCCGCGTATTACGGCGCTGGGGGGGCCATATTGAGCAAAAAGACGGCCCACAATTTCAGCCATACTTTCGGCCGTTGTGCCTAAAAATTTCGCACTCTCGATCACCAAGCGGCTCTGCGAGAAATTTTCAATTTTTTCAATTTCTTGCGCTGTTACAGGTGTGCTGGCCACAGAAAATAACATGAATAACGCGATCAAGGCCGTTTTCATAAGAGGCATAAAGGGACGAAATAGGGGGGTATTCATGAGTATTGTCTCCAGCGCTTATAGGGGAAACTATTCCGTGATTTGGGGTGTTTGTCGAGCATGTCCGATAAAATAAGGGTTATCTAAGCCCCGCTCGAGTTTTCCATAAACCAGAGGTGTGCCATCAAGCTCGGTCACGCAACCTCCGGCACTCTTGAGAATGGCATGGCCAGCGGCCGTATCCCATTCCATTGTTCGTCCATGACGGGGGTAAATATCGGCTTGACCTGCGGCAAGTAAGCAAAACTTTAATGACGACCCAACGCTGACAATATCTCTCAAATTATTTTTTTCGATAAAGGCGTCTGTTTCGGGAGCGCGGTGGGAGCGCGACGCGACCACACGATAGGCGTCTAGATTATTCTCATTGACTGTAATTGCGGTCAGGCTATCTATGCCCGGTCGATCATCTAAATTGCAATTATGCTTCATAAAGGCGCTGTCTTTGCCAGAGAGATATAGCTCTTTGCGGGCGGGCGCATAAATGATTCCAGCAACCGGGATCCTGTTTTGGATTAACCCAATGTTCACCGTAAAATCATTTTTATTATTAATAAATTCACGTGTCCCGTCTAAAGGGTCGAGCAGGATGAATGTATCGTCGAGTGTTGCGGGTAAGCCTTTGCTGGCGGCTTCTTCGCCAATGATTTGTATATTGGGCAGGAGTTTTTGAAGACCAGCTTCTAAGATTTTTTCAGCTTCTTTATCGGCTTCGGTTACAGGGCTTTGATCACCTTTTAACTCTGTCGCAAAGCCTGCTTCACGATATTTCATGATGCATTTTCCGGCTTCTATCGCCAGATGCGCTATAGAAATTAAGAGGTCCTGATCGTGAGGGTTCAGGTTGTCATTTGCTTTGTGCATAAGAGCTGGTTAGCATATTGAAAAAATACTGGCCAGTCTAAAACATCAAATAGCGTTTTTATTGTGAACGCGATACCCGCGGCCCCAGACTGTTTCGATGAAAGCGTCTCCGTCTAGAGCGTCTTCAAGCTTTTTGCGCAGTTTGCAGATAAACACATCTATAATCTTTATCTCTGGCTCATCAATTTCGCCATATAGGTGATCGAGAAAAGCATTTTTTGAGACCACGCTCCCTTGCTGAAGGCAGAGTAAACGCAACATTTCAAATTCTTTTGGCGTCAAGGCAAGTTGCTCGCCGTCAATGTCAACAATTTGCCGCCCAAGGTCGAGGGATAGTCGGCCAATTTTAAGTATATTTTCACCATAACCATTGGCTCTGCGAATATTGGCGCGAAGTCGCGCAATGAGCTCCAGGCTATTACATGGCTTTAAAACAAAGTCGTCAGCACCTTGCTCTAATGTGGATAGGCGCGCATTTATTTCTTCTTGGCCAGACAAAATAATAATTGGGACTTTGGGGTTTCGCATCCGCAATTCGTTCAAACACGTTTTGCCTTTCATGTCTGGCAACCCAAGATCGAGAATGACGGCTTGGAATTCGTAGAGTGAGATAAGTTCTAGGCCCTCTGTTCCAGTATAAGCCGCTTCTACATTAAAATTGGCGTCTTTCAGTTCCTCAGCGAGCATTTCGCTCAGGATCTCATCATCTTCAATCAGCAATATACGCATTGTTAAATTATCCACTTATAAAAAACTATCAAAAATAAAGAGATAATTTCATTTAAGGTGGCACTTAACATCAGCACAAGCAAATAACGAACAGTGATGAAAGTTTGATA
>CBFHLW010000047.1:0-12509 GCA_965656805.1 Alphaproteobacteria bacterium
GTTGGGGCAAGAATTGCATTGCAAATTCAACACCTTCAAGATTGCGTCCATCGACAGGTAAGTCGCGAGGTTGTTCAGAGCCGCCAGCGAGAATGACGCCGTCATAATCATTTGTCAGATCAGTTGCCGTGATATCATATCCAACATTTACATTATAATGGAACTGAACACCTTCTGCTTCTATTTGCTCTATGCGGCGATCGATAAAATGTTTTTCCATTTTGAAATCTGGAATGCCGTAGCGCAATAAACCACCTGCTTTTGTATTTTTTTCATAGACATGAACATCATGACCCGCCCGGGCTAATTGTTGTGCAGCGGCGAGACCAGCTGGCCCAGAGCCTACAATAGCAATTTTTTTGCCCGTTTTATTGGGGTTGATTTGAGGCACGATCCAACCATTTTCCCACCCACGATCAACAATGGCACATTCTATAGACTTAATCGTTACTGGCTTATCATCAATATTGAGCGTGCAGGCAGCCTCGCAAGGAGCAGGGCAAATGCGACCAGTAAATTCTGGGAAGTTATTTGTCGATTGGAGATTGGAAAGAGCGATTTGCCAATCACCCATATAGACCAGATCATTCCAATCTGGGATTTGATTGTTAACAGGGCAACCATTGTGGCAATAGGGCACGCCGCAATCCATACAACGCGAGGCTTGTTCTTTTAAAGATTTATCAGTTAGCGGAACAACAAATTCACGAAAATTCTGAATACGTTCCTCTGCTGGCAAATATGCCCTGTCTTGGCGATCAACTTCTAGAAACCCGGTTGGCTTTCCCATGTTTACTCTCCTGCAACGTGATGAGGTGCCTGAGTTGCACCTTCTAGTTCTGTTAATGCGCGACGGAAATCCGTTGGCATGACTTTGATAAATTTAGATTGATAGTGTTCAAAGTTTGCGAGAATGTCTTTTGCGCGTGTTGAATTTGTATAGCGCGCATGGTTTTCGATCAGGCGGTAAAGGCGCGCCGCATCATGGTGACGCATATCACTTCGCAAATTGGTGAGTTCTTCTTTCGGGTCACCTGTGACCGCCTCAAGGTCAACCATGGCCGTATTGCATTTAATCTCAAAAGATCCATCCATATCGAGAACATAAGCAATACCACCCGACATACCCGCTGCAAAATTACGTCCTGTTGGTCCAAGGACAACAACGACACCACCAGTCATGTACTCGCAGCAATGGTCTCCTGCACCTTCGATAACACTTAGAGCGCCCGAGTTACGAACCCCAAATCGTTCGCCAACAACGCCACGCAAATAAGCTTCGCCATCGATTGCGCCATAAAGAAGTGTGTTGCCAGCAATAATGCTTTCTTCGGGAATAATTGAGGAGTTGGTAGGCGGATAAATGGCAATACGCCCTCCTGAGAGACCTTTACCAACATAGTCATTACCTTCACCTTCGAGCTCAAAGGAAATGCCCTGGCTTAAGAAGGCACCAAAGCTTTGGCCAGAGGTGCCCTTAAACTGGACTGAAATAGTGTCCTCGGCAAGGCCAGCATGGCCATATTTTTTGGCAATGACGCCAGACAACATGGCACCAGCACTGCGATCAACGTTTGAGATCACATGATTGATTTTAACTGGCGTGCCGTCTTCAATAGCACCTTTAGCTTGTTCAATGAGGTGCCGATCAAGAATATCATGGATCGGGTGTTCTTGCGCTTCGCAGCGATAAACAGGTTGACCTTTGGCATCAATCTTCGCAAATAATTTTGTAAAATCTAAACCTTGGGCTTTCCAGTGCTCGATCGCGTGACGCATATCCAAACGGTCCGTCTGACCAATAATTTCATTAAGTGAGCGAACGCCCATCTCGGCCATAATTTCTCGGACTTCTTCAGCAACAAAGAAGAGGTAATTGATTACATGTTCGGGGGTTCCAGTGAAACGCTTACGTAACTCTTCGTTTTGAGTTGCAATGCCAACCGGACATGTATTGAGGTGACATTTACGCATCATCACACAACCTGCAGCAACCAAAGGTGCGGTTGCAAAGCCAAATTCATCTGCACCCAAGAGTGCGCCTATGATGACATCGCGGCCAGTTCGCAGGCCACCGTCAACTTGAACGGTAATGCGCTTGCGCAAGTCATTGAGCACCAATGTTTGATGGGTTTCGGCAAGGCCAATTTCCCATGGTGATCCTGCATGTTTGATTGACGTAAGCGGAGAGGCCCCCGTTCCGCCATCATAACCAGAGATGGTGACGTGGTCAGCGCGCGCTTTTGATACGCCGGCGGCCACCGTTCCTACACCCACCTCAGATACCAATTTCACAGAAACGTCGGCGGCAGGGTTAACATTTTTTAGGTCGAAAATGAGCTGAGCTAAATCTTCAATCGAGTAAATGTCGTGATGTGGTGGCGGTGAAATGAGACCCACACCTGGTGTTGAGTGACGGACTGCAGCAATACGTTTATCAACTTTATGCCCTGGTAGCTGTCCACCTTCCCCAGGTTTTGCACCCTGTGCCATTTTAATTTGGATCATGTCAGAGTTAGCAAGATATTCTGCGGTAACACCGAAGCGGCCTGAGGCAACTTGCTTGATAGCTGATCGCATGCTGTCACCATTGGCTAAGGGTGTGAAGCGTTCAACTTCTTCTCCGCCCTCGCCAGTATTGGACTTGCCGCCAATGCGGTTCATTGCAATCGCGAGTGTCGAATGCGCTTCCGGGCTAATGGACCCCAAAGACATAGCGCCAGTGGCAAAGCGTTTAACAATATCACTGACGGCTTCAACTTCCTCGAGGGGAACCGGGGTTTTCCCGATGTCGTCAGCATTTTTGATATGGAACAACCCACGCAATGTAAGTAGTTCGCGATCTTGATCGTTGATCAGACGCGCAAATTCGCGATACTGATCACGGTTATTACCGCGGACAGCATGTTGTAGATTTGAAATCGTGTCTGAGTTCCATGCGTGGTTCTCGCCGCGGGTACGGACAGCATATTCACCGCCGACGTCGAGGCTATTTTGCAATACCATATCATGACCAAAAGCACGCGCATGACGACGCAGTGTCTCTTCGGCAACCTCATTAATGCCAATGCCTTCAATTGTTGTCACGGTACCCGAGAAATAAGTATCGATGAGTTTTTGGGATAAGCCAATCGCATCAAAGATCTGTGCTCCACAATAAGATTGATAGGTGGAAATACCCATTTTGGACATGACTTTACGCATGCCTTTATCTGCGGCTTTGATGAAATTTGCCTCGGCTTTTTCTTGGGTAATATCGAGTTCGAGTTTGCGACGCAAATCGTCGATAGTGTCGAATAATAAATATGGATTGATCGCCTCAGCGCCATATCCAGCCAAACAGCATAGGTGATGGATTTCTCTTGGTTCGCCGCTTTCAATCACGAGACCAGCAGCAGTTCTAAGCCCAACACGAATGAGGTGATGGTGAACACTTGAGACTGCGAGCAATGCGGGTATGCCAATATTATCAGCATCAACATTCCTGTCTGATAGAATAATAATGTTTTCATGGCTATTTCGGATTGCGTCTTCTGCTTGTGCGCAGATGTCTTGCAAGCGTGCCTCCATGCCCGCAGCCCCAGTTTTTGCTGGCCAGGTTATGTCTATTGTAATTGCATGAAAATTATTGTTTTTAATATCGCTAATGCCACGAATTTTTTCCAAATCATCATTGGTTAGAATTGGAGAATTTACCTCAAGCCGCTTTTGGGTGGAGGTATTTTCTAGATCCAACAAATTTGGTCTCGGACCAATAAATGATGTTAGGGACATAACCAATTCCTCGCGAATTGGATCAATTGGCGGATTGGTTACCTGTGCAAAATTTTGTTTGAAGTAAGTATAGAGTGGCTTTGACTTGCTGGACAAAGCCGATATGGGGGTGTCTGTCCCCATGGAACCAGTACCTTCTTCGCCGCCTTCCATCATTGGGGTAATGAGGAATTTTAAGTCTTCAGCCGTATAGCCATAGGCCTGTTGCAGATCAAGCAAGGACGCATGATTTTCAACATGACGTTGTCCTGTTGGGGACGGCAAGTCAGGAAGTTTTATTTGCGAGGTTGCCAACCATTCTGAATAGGGATGGGCTTTTGCGAGATCTTCTTTAATTTCCTCGTCATCAATAATACGGCCTTGCTCGAGATCAATCAGGAGCATTTTGCCAGGCTGTAAGCGCCATTTTTTAATGATTAATTCTTCAGCGGTCGGCAATACACCCATTTCTGATGCCATGACGACACGGTCATCGCTTGTCACGTAATAGCGGGCTGGTCGCAAACCATTGCGGTCAAGTGTAGCGCCGATTTGGCTGCCATTTGTAAAGGCGACGGCAGCGGGGCCATCCCATGGCTCCATAATAGCTGCGTTATATTCATAAAAAGCTTTCCTGTCGGCGTCCATTAATTTATGGCCAGACCATGCCTCGGGCACCATCATCATCATTGCGTGGGGAAGGGAGTAACCGCCCTGAACGAGAAGCTCAAGCGCATTGTCAAAATTAGCAGTATCTGATTGTCCTTCACTGATGAGTGGCCAAAGTGATTGTAGATCATCGCCGAGGATTTTTGATTCAAGCGTTCCTTGGCGCGCAGCCATCCAATTAACATTGCCGCGCACTGTATTAATTTCACCATTGTGACAAATCATGCGAAACGGATGCGCCAATTTCCACGTTGGAAATGTGTTGGTTGAAAAGCGTTGGTGAACAAGCGCCAAAGCCGATGTCATATCAGGGTCTTGAAGGTCTAGGAAATAGGCGCCCAACTGAGCTGATAGTAACATGCCTTTATAAAGCAGCGTGCAGCTCGACATTGATGAGATATAGAAGTTTTTCTCAACATCTTTGCCCATTTTTTCTGCTTTTAACTCAATTTTACGGCGGGTTATAAATAGCGACCGCTCAAAGGCTTTCGTGTCAGCCAAAACAGAGGCTTTTCCGATAAACATTTGACGTGTGAATGGTTCAGTCGGCGCAACACTATATCCAAGGCCGCTATTATCAACAGGCACATCTCGCCAGCCAATGACAGTATTACCCGAGGCAATGACTTCTTCTTCCATAAGCTTGCATAGCTGCTCACGTGTTGCCGCATCTTTAGGGAAAAAGACCATAGCAACGCCGTAAGCGCCAAGTTCTGGTAAGTTAAAGCCTTCTTTTTCAGCTTCTTTACGAAGAAACAAGTCTGGTGTTTGGATGAGAATGCCGCACCCATCACCCGCAAGCGGGTCTGCGCCGACGGCGCCGCGGTGTTCTAGGTTCTCTAATATGGTTAAGCCGTCGCGGATAATGCGATGGCTTTTTTCGTTTTTAATATGCGCAACGAAGCCAAGACCGCAGGCGTCATGTTCATGTCGCGGATCATAAAGCCCCTGTTTTTCTGGAGCAAATGCTGAGAATGCGTTTTCCGTCATATTTGCCTCTGTATTGTTCCGCGTCATATTATACTCTCCAGTGTCACGTCCGCCCATCTTCGCAAAAAGGTATGCGATAGTATCGTGCGTCGTTAAAATTTAAGTGAGGCTTCTAAAGCCTATAAAGCCAGATGTTGGACTGCTTTAAGTTAGACCTGTAATATGGCTTAAAAGAGGTAATCTTTCAAGCCAAAAGGTCAATATTGCTGACCTAAAAATTCGTTTATCGGCTTCCTGAACCAAGAAAAAAACTAGGAAACTCCTATGTTTTTAGCCGAATGTGGAAAACTTTTGACTTTTGTTGGGAAAACCCCTGATTGGGGTTCAAAGTCCTCAAGGATCATATAATTATGTAATAAAATCAGACTTTTATGGTCAAGTTGGCTGTCATAAGATAGTCTGCTTTCTGTGTCAAAATGTCCTGAGGGATTTTAGAGATTTGTCCAAAAAACCCAAATAATACCGAGGGGTGAAATGATGCGGCCTAACCATAGCCATATCTTGAAAATCTTGCGCTCTTGGCCAAAAGCTTGCTCAAGTCGATAGGATTTTATGCCCCAGTAGGCGAAGAATACGATGAGAAGGCCACTGACTGGCATTAAAATAGATGAGGCAATATAATCTTTAACCTCGAATAAGTTTTTGTCTGCCCAAAAGCCAGTCTCGGCCAGCCTAAACTCACTCAGTAGATTAAAAGAAAACACTGTCAGCAGGCCAATCATGAAATTGCTTAATAGAACGGCCCAGCTAGCAAAACGCCGGGATATATTCAAACGATATTCTGCCCATGAAATAGTGACTTCGGCCAAAGCGAGCGCAGAGGTGAGAGCTGCAAAAAGGACGAGTATGAAGAATAATATGCCTAGCATATACCCACCTGGAATGCTCGAAAAGGCAACTGGGAGCGTTATGAAAATGAGGCCAGGACCTGAAGCAGGATCAAGTCCCTGGCTGAAAACGATCGCAAATATCCCAAAGCCTGCGAGAAGCGCAATGGCTGTGTCGGCAATGCCAATGGTAAGGGCCGCTGACCCGATTTTAATGTTCTTATTCATATAGGCGCCAAAGGTAATCAGGATTGCAGACCCGACGCCAACAGAGAAGAATCCTTGGCCAACGGCCGCTGCGATGGTGGCGTTATTGAGTTTGCTAAAGTCAGGCGTCAATAAATAGGCGAGTGCTTCTTTGGGGTTGCCGGCGATTAATCCATACCCAGAAACGGCTAAAAGCATGATGAACAGCATGGGCATCATGATACGATTAGCCCGCTCAAGCCCGCTGGTGATATCACGTGATAAGATGAATGTGACGGTCAGCAGAAATAGTCCTTGCATGACGATCATTTCTGTTGGGCTCGCTTGAAGTGCTTGAAACATGTTTTGCGACGCCTCACTTGAGAGGGCATTAAAGCTGCCAGTTATGGCGCGATAAACATAGGATAAAACCCAGCCAGCAATAACTGCATAGAAGGTTAGGAGCAAATAAGATGCAAGGACGCCGATATCGGCTCCTATACTAACCCAATGTGTCCGCCTCTCGCTTTTGGCAATATTATGTAAACTTTCAACAGGGCCAGCTTGCCCAAGACGACCAAGGGCAATTTCAGCTGCCGCAACAGGTATGGCGATGGAAGCAATGGTTAAGAGGTAAATGAGAACAAATGCACTGCCGCCATTTGCACCAACCATATATGGAAATTTCCATATATTGCCTAGGCCAACAGCAGCACCAATACAGGCGAGCATGAATCCACTGTAAGACGACCAATGTTGCGAACCCTGTGATGATTGTGCCATGTTGATCTCCTCCCGAAGTTAGTTTGCTTTTTTCATTTTAAATGGTCAATAATGATGAAGAGCGTCAAAGAGGGTATAATGAGAAAAATTGATTTTGAATGGGATAAATCAACTATATTTGCAGAAACCGAAATGTTTCCCGCACCCAAGCGTGCAGATATTGGTTATTTGACGGCTGAAGATGGTGCTGAATTAAGAACAGCTATTTTTTACCCGACGGGTGTGGCGCGCGGCACATTGGTTTTAATGACCGGTTATGCCGAATATATCGAGAAATATGTTCGGGTTGCCCAGACATTTACCAAGCAAGGGTTCTGCGTTGTATTGCCTGAATGGCGAGGCCATGGCCGCAGTACGCGAATATCTTCAGAGCATGTGCGGTTACATTTAAACGACTTTGATCAAAATTGCGCAGACCTCATGATGCGAATAGAGCGCTTGGTCTTGCCGCATTGCCCAATGCCTTATGTGGGTCTGGCCCATTCCATGGGTGGACTGATTGCATTGCGCAGCGTTATGAAAAACCCCGATATATTTGAAGCTTTAGCGCTCTGCGCCCCCATGCTTGGGGTCCAAATGAGTGCGGCTCAGCAATCCATCATTAAATTTATTGGTTCTTTTTATCGCTTGTTTGGTGCGTTGGATCAATATCCTCCTAGCGATCCTCCATCGCGCACGGCAAAAAACCCTGCGCAAAACAGAGTGGCTTTCAATGATACCCTATGGCAGCAATATGAGGTTTTTCTAAAAGCGCACCCAGACCTGCAGGTTAATGGCCGATCGATGGGTTGGGTTTTGACGGCAATCCATGCCATGCGCGACTCTGCTAAGCCTGATCTGTTAAAAGCTGTTCATAAACCGATTTTCATTGCATCTGCTTCAGATGAAAAATTGGTAGATAATGAACAAATTCGGCAAGCACTTAAGCTTTTGCCAAATGCGCAAGGCAAAGAATATGCGCCAGCTATGCACGAATTGCTGATGGAAAATAAAGAGATATATGATGCGTTTATTGCGGACCTATTGGCATTCTTTGATCGTTATATCAAAAAATAAATAAACTGGCCTGGCTTAGGCGGCGTTGATCATATTGAGAACTTGTGCATGCAATGTTTTGTCACCGCAAGCAATAACATGACCACCAGCTGTAACCGGATTGCCTTGCCAGTCAGTAACAATGCCGCCGGCACCTTCTATAATGGGCCTTAGAGGTAAGATATCATAAGGGTGCAAATCTCGTTCAATGACGACATCAATATGACCTGCGGCAAGCAGGACGTAGTTATAGCTATCGCCGCCATAGCGGGTTAATTTTGTCGCACTCGTTATTGCTTGCCAAATTGGAGCCACCTCTGGAGCTTCAAAAAAATGATGCGCGGTTGTTGCAAGTGTTGCTTGCGCGATATCGGCACAACTGCGTGTCTTGATAGGTTTATCAATATTATTAGAGCGCCAATAGGCATTGCCATCAACGGCCCAGAAACGTTCGCCAACAAAAGGCTGGTCCATCAAACCCATAACGGGTGTTAAGCCATCATAAAGACCAATCAATGTTGCCCAGGTTGGCAGGCCTGATATATAGGCACGTGTGCCATCGATTGGATCAATGACCCAACTTAAGCTTCCTTCTTTAAGTGCGCCCTCACCATTAAATTCTTCGCTTAATAATTTATGATTTGGAAAATTGGCTGTAATAATATCAATAATGGCTTGTTCTGTTTTTCGATCAGCAATAGTAACTGGGTCAAAACCATCGTTATCTTTATTTTCGACCTCAAGAGCTAAACGGAAATACGCCAGTGTTTCTTTCGCGGCGACTTTTGCCATGGCGTGTAAGAATTCTATTTGGCGTGTTGTGTTTGGCATGTGCTTACTCGGCTGCTTTTCGCGTGGCTAGCATTTGCGGGGTCAGGTCTTCGATGCTGTTTTTCAGATCTATTAGGAGATAATCAATATCGCGCTTGAGGATTTCGAACCCAGCGAGCGGCTCATATGTTTTTTCATTCATATAGAGGTTGCGATTAATCTCTACTTGAATCGCATGAAACCCGTTTTCAGGGCGCCCGTAATGGCTGGTAATATAACCACCAGCATATGGATTATTGTGAGCCACGGTATAGCCAGCCCGTGTAAAGTGATCGCCGATAAAATTCGCCAGAACTATGTCGCATGAATGCCCATGGCAGTTGCCCAAAACAATATCAATTTGTGCAGAACGATTCCGCGGTGCTGCTTGGCGCCCTGCCTGTGATGGCATTGAGTGGGCATCGATTAAAAGAGCAAAGTCATGTTCTTCATGCATTTTGTCTAAAGTTGTTTTCGTCTGCTGGTGGAATGGTTTGTAGATATCTCGAATGCGTGCCTCGACTTCTGTTAGGCTCAACTTATTGTCGTAAATCGGGGTATCTTCAGCAACAACACTTGGGATCGTGCCCAGTCCAGCCTGAACGCGCGGTAATGATTGATCTTTGTGCGATGGGATATCCTCGACAACCAAGGCAGGGTCAATTTCATTCTCCCCGCGATTAAGATCTACAAAGGCTCGCGGGTAATGTGCCACTAAAAGATGTGCGCCAAGAGCTGGCGCACCATCAAATAGCTTATCAACATACATATCTTCGGACTGACGAATAAGATGCGCGTCTAATCGCGAGTCTTTAATAAAGCCATCTGAGTAATGCGAACCACTATGTGGTGACGTTATGAGAAGGGGCAAGCTATTTGGTTCTTTTGCCGGCGTGAAGGCGAAAGGTGTCTCATAAACTGGCCCTGTGACCACATTATCTTTAAATTGATTAATCATATCGTTTCTATAACACTTTTTATCTAAAAATATGCCAAAAATCTTTGTTTGCTAAAACTGCGTTAGCTTTAAGTGGGTTATAAATACCTAAGTCATTAGGGGGCGGATTGTTTAGAATAAAAGGCGAGTGAATTTGATCGGTAGAAACCAGATTGCTTGGCCTTTATAGACTCCTCATCAATAGCGCATTGGCTGTTATTTGATTTTGTCTTGTCGAAGCTGGAGAATATGCTATACCCGTTTTCTGTTTTCGAGGAGATTGCGATCCTAGATGTGGAAACGGGCGATTAGCTCAGCGGGAGAGCACTACATTGACATTGTAGGGGTCACTGGTTCAATCCCAGTATCGCCCACCACCGTTCACTCTTTCATGACTTGTGAATACACCAAGTATATCAGCACTTTGTCTTTGATGAAGGGTTGAATATGACTTGGCGGTATTCTGTCAGACACCTGAGGTCTAGCACTTGGCACGGTTATGGCACAGTGGAGACAAAGAATGGCGACAATCAGAAATAGAAATGGTCGGTGGCATGTACAAATTCGTAAAGCCAATGCCCGTTCATTGAGTAGGACATTCACCTACCGCAAAGATGCAGAGCTATGGGTGAGAGAAACTGAGCGGGAGATTGAGCTAGGTAGTTGTGTCCGCTCTCGCTGAGAAATGCTTTACGATATGCTTGAGGATTTGTTTATAAGATATGAAGGAGAGATGGAAGTTCACAAAAAGGCTTATGCAGTAGAACGATACTATGTTCGCCGTATTTTGGCGCAACCATTCAGCAAGATTCCTCTTTATCAGCTGTCACCTGCTGATATCCAAACTTGGTTTGATGGTCAAAGAAAGACGCATGGGCCCTCGTCTTGCGTTGTCAGCGCATAGCATAGGAGTGATAAGCGGGATATTAATGCTTACTCTGTCGGCTGTTTGGAAGTATTTGGTTCTTAGTGACTTGCAAAAAAAGGCTGCTTATTGGGGGTGGGTTTATTCCAGTTACGCAAATTGGTTGGCGATACTATTTGGAGCTACGGTCGGCACGGGACGAATGACACCCTTGGCGTCGCGTGGCATTGAGGCGACTGATACAGCAGAATTATTTGTAGCTTTTCTGCTTATATCGCTAAGCTTTGCTGCTCTGCTTGCCGTCAGCTTATCAATTTTAGGAGTAATCAAAGGACAGAAAGGAACCGTATCCTAACCATCATCGCACTTCTGTTTGCGACGCCTGCTTGGGCTAAGCCGAATGACCTTGATTATGGCGACGGCGGCATATCGTTTTAAGGGCCACTATTTATTTGCTCATGATAATTGCTTGTGTTTATGAGTACGTAAAGGGTACTAAAGAACTACAGCAAGGCATAGAAATTTAAAAAAGGAGAGCGTACTTCTTGCAAAGCAACAGGGAATAGGCGTTCATCAAGCCGAAGTTCGTGGATCAAATAAAGGAAAAGTACGCCCCCTTAGCGATGATTGCGATTTTTTATTTTAACTAATCACCTCATCAACTGCATCCATCCCAGGCGTGTGCTGGCGCTAAAAATAAAAGCAGCGAAGGTCGGTTTCAGGCCACACGTTGACCTATTCCGAAATTAACAGAACGACGATAAAAAATCCTGCGAAGTTCTGCAAAATAGAGCGCCGAGAGTGATGTTGTTCTCACAACATCACCCAAAGCGCTGATGACACTTATAAGACAGATCGATTATGAGACAGATCGATTATGAGACAGATCGATGAGCACTAGTAATTAGTCTTGCAGCCTATCGAAATAATCGCGTGCTGCCAGATAACAATATCTCGGCAAGAGTATTTGATGGTGCGTGTCTACCCAGACCGGCCATTTACGTCCATTCTCAATCTGTTCCCGTTCAGCCTGAAAACTTTGTTTCAAGTATTTAAACGCATCGCCTTCTTTAATTGGAGCTTCAAAGTTTAAATAGGAAACGATGCCTGGTGCGGGTGCATGACCAGGTGCGCGCCAATATGTCAGCATTGCCTCTGCGCCAAAACGAATATCCACCGCACCATCACTGGGACTGGCGCACATCATAAGAGGGTTTTTGGGTGTCCAATTACGAAGATCATTTTTGATGAGGGCACGGCGCAAACCAACATCAGAGGTTTTTGGTGCCAAACCCGTTGTGTAATTTGGGAACATTCCATCTGGATTTGCTTCGATATCTTGCAGATATTTTATCCGGAAATCGTCATTAATAAGGTAGTCAGACCCAAAACCAGTTTTATAAATATCCAGAAATTTCTTAAAATCACTAGCCGGTGAGGCGTTGCGCATCGTGTCGTTAACATAAGCACTAAGCGAGCGCTTCGAAAGATCAGGCTGATTATTAAAGAGGGTTGAAGCTGGCAATTGCCCGGCTGCAATCAACTTGTAATGCGGGGTGTCAGAGGGAAAGATAGTTGCAACAGTATCGGCATATTTCGGGTTATAGATTTCGGCTGGATCTTTATAGACGCTTCCATCTACCTCTTGATATGC
>CBFHLW010000048.1:0-12294 GCA_965656805.1 Alphaproteobacteria bacterium
CTTCTTTCTTATAATAATCTTGATGGTAGCTTTCAGCTGCATAAAATGTTGATGCTGGTGCAATAACTGTCGCAATTGGCATTTGATATTTTTTCCGCTCTATGAGCATGTTGATGGAGGTTTCAATAATAGCTATTTCAGCTTTATCATTCGTAAAAATGGCGGAGCTGTACTGAAAACCACGATCAACAAAAGAACCACCAGCATCGGTTGGGTCATGCATACGCCAGAATGCCTCAACCAATTCAGCGAATGTGACGCGCTCATCATCATAAACGACTTTAACCGTTTCTCTATGACCTGTTTGTCCAGTTGAGATTAACTCATAAGTTGGGTTTGCAACATGTCCACCCATATATCCAGATATCACCTCGAGTACGCCTGAAATTTTCTCGAAATCTGACTCGGTACACCAAAAACAACCGCCTGCAAAATAGGCTGTTTGGGAGGCAGCGTAGCTCTGCGTAAATGGTAAAACCGTTAAAAAAAGCAAACAAATAAGCGACCTAAATATACGCATTTGGAACCTATAACGTTATCTATTGTTATTTTTTAGTTTGTGAGCAGGCGTATTTTGCTGAATTAATGGTGTATCTGTAACAATCTTGAAAACAGGATACCAATTACGTGCCCGTTCTTTTCCCAGCACCCATTGTTCTGACGACATTGAGCGTCGCAGCACATCAATGTCACGCTCAATCTCATTAACAAGTCCTATGGTAAGTCTGTAGGGATTTGCTAAATATAATTGCGCCCATTTAGCACCCTCAATCGGATCTTGATCGGGGCCAAGACCGAGCAGGTAAAGCCGGACGAGTTCAGCTTGGGCTTCATGAAAACCACTTTGAGCTGCTTTTAACACAAAACGTCGCCCTTCAATAAAGGCCTGGTTTTCAATGAGTGAGGATATTTGTTCTTCGTCATTGGGATTAAACCCTGCTTCAATCATTTGACATATACCAAAGGCTGTTTGAGCGCCCTCAAATCCGCGACCTTGATTGGCGTATGATTTAAGTTCTTGAACGGCAAGTTGACAATTTCCCTGCGCTTTGGCGATAAAGCCATTCCAATAAGGATCAAGCACTTCACGGCTGAGGGCGCGTTCACGCACAGTGTCGGATAGTGGCTCGCGTTGCGCATATGTCTGTGATATTGCGGCTATGATATAAATTGCCACTAAAGTTGGGCGGATTAATTTCATTTACCATTTACCTTCATTTTCCATAGAAGCCCACGGTTCCAGAGGAGAAAGGGCATCGCCTGACTGTAATAATTCTATCGAGATATTATCTGGTGATCGAACAAACGCCATTTTCCCGTCTCTGGGTGGGCGGTTAATAGTAATGCCTGCATCATGAAGACGCTGACAAACCTCATAAATATTATCAACCGCATAGGCTAAATGTCCAAAATTACGCCCTTCATCTAATGATTCTGGATCCCAATTATGCGTAAGTTCAATTTGAGCATCGGGTTGGCCGGGCGGGGCAAGAAAAGCCAGGGTAAAACGGCCTGCCTCAATATCAATTTTGTTTAATAACTCTAAACCCAAATGTTCACAGTAAAATTTAAGGCTATCATCAAGGTTCTGTACGCGAACCATTGTGTGTAAATATTTCATTCTTTTTACCTCTTCATTAATTAAACTATGCCAGAGCTTGGCAATATAAGCAATTCACGACATATTATAAGAGATAGATATTAGGAGCCCTTATGTATCGCGATATCCAGTTTCGTTCAGACGGCGAACATTGTGCCGGACGCCTCTATATTCCAAGCAAAGATAAGAAGACTGGCGCAGGCATTGTTCTTGCTCATGGGTTTGCTGGTACGATGGATAGCGCTCTTTATGATTATGCAAAGTTTTTTAGCGACCAAGGGTTTCATGTACTCACCTTTGATTATCGTGGCTTTGGCCTTAGCGAAGGTAAGAAGCGTCAATTTATTTCAGTCCCCATGCAAAAGACGGATTGGCGCTCTGCTATTGATTACATGCGCGGACTAGATGCCGTTGATGCGGGACGTATTGGCTTATGGGGTTACTCATTTTCAGGTGGTCATGTCTTACATCTTGCTGCAGAAGATGCCTCTATCTCTGCCGTCGTTGCACAATGCCCGCATGTTGACAATTTTGCATCTATGGCACTATCGCAACAATACCGTGACAAAAAAACGACTGATAAATTTAAAGGCCTCATCTTCCGTGACTGGTTGGGAGGATTTATTGGGCGGACGCCAAACTATATGAATATTGTAGCTACAGAAAATGACCCCATGGCAGCTCTGTGCGCGCCAGAGGCTGCTGAATATTTTGATGTTGCTGGCCCAACCTGGCGCAATCAAGTTGCCCCTCGCAGTTTCATAAGTGGCAAATTCTCAATGAATAATGCCATTGAGCTTGTGGACCAGTATAAAACACCAACACTGCTTCAGGTTGCAGATAATGATCAAACCGTTTCGAATGAAGCAATATTAAGCTTTGCGCGCCGTGTTGGGTCTATTGCCAAAACCAAGCATTATCCGTGTGGACATTTTTCAATTGCAAAAGCGCCACATATTAAAAATGTTTCAACTGACGCTGTGACGTTTTTTAAGCACCAACTCGTAAAATGACAATCACCCTTGCAGATTATGTGAAGGCAGCAGAACATATAGTTGTCTTTACTGGAGCCGGCATTAGCACCGAGAGTGGTATACCAGATTTTCGAAGCCCAACAGGTCTATGGCAAACGCATAAACCAATTCAATTTCAGGATTTTGTTAGCTCTGAGCATAGTCGTATTGAGGCGTGGAACCGTAAATTCGAGATTGATAAAACCATCGCAAAAGCACGTCCGAACAAAGGACATTTAGCGCTTGCTGAATTAGTAAGAACTGGACGCGTCCAGACAATCATAACGCAAAATATTGATAACCTTCACCAAGATTCTGGAGTTGACGAAGACTGTGTTATCGAACTTCACGGAAATGGAACATATGCATCATGTCTGGACTGTCAAACACGCTATACACTCGACGACATAAAATCAGCTTTTAGTGAATCTAATGGCATGGTCGCACCGACATGTCGTCAATGTGATGGTATTGTGAAGTCGGCAACTATTTCATTTGGTCAATCAATGCCAGAACGCCCAATGCAGTTGGCTGAAATTGCGGCCTTATCATGCGATTTAATGATTGCTATTGGTTCCTCTCTCCAAGTTTACCCTGCGGCTGGATTCCCTGTTTTGTCTAAACGCAATGGGTCATCACTCATAATTATTAATCGCGAACCAACAGAGCTAGATACAATTGCTGACCTCGTTATCCATAAGGAAATCGGTGATGCGCTTGAGAATTTGGTTAAAGATTTACACACTTAAAACACTCATTTCTTAAGTTAATTAAACTTTAACTTTTATTTGGTTATGATCATGCTGTAAGATTAATCGTTTTGTTAGCTATAAATAAATAAGAAAACTAACAAAACTCAAAATCAAAGACCCAAACATAAAAACAAGAATAATAGTAGAGGTTTACATGTTAGAAAAATCACAAGAAGAATACCTTGTCGCTGTTTCCGATGATCCCGTCATAATCTCGGGCAAAGTCAAGTGGTTTGAACCATCAAAAGGATATGGATTTATTACAACGTCTAAAGATAATTTGGATGTACTGGTCAATCATTCAGCTCTTAAAAGAGCTGGCCATGAAACACTTTACTCAGGCGCTACAATCAAATGTACCATTATCAAAAGCGCTCAAGGGCTTCAGGCTGACAAGGTTGTGTCTGTTGATAATGAAACGGCCGTTATGCCTAATGACCACCCTCGACCAACTTCGATGATCGATCAAATCACCGATGTAAGTGACTTCCGTTTAGGCGTTGTCAAATGGTTCAACCGCATAAAAGGGTATGGATTTGTTAATGAACCGAACGATTCTGTAGATATATTTGTTCATATGGAAACGTTGCGCAATAAGAACATAGAAGTCCTAATTCCTGGACAACAAGTTCTGGTTAAGGTTGGGCAAGGCCCTAAAGGTCTGATGGCCACGGAAGTTAAGCGCATTGATGCTGGTGACACGCTCATTGACTAGGCTTGCAATTTTTCTGTGTTTGTGAAAACTGTCCGTCTTTAATGACGGAACAGATTGAATGACATATGACATTGAGCTTGATATTAATGCGCCAGAACCCTTTAAAAAGAGTATGCGTCGCGGCCCTTTCACGACCCATAATGGCCCTTGGTATCATTGGTCATCGGAAGAGACGTTTAGACAGGGAATAAGATTACAAGGACGTCACTGTAATAGTCGTGGACATGCGCATGGTGGTTTTTTAAGTGCATTCGCAGATGGTCTTTTAGCCACAGCCATATTTCGTGAGGCTAAACTCACTGCTGTTACTATTCAGCTGACAACAGAATTTCTTAATGAGGCGCGGCTAGGTGACTGGTTACAAGGAACGGGAAGATTAATCCGTGCCACAAAATCTTTGGTCTTTGTCGAAGCGCAAGCTTGGACGGGAGAGGGGGTTGAATTACCTAATGAGGGGCTTGTTTTTACGGCGCATGCTATTTTTAAAATAAAGGGTCCGGCTATATAAAATTCCACGATTTGCCGCTTGCTTTTGAGTGTTTTTCGGGCTAATTCAAGGTCGTCGGGGCTTGGCGCAGTCTGGTAGCGCACCTGGTTTGGGACCAGGGGGTCGCAGGTTCGAATCCTGCAGCCCCGACCATTATCCTTTATTTGATATGTTCTATGTTGACCGCGGTATTCTTCCTTCTTGAAATCATATGGCTTTAAGAATTTCCCTTAAGTAGACTGAAGTAGAAAATAATTTACAATGTCGACGCGAGTGATATTTCGTTCGATCATAAAACACTACGTAAAACTCAGATCAATACGACATATCGATTGTTTGGCGAAGTTAATCTGGCGATATAGGTGGTTTTTCATTGTTTTGATGAAATTTCAAAGCATACGTATTAGAGCAAATAACTTTAATGCGTGACATATGACCTGTTCTCACCTAATTTTTTTCTTAGGGAGGGGAATTCATGAAAAATAGAAATCAACGTGCACTTATAAACGAAATTAAAAAAACCCCAGAATTGGCACAGGCATTTACCATGCCTATTATAGCCTGGCCGACAGTTGTCATCTATTTCTTGAGTTTTATTGGTTTTGGACTTTCAACCTATGCGCTGCTGACCGGTATGCTAAGTGCTTTCATTACTGTACCGATAAGCGCATTTTTCGTGTTTTGGAGCTTTACGCCCCTTCACGAAGCGGTGCATCGCAATCTCTCTTCGATTAATTGGTTAAACGACTTCATTGGCACTCTTAGTGCGCAATTATTGTTGCCTGGTTTCAGCACGTCGCTCTATCGTTATCTACACGTGACGCACCATGCTCGCACTGGCCAAGATGACGACCCTGATTTAAAATTCACCCATGAGAACATTCTTTTATGTTGGTTCAATTCAGCATTTATGGACGTTTTGTGGACGAGGTTCTACTTCTCAGTGTGGCAGGAACGCCCAGTGGCAGAACGAGCACGATTTTCACTTGGTTTAGTAATTTATCTTGCGATATTTGCGGTCGCTATTGCGTCGCCCTATACATTTGAATTCTTTGTGGCGTGGGTGCTACCCATGTTGATGGGGCGTGTCATCACTGTTTATCTGCTGGCGACTATTCAGCACAGAAAAGGCCATGAACAGCGCGCTGATCCGATTGGTGCAACATCGATACAAGATGTCGATTCAAGATGGTGGCGTCATCTTTTCATGCTAGGCCAATCACAGCATTTGATTCATCATCTATATCCTGGTGTGCCTTGGTATAAATATGATCCGATTTGGCGTGAAGCTAAGAGCAAAATTCCGCCAGAAACATTACGCCCAAGCACCTATTTAAAGCGCAATCATAATAGATAGAGCATTATAAGCCAGAACTAAAATCAGGATCAACGGCTGCACCCTATAACAAAAAGTCGAGGAGCTGTTTGCGCTATGGAATATGCTCATTAAGTGGTTACTTAATAAAGCGTGGCGCGGTAAAATATCAGCTCCACATAAAACATAAAAAACCGTAAGTCACTGTTACAAAATATATAAAAGACCCAACGGTTCCCACCCCCGACCATTTCTTCCAAAACGCTTATTATCGTATTTAAACATGCTGTTTCATTGGCGTTTTGTTCTCTATCCCGATGTCACGCACTTAGAGAGGATGAGAAGATCGTTCGCATATGACATTCCAACTTGCTAAATATTGCTAACTCTATCACTATAAAATCTTCACATATCTTTATCCTGTAAAGTGCAATTGTGAGAGTAAATCGATGGGGAGTTTATCTAATGAAATATCTATATGGTCTTGGTGCTTTAATATTATTAGCTATTGGCCTTGTGGCATTTTCGTCTATAGGTCGCATTGATCGGGCGCTCACTGTCTCATCGCTCTTTAGCGGCGAGGAGCAATATGATAATTTCCCTCGTATGTATGAAGTGTTTCCAAGCACTAAAATGTCACCGGCAGAGACACCTTATTTATTTCCTAAAGCAGAGGCCGTCTCATTACCCGAGAGTTTCAGCTATGACGGCAAGGTTTGGAAAACAACTGAGTTTTTAGAACTAACTGACAGTGCGGCATTGCTCGTTATTAAAAACGGAGAAATTATACATGAGCAATATAGGTTAACTGGTGGTCCCGGCATACAATGGTTATCTATGTCAGTATCAAAAAGTTTTATTTCGGCCTTGATTGGCATTGCTATTGAGGAAGGTCATATTAAGAATATTGAAGAGCCAATAACACAATATGTACCAGAGCTCAAAGGATCGGCCTATGATGGTGTTCGCATTAAGGATATTCTTCAAATGTCGTCAGGTGCCCGTTGGAACGAAGACTACGGCGATCCCGATAGTGATATTAACCGTTTTGGACGTGTCTTTGCTCTGGGGGATTCAATGAATGACTTCACAGCAACGCTGGAGAATGAGCTTCAACCAGGAACCTATAATAGATACAACTCAACAGATACGCAGGCTCTCGGCATGTTGCTTACAAATGCAACGGGGCGATCTATTACTGACTATATGACTGAGAAACTATTTCAACCTATGGGTGCTGCTTATAATGGTTATTGGTTAACAGATGATAGCAAAATGGAAATGGCTTTTGGTGGATTGAACTTAACAGCTATTGATTATGCAAAATTAGGCGAGATTTATCGCCTGGATGGCGTGTTTAATGGCAAACAAATTGTTCCGGCTGCCTGGGTTAAAGCATCTGTAACGCCCGATGCCCCGCATCTCATGCCAGGCCCAAATGATCAGTCTAGTTTTCCTCTTGGATATGGTCTTCAGTGGTGGGTACCAGAAGGAAATGATGGTGAGTTTACTGCCATTGGTGTTTACAACCAATTTATATATGTTGCCCCGAAATCAGGTTTCACAATTGTTAAATTATCTGCCAATAGTGCTTATGCAACGAGTGATGATGGTTCAAGCGATCTTGAGTTTGAAACAATTGAATTGTTTCGGGCCATCGTGGATGCGAATAAATAAACATCAATTAATCTAGTAACATTTTTATAAATTATACCTGGAGTTCCAAATGAATTTTCAACGAATTGTGGCCATTGCTTTTCTTATTCCATTCTTGGTGTTAACGGCTTACGCCGTAAATGAAGTTGGATATGTCGGTATTTTTAATTATCATTTGCCAAGCCCTGCAGGTTGGCAAGTCTTTGCTGACCTCATTATATCGCTCATGTTGCTTTTAACTTTTTTAGTCCCAGATGCGCGTGCTAAAGGAATCAATATTTGGCCTTGGGTGATTGGTACCTTCTTTTTAGGCTCTATTAGCCCGTTGATATATCTCGCCCTTTATGGTGGCCCAGTTAAAAAAGATGAGTCTGAGTGATTTTGAACTGGCATCAGAAACGGCGCATTAAGTACGCATTGGTATTAACTTCTATGTTTCGAATTTTATTTTTATTAACCCTCTTGCCCCATGCCGCCTCAGCTGAAGAGAAGGGAATTCTAGAACTTAAGCCAATTGGCTTACAACGCTTCTTTAAAAATGACGGGTCTTCTGTAATACGTTTTTATGTTCGTCTTGAGAGTCCACATAAAGGAAGACTTCATAAGGTAACATGCCGCCTTGATGAGGATGAGTTTTTTTCAGAAGATAAGCCAATTTCAACAGTATCTTATGCTGCTTACCAACATCCTAATCCCAAAACGCGTAGCTTCTCATTTCAAGTTCCGCCCGATCGTGCAAATGAGACATTAAATGTTTTTTGTCAGGCCGTAGCTCGTCTTTAACGTTTAGTTTTAGGTAATGATAGCGTTTTATGCTTGCCTGTTTCTACTTGCTCACGGGAGAGGGCGATCGGCCTAAACGTCTCGCTGGCATATAATGGGGCTTGGTCTGCATAATGCGGTGAAGATTTGTTAGTCGCAGCAGCACCAAAATTATGAACCATCCGTGCACTTTGATTTCCAGAGCGATCCCAGCTCACTGAAATAACCAATCCGTCCCCGGCAACCGCACATAAACGTCCATTGTCATCAGGCTGACCATATATTGCGCGTAACGTATCTGGACCACCATTGAGGGGTAAATTCACATCACCTCGGCAAAGGCGGTTGACCTCTGACCATTTGGGATCAATTCTTCCAAAATTCATTTCTAGATTGTTCAAGCAGGTCTTAAAAACAAGTTCAATATTAGGGGTTGGCTTTTGTTTTTGCTCTGCCATCCATTCATCTTTAATTAGACAAACAGCTAAAGGCGCCGCGCGATCATCCGCGATTGCTTGACCAGACCACTGCGCCAAAAGAGTTTGCGCCGCACGTTCTTGTTCCGTGCTAACATTAAGTGTCTGAATAAGATCAACATATTTTCGTGCGCGTGAATCGGAATGATACGTATTATCCCACTTGATAGCGTCGAAATCTTTAGCGTTAAGACGTTTTTTTGCCGCGAACATCGCTAACCCTTGAACGGCGCGATTTGTCATCCGAGTTTGCAAGCCTAATGAAGCGGGATAATCAGATTGTGAAAGATTGTAGGCTTGTGCCGTCACTTGGAATGGCGTTTGATTGGTGCTGATCAAATAACCCGATTTTGGGTTTGTTAACTGCGGCATCTCTTCAAAACTGATCTGATCTTGCCAAATCAAATCAGATCTATCACCTGGTAAATATTTAGACCAATCCCAGCCATCAAGTCGACGCGGCGATCGACTATTGTGTAAGAAATAAATATTTCCGTCTTTATCACCATAAACAAAATTGAAGGAAACAATGGCCTGCAATGCCATTGCTTGTTTAAACTCAATGAGATTGGTTGCTTTATTCATAGCGAACCATTGTTCTGGCTGGCGTATTTCGTTCATCCCAGCAAAACGAACGGCGTAAACGCCGTGATCTGTCTCAAGAGCTGGCCCATGTTTTGAACTTAATAATGTACGCGGGATTGGAATATATAAATCTCCAAAAACCTTGAGTTTCAACCAAGCGCGACGCTTTTCAAATTCAACGCTTTTACCATCGAGCATATATGCGTCATTGTCTTCTTGGTTAAGCGTTAGTTTGTAAATATCAATTAGATCTGGCTTATTCACCGTTACGCCCCAACCGATATGTGCATTAAATCCTTTTGCGATAAACGGCATGCCAGGAAAGAGGCCACCATGCACATTCCAACCTTCGTTGCTTTTGAGATGCGCTTCGTACCACGCCACAGGTCCAGTTAGAGGCTGGTGCGAATTAATCATGACGCGCGTCGCACCATCGGTTGTTTTTCGTGCATTAGCGACAAAAGCATTTGATCCAACCGGTAGCCCCTTTGCGCCAATATGCGCCGTAATAGGGTTGGTTTCAGGGGCTGTTGCTAGATTGTCAGGCTTTCCACCTTCAAACAGCTTTCCAATAGCACCATCGAAACCATAAAACAGCAAATGTTGGATAGAAAACCCTGTGGCAAGATCTTGCGCTGTGATTGGAAAATAGCCAGCTTTGACTTTCCGAGGATGGAGGGCAGCATAGTAGTTTAAACCATCCGCATAGGCCTGAAGATTGGCTTGCACTTCTGGAGATAAATCAGTTTCAAAACGAGCCTCCACTTGCCGGCGAATATCTAACCAAGCGATAAGAAAATCGATTGGCAAGCCTTTACTACCAATTTCACGTGATAATTCTCCGCGATAAAAAGGGATAAGCCCTTGCATCGTTTCAAAATCATCTTCGGCTTGCGCATAAGATAGAGCAAAAGCAACATCAACATCGCGGTCACCGTAAATATGCGGCACACCAAAATCATCGCGCACAATATCGGCTTTATAGGTCAATGCGCGCGCTATGGCTTCATCACGCGACCACTCAGAGCGAACAGCACTGACCAAAAGCTCAAACATACCTAAGCTGAATAAAATAAAGACTAAGCCAACTAAAACTATCGTAGACAGGCGACGCATAAACACTACTCCCATAAAGAAATATGGGTACATTATGTTGGCTTAGATTAAAATAAAAAAGTTATCAGGATATAGCTTAACTAGTCACGAAAGAAATGCTTACGTCGATAGTCATAATCCCGGCGCAATCTATCGCGATGAGCTCGAATTTCACTGCGTGATAGGTTTCCGTCATTGTTACTATCAATCAGTTTAAATGTTTCATCGTGAACAGCATCAAACTCTGATCGGGATACAATTTGGTCATTGTTGCGGTCCATTCTTTCTAGACGACGACCTGGATGCCCTCGCTTCATTCGGTCTCCATAATAACAGTCGTCGTCATAATCATCATAGTCATCCCCCGCATATACATTTGCTGAAGTAAGAGAAATGGCAATAACACCTAAAATCATAAATGATTTGCTGGAAAAAGATTGTGTCTTCATTGTATTATTGGGATCAAATAGCTTAACCATATTTTGCCTCTTTATTATTCTTATTATTTTAAAATACTATTATGTAAAATGTTAAGCATTGTTGCATTAACATTTATATTACGTTCGGATTATTGATAATCCGTCATTCTTTTTAAAAAATTGCATTACCAACTTGCGATCTTTTTAAAGACAAATCTTGTTATTAAAGCAATATGTTTTATCGAAGGTTATTATATAATTGACCCGTATGATTTTAATGTTCATGATTTCAAACATGAAATCACATTTATTTATAGCGATTGGATTACTCGTTGGCGCTATCTTTATAATGCGGGGCTTAGAGGCTTTAGCCGAACCAGGCATTGGGTTGCGAGAATTATATATTATTGGCGGGTTTCTGATTGCAGCAGCTTTGATTAGAACAGGCTGGCGAGACAGAAAATCTCTCTAACGCACTTACTGTTTTATCATAGAAAAATTATAAATGACCTCTGTTATGTCAAGTTTGGACATTTGACAATCATAAGATTTACTCGCAAAATTATAATATCTAAATTGATATTTAGAGTAATTAATAGAGACATTGTCAGTCCTATTAAAATGTGAGGGAGAACAATATGACAAGGACTAATACACATGATCCCGAAGGATATTGGCGGGCGACAAAACGTCTAACAATTTCACTTTTGACTGTTTGGTTTTTAGGTGGTTTTGGGGCGGGCATTCTTTTTAGAGAAGCTTTGGATAACTTCATGATTGGTGGAGCACCACTTGGGTTTTGGTTTGCTCAAAATGGTTCAATTTACATTTTTCTTATTCTCATTGTCATCTATTGCATCAAAATGACAGGGTACGAAAAAAAATACGGTATTAAGGGGTAAGCTATGAGCGAAGCATTTTGGACATATTTATTCGTTATTGGCTCATTCAGCCTTTATATTTTAATCGCAATTCGTAGTCGTGCGGGAACAACAAATGACTTTTATGTTGCCGGTCATGACATTCATCCCGCTCTGAACGGTATGGCGACCGCTGCTGATTGGATGAGTGCTGCAAGCTTTTTATCCATGGCTGGTTTAATCGCATTTTTAGGTTATGGAGGGTCTGTTTATCTAATGGGCTGGACTGGTGGTTATGTTTTATTAGCCTTACTTCTTGCACCATATTTAAGAGAATTTGGAAAATTCACGGTTCCTGATTTTGTAGGTGATCGCTATTACTCAAAAACAGCACGTGTTATTGCCGTTATTTGCGCTTTATTTGTTTCCTTCACTTATATTGCGGGGCAAATGAAAGGCGTAGGCGTTGCTTTTTCAAGCTTTCTCGGCGTCCCTTACACTGCAGGTATTTTTATCGGCTCAGCAATTGTTTTTGTATACGCCGTGCTTGGAGGCATGA
>CBFHLW010000049.1:0-11722 GCA_965656805.1 Alphaproteobacteria bacterium
AATGTCTGGGTGTTCTGTGACAGCCTCAGAAAAGGAACAAAAAATAACGCCGTCTTTAGCGAGCTCCTCCCGAAATGTAGTGCCAACAGAAACACTATCAAAAACGGCATCGACGGCAACTTTTCGAACACCTGCTAAAACCTCTTGTTCAACAAGAGGAATGCCAAGTTTTTCATATGTCCTGAGAAGTTCTGGGTCCACCTCTTCCAGGCTCTTTGGACCATCCTCCATGCTTTTAGGCGCTGAATAGTAGCAAAGATCTTGATAATTAATCTTTGGATAATCGACATGAGCCCAATCTGGTTCGTCCATCGTTAACCAGCGCTCATAGGCGTCAAGACGCCATTCAAGCAACCAAGCCGGCTCATTTTTTTTAGCAGAAATAAATCTTACAATATCTTCATTTAAACCCATCGGAGCCTTATCAGCATCGATGTCAGATACAAACCCATATTTGTAATTTTGTCCCGAGACATCACTAACGCGCTCGACTGTCTCATGATCAATGGATGCTTTGGCTTCACTCATAGACTTTACTCCGCTGCCGACAATAATTGCCGGCTCATTTCTTTTTTAAAACTATGCATAAACTCATCTAAATCATTCATTGTATTGCCGCGCCCCAAACTCACGCGCAAAGCAGCTTGGGCAATGTCTGTGTCAACACGCATGCTTTCTAATACATGACTACGGCCGACCTTACCGCTCGAACAAGCTGACCCTGAACTAATGCTAATTCCCGCCAAATCAAGCCCCATCAGGAGTGTTTCTGCCTTAATGCCAGCTATTGCAAAGCAACTTGTATTCTCAAGCCGCGGCGCATCTTTTCCCATAATATGTACATTAGGAAACAAACCACACAGCTGCTTTTCAAACGCGTCTCTAAATTGACCCAATTGACGCATGTACGGTAACTCATCAATAGCTTCCTCAAGTGCAGAAACCATAGCAATGATAGCGGGAACATTCTGGGTGCCACTTCTGCGCCCAAGCTCTTGCCCACCACCCGCAACCAATGGTCCAATAGGCAGGGATGGACGCACAAGCAAAGCACCAACACCAACTGGGCCGCCAAACTTATGCCCCGAGACAGCTAGCATATCGACGCCGAGTCCGATAAAATTAACAGGCAACTTACCGATTGCTTGGGTGGCATCGCAAAACACCAAACCGTCATGCTCTTTTGTTAGAGCGCAAATTTCCGAAATTGGCTGAATAACGCCTGTCTCATTATTTGCGAGCATCGCGCATACCAATGCTTGCTCACCGGCCAGCAGCTCTGCGAGGTGGTCAAGATCAATCACCCCATTGGGCTTTGTATTAATAACAGAAACATTAAGCCCACAGGCTGACGCAGACTTGCGCACAGCGTCATGCTCGATACCGGAAACCAAAATACGTTTGAACGGACGAACAGCTTCACTCCATCCTTTAATGGCTTGATTACAAGACTCGCTTCCACCGCCTGTAAAAATTACCCCCTGGTGTGGAGCCGATAAGTGGCCCGCAAATGCATGCCGAGCTTTTTCAAGCTGTGCCATAGCAAATCGTCCATCGGCATGGATCGAAGAGGCATTTAAAGGGCGCGCAAGCAGATCTTGCATCGCAGTAATGGCACAATCCCGCATTGGCGACGTGGCATTATGATCAAGATATATGCGGGTCATAACGCACCTGCTTCTAATCTATCATTTTCAATGGAACGTGCCTCATCCATAAACATCGTTTGCACGTCACCGCGCAGAACGTCTTGCAGGGATACAGCATCAAAAAAACCACGAATATGAGAGCTTAATTGAGACCATAAGTCATGTGTCATGCAGCGCCCGGCCTTAATTGAACACCCAGCGCCAGATTTACAACGCGTTACGTCAACGGGTTCATCTACTGCATCAATAATTTGCGATAAAAAGAGAGTATCAGGTGCCAAAGATAACAAATAACCACCGTTTTTACCACGCACGCTCCTGACAAGGCCAAATTGGCGTAAATCAGCAAAGATTTTCTCTAAATATTGCAAAGATATGTCCTGCGCTTGACTGATACTAACCAGCTTTACAGGCAATGACATATCGTGCTCACTCTGACGTGCAAGCTCAACCATGGCCATAACAGCATATCTTCCGCGTGTTGATATTTTCATAAAATACTGATCTTATTCAAAAAAAAATAATTATCTTGCGTTTCACATAAAGAGTTGGCTAAGAAACCATCAATGAGTTTGATATAGTAATCCCGACTAAATTAGTCAAGTTAACTAGAGGCGAATTTCGCCATAAAAAGAGTTGTTGAGGTTTAAGTTTATGCCCGAAGTTATTTTTGCTGGACCAGATGGCCGCCTTGAAGGCCGCTTCACACAAAACAAGAAAAAAGGTGCTCCAATCGCAATGGTTTTGCACCCGCTCCCGCAACTAGGCGGAAATATGAATAATGCAATTACCTATCAACTATACCAAGAGTTTTTGGAACGCGACTTTTCAGTATTACGCTTCAACTTTCGAGGCGTTGGTCGTAGCCAGGGTACATTTGACAGTGGTATTGGCGAATTATCTGATGCTGCTTCTGCGCTTGATTGGGTTCAGTCATTATGCCCAGATGCACGCCAATGCTGGATTGCCGGATACTCATTCGGTGCATGGATTGGAATGCAACTTCTGATGCGACGCCCAGAAATTTCTGGGTTTATCTCACTTGCGCCGCCTGCCAACCTCTATGACTTTACATTTCTTGCGCCCTGCCCCTCTTCGGGCCTTATTGTACAGGGAGATGCAGATCGCGTTGTCTACCGAAGTGATGTCGACAAACTCGTTGAACGCCTTCATGCGCAAAAAGGGATTGACATCACCTATAAGGTCATTGATGGCGCCAACCACTTTTTTGAAAAAGATATGGATGAATTATTCGATCATGTGCGGACATATTTAGACAAACGCATCCCAGAAATTGGCCAGCTTTGAGCTAGGCTCTATATGCCTAACGACGCGGCTTTGACAAATGTCCCCCGTGCACACCATATTTTGCCCCTGTCGTTTCTGGAATTGACGTTACTAAGCCCCGCAAACTTCGAATGGCAAGATAAGCAAAAGCTTGGGCTTCAATAGCGTCCCCTTGCCATCCGAGCCTGTCGCAGGCCACAACCTCACCGTCTAGCGCCTCGGATAAGCCAGACATAATAGTATTGTTATACCGACCACCCCCACAAATGATCCAACGCTGAACAGGCTTTGGAAAATAATCCTGCGCAGCAATAACAGACGATACGCTAAATGAAGTTAATGTGGCTGCCCCATCTTCTACCGACATATCTGCCATGCGTGGTTTTGGAACAAATCGATTGCGATCCAGTGATTTGGGAGGCGATAGACTAAAATAAGGATCGGCCATTAAAGCTTGAACAATAGGAAGGGACACATTGCCTTTTTGTGCATAGGCACCATTTGGGTCATGCTCAAGGTCGAGATGTTCTTTCATCCAATCATTAATCAAAGCATTTCCAGGGCCAGTATCAAAAGCCAGCAATTGTCGCTGACCATTCAACCTTTCGCCGACATAGGTCACATTTGAAACCCCACCAATATTTAAAATTGCAATTGGACCGTTTAACTCATCACACAAAGCTGCATGATAGAGCGGCACTAGCGGTGCTCCTTGACCACCTGCAGCAACGTCGGCTAACCGAAACTGATCTATAACCTGAATGCCTAGCGCGTCGGCCATGCCCTGCCCATCACCAAGCTGAACAGTGATGCCATTATCCGGATCATGCCAGACTGTTTGGCCATGAAATCCAACGAGCGAAACAGAAAGCTGCTGCTTATCTAAGAAGCGCGAGGTCGCAAGAATATGCGCTTCTGTCACATGAGAAGTTAAATGAGTCACCTCTGGATCATGCGCCCAATCAATAGTGCCGCTCTGGGCGCGTGATATCATTTTGCGTATGTCGGCGCGAAGGCTCGGGCTCAAGGGCGATGCCTCAAAGGCCAATGGCTTAACCACACCCTGACCATCTGATGAAATAACTGCAAGATCAATGGCATCAAGAGATGTCCCACTCATAAGACCTAATGCGATAATATTTGGTTCATTTTCCATAATCGCGTATTGACCTTTCTCACTGTTTTCCGTAACCCTTCGAGCTATGACGAAAGAAGTTACAAACTATAATTCAGAATTCCTCTCGCAGCTACACGCGCGCGGATATATTCACCAATGTTCGGACGCGAACGCTCTTGACGCACTCGCCAAAGACACTATCGTCACTGGCTATACTGGATATGACTGTACAGCATCCAGCCTACATGTCGGCAATCTTATTTCGATCCTCATGCTGCGCAAACTTCAGCAATCTGGCGGACGCCCCATTGTCGTATTAGGCGGAGGAACGACCCGTATCGGTGACCCATCGGGTCGCGACGAAAGTCGTCAACTTCTCTCTGCCGAAAAAATTGAGGAAAACAAAGCCTCAATAGCTAAAACATTCTCACGGTTTTTAAAATTTGGCGATGGCCCAACGGACGCCATTATGGTTGATAATCATGAATGGCTTGCCAACATTAATTATATTGATTTCCTTCGTGACTATGGCCGGCATTTTTCCATCAACCGGATGCTGACATTTGATAGTGTTCGCTTAAGGCTCGAGCGTGAACAGCCGCTCAGCTTCATCGAATTTAACTATATGATTTTACAGGCCTATGATTTTGTCGAACTTAATCGCCGTTATGGCTGCAGCCTGCAAATGGGCGGCTCTGACCAATGGGGCAATATTGTAAATGGCATAGATCTCGGTAGGCGCACGGACCAAAGCAATTTATTTGGCCTGACAACATCACTCCTGACAACCTCATCAGGCGCCAAAATGGGCAAGACAGCCCAAGGAGCTGTTTGGCTCAATGAGGATATGCTCTCCCCTTATGATTATTGGCAATTTTGGCGCAATACCGAAGATGCTGATGTTGGACGCTTTCTGCGTCTATTCACTGAAGTTGAGTTAGATGAGGTAGAGCGATTAGCAGCCCTTCAAGGCGCTGAGATTAATGAGGCTAAAATCATCTTAGCAACTCAAGCGACAGCTATGGCCCATGGTGAAGATGCCGCCCGCATTGCCGAAAATGCAGCGCGTCAAACCTTCTTAACCGGAACGGTAAGCGCAGACCTGCCGACAATAAACGTTACCGAAAGCGAATTGTCACAAGGACTTGGGCTGCTAGAGGCTTTTGTAAAAGTAGGATTTGCGAAATCCAACGGAGAGGCTCGCCGCTTAGTCCAAGGTGGCGGCGCCCGAGTTAATGATATTAGCCAACAAGACATAAATGCAAAATTACAGCTGAGTGACTTGGTCGACGGCGTCATCAAATTATCTGCTGGCAAAAAACGCCACACACTGATCAAACTAGCCGATCACTGAACCACTTCGCGTGCCAGCTAGTTTTTAAGGCAAACAGCTATAACGATTTATTGATAACCCAAATCGCCAGTCCCTAGATCAAACAACCGTCGGGTAAAACCTGGTGTAATAATTGAAACAGGGTTAATAAAAACGCTCGGCTTTGAGGCCTTGCCGTATATTCGATAGCTCACTCCGATAAGCCCCTCACCTTTTCGCCCTGAAAACACCCCACCAATAAAAGGGATGCGACCGAGCAAGGTATTTAATCCATAAGCAGGCACCATGGTACCGCCAATACTAATTCTGTTTGTCGGACGATCAATGGCACCCTGAAACGATATACCGAGACTGTTTCCGCTGGCCAAACCTTCATCAACATACACCCGCCACTGATGCCAGCTTAAACGGCCGTCGGTCTTATCAAAGCGAATACCAGAGCCAGAAATCGTGTCTGACAAACCAGTAAAAGAAGCGAGCGTTAAGAGCTGAGCCAGAAGCGGTACATTCGTTAATTTATATTTACCAAATGCAAAACTTGCTTCACCAGAAATTGTTTTTCCATCTTTTTCAATCGGCGCATTAAAAATAGTACCGCTTAAACTAAACGCGCCGCCAGTCATGCCAGGAACTAAATCAAAAGCGCGCAAAATTTGAGAGCCATCCTCAGATTGGAATAAGAAACGACGCTCTAATTCATTATCTCTAAATAATTCACCATAGACTTCAGCCCCATTGGTTAAATTTGCAGCAACAGTTCCCTTTTCCATGCTCCCTCCCACACGTATTAATGAGAGTTGCACAGAATCAAAAACTTCATTCTGCGCACCAGGTAACCGCCTTATTCGAATATCTGCGTTATACCCTTGTGGCAATTCAGGCATTGACACAATTGGCCTGGCATCCTCTGCGCTATCGCTTGGCAAACTAATGCCAGGGTCATCAACAGCAAGACTATCAGCAACCTTAACGACTTCAAGAGATCCATCAAGGGGACGTGTACCAAACAAACGTGACACATCAATAACATTACCGCGCAATATAAAATTTGTTATATTGCCTTCTATTCTTGTTTCAAGAGTAGCATCATAGTTCTCTCCCAACCGAGCAGGGGAAACGAACACAGATTTAATAATACCATTTGGCGCCTCAAGGTTCACCTGAACATGGTCATTTTCACCCGCTTCATATTTAGTTGAAAAACCAACAATCACACCCGAAGGATCTATTGATATATTGCCACGAATGTTTGCCTCTAGGCCTGATGGCTTTAAATAATTCATTCTATTTGGTTGAACCTGCGTCTTTGTAAGGTCAACATCAAAGACAATGTCCTTAGATCCTGATCGCGCAAATGTCATATCGAATGTTGCTGGCGCATCACCTTTCACATGGCTTGCGAGAACATTAAGCCTCAAGTTTTGCAGAGCTTTTGGGGTTGCATTAAACTTTCCCGATAGGGTCATAAGATTGTCAACAGATGACTGCCAAAGCGAAAGTGCTAATGATGCTTTCATCGGCACATTATTAATTTGGGCTTCACCCGAGACCGACAGTTCTTGGGGCGAGACACGTATATTGAGGTCACCCTCTTTTACAAGATAGCCAGACACCACACGTGTAAGGCGCGCATTTGAACTCGATGCGGTGATGTCAAATTGAACTGCATCACGATTTAATTTGCGCCTCAACGGAAATTGCATTTTAACAGAACCACTAACAACGCCTTCAAAGTCAGATGGGTTGAATTGTGATTTCTCTAAAGCACGAAGGGGCGGCATATTTATTAGTTTTAAGATCGACGTGATTTGACCACCGACATCAAATGAGACGCGCGCATGACTTTCCAAATCAAAATATTCGGGGGCAATAAACAACCCATTTCGAATTGTTTGCCGCTCGGACGCGTTCTTATTGTCCCCACTATCAGGTAGCACCTCATCAGGGCCTGACTGTTTACTGACTATATTTGTTACAACATCAACATAGCCCTCCTCAACAATTGCCGAAAATTGCCGCGAAGTTGTTTCTAGCCGACCTTTAGTAACGATCATTTCCGGCATTTCTTTTAAATAACGTAAGCGGGTGTTTTTCAAATCAACAGATCCCGAAAACAAATCTTTTTCTGGCAGCTGTTTTAATTCGTAAACCATAAATTCGCTAGCATGCCCCTGAATACGAAACGCCCCACCCTCAACAGTTCCACCTGAAATATTCTGACTAACCCAACCTCGTGTTCTGGGTGCAAAATGTTCAGGCCACATAAAGATCACATTATCAACCAAGGTTTCGCCAAGCTGAACCGATAAATCTAGAAGCGGGTCATCTGAATTAAAGTCAAGAACGCCCCGCGTTGAAATTGGAACACCGGCTAATTTTGTTTCGCCTCTGCCGAGCACAAGCTTTTTGTCATCCACATAGTATGCAAACTCAATAACGCTATTGCTACCAGCCCATTGAGGGCGATCGTCGGTTGCTGATATTGAAAATGCATCAGACAAAATAGAACCATCAATAAGAGCAACAGCACCACCTGTGTTTGTTTTATAAGAAAATGCGCCGGAAAATGTCGCATTATAATTATCAAACGCCAACGCACCTTCCGAAAGGAATATTGTTTTCTGGACAACATCGACATCCACACGACTGGTTAAATTTTTCAACGTAACTGAGTGCTCACCAAAAAGAACTTTGCCGGCACCAAATTCAGCTAAAAGATTGACACCAATCAATGATTGCTTTTCATCAAGCGCGAGCTTTCCCTCAATATGTATCGGCGCCGACTGCCCTGATAAGGGGGCTAAAATAGGCATAATTTCAGCAAGTTCATTTAATCGAATATTGTTTAAAGAAAGGTCAATATCGCCTGGTTGGTCAATCTTCAGATCCCCGTTGACTATAGCACTGGCATTGCCGTCCGCTCCGCGATAAAGGATACGAACATCGAGTTTGATAAGATCGTTATCGCGTTCAAAAGTAATATATGACTTAGGGCGCTGTACTATTTGGGCCTGTTCCTGATAGTTTAGAGCAATATTTTCAACGCGAAGAAACTTAAACCCCCCCAAACCACGACCAATCGGTAAGGCCCCTAAAAACTGCGCAGCCTCTCTTAATCCAGCAAGATACAATGACCTTGCATCCTGTGTGTCGCGCTTAGCCGAAACACGTATTTCATTTATTTGCACTGAACGAGGCCTTAAAGATAAACTCCCGACCAAATGTGCCATATCAGGCTCGAAGATGATTTGATTTACAGTAAAAAAATAATCGTCTTTAGATTGATAAACTGCCTTATCAATCCGCACCTGCAGGGCCCCTTCATCTTCGGAAAAACCAATCTGTGCGCCGGATATATCTACCTGACCACCATTGAGGTTATTTGAAGCAATTACACTGATTACGCCGCCAGCCCATTCAATTGACAGTGGGCCCGTTGATAGGCGCGCATATAAAAGTACCATCAAAAGCAGCATTAGGACCATAAAGCCGCCCAGAAACTCGATCACCAGCTTATTTGTTCTTCGCAATAACAATGATAAAACCTTTAAATCAGCATAATAATAAGCAATAAATTATTTCAAGCTTAAGCTTCCCGAAAAGCTGATTGCAATGTATCGCGGATTGCTTAATTTGTCTTTGAATATTCGTATAGGAGCATGGAATGACAAACTTAACCATTGGAAAAAAAGCGCCTAAATTCTCGATTTCATTAGATGCCAATACACAAAAGTCTCTGAGTGACTATAGAGGCAAAAAGCTTGTTCTCTATTTTTACCCAAAAGACGATACGCCTGGCTGCACAACACAAGCTATAAATTTTTCCGCCGTCAAAGAAGAATTAGCAGCACGTGGCGTCGAAATTCTTGGCGTTTCTGCTGACAGTATTGAAAAGCATGAGAAATTCAGAGCTAAACATAATCTAACAATAGATCTTGGCAGTGACCCTGAAATGAAAATGTTGAATGATTACGGCGTATGGGTTGAAAAGAATATGTATGGTCGAAAATATATGGGCATAGAACGCTCAACATTTTTAATCGATGAGACAGGAACAATCCTTCAAATATGGCAAAAGGTGAAAGTTAAAACACACCTTGATGACATTTTAACTGAACTTGGCAATTAAACCTATAACACAGCAACACCTAGATGATCGATCAACTTGCAACAATTTTTACATGCTCTGATGCAACCCAAAAGGCTCACGCGGTTCTAAAATTGGGTGCGCAATATGGCAATATTCCTATATTAACAGGAACGGCAACATGGCCAAGTCGCCCAGGCCGTCCAAACCAACCCGAGCTTTGTGAACCCCGCAAAATGCCACGTCGCACCACAAAAGGCTTAACAGGGCGGATCGCTCTGCTTCATGCATTAGCGCATATAGAACTCAATGCCATTGATTTAGCCTTAGACATTATCGGCCGATTTTATAATCAAGACATGGATCGAGGCTTTGTCGATGATTGGATGAGTGTCGCAACCGATGAAGCGAAACACTTTTTAATGATCAACAAGCGCTTAACTGAACTTAATAGCTTTTATGGTGCATTGCCCGCTCATGACGGCTTGTGGCAGGCCGCATATGACACATCGCACGATCTCTTGGCTCGGCTGGCGATAATTCCCTTGGTTTTAGAAGCGCGTGGCCTCGACGTCACACCGAAAATGGCAACTAAATTAGAACAAAACGGCGATACAGTCTCTGCCAACCTACTCACAGTTATCTATGAGGATGAGAAAGCCCATGTTGCTTTTGGTATGAAATGGTTCAATTTTTATTGCAATAAACAGCAATTGACGCCCGAAACCCATTATCATCAACTGGTAAAAACGCATTTCAAGGCTGGCTTAGCCCCACCTTTTAATCACATTGCCCGCCAAGAGGCGGGTATGCCAATGTTTTTCTACCAGCCTGATTGATTACATCTTTGCTATAAAAAGCCCTTGATTTCCCTAGTGATTTTTGACATGTTCACGCTTTATTAGTCTTTCTCAGGCGGTTTAATGCAGAAATATCTTAATGTTCTTCGGAGTAAGTTTACGGAGAAGCAAATTTATGTGCGAAGCAAAGGGTCTGTTCGCTACGTATCTTTATCGTCTGGATCGCAATTAACATTGGCTGTAATTGCTGTTTTGTTTAGCGGTTGGGTCGGTTATACATCCGTTCGCTCAATTTTTGCTGATGAAATTGCATCTGTTGAAACGCAAATGCTCAAAGCTCAGGTTGCCGCTTATCAAGACAAGCTCAACTCTTTACAAGCATCATATGACAGTCTGAACGGAAAACTCACACTAACAAAAGACTGGTTTGAAGAAAACACAAGTCGTCTAGAGGCGCGCCACAAAGCACTCACAAATATGCTCGAGCGCCACGCTGTCAGCAATGAGCAAATTAATACAATGCAAGCCCGCTTTGCCGACACAACAAATCGAACCAGGCGCACCACAGGCAAGACTGTTTTAACAGCAAGTATCAAAAAACCATCTTCGTCTCGACTTGAAAGTAGACTAAGACGTGAAACCAATTCAACCATTGAAAAAACATTTACAGCAATCGAAGATCGTTCTGCTAACCAAGTTATAGCTGCGAACCCAATTCCACTTTTACAAGATGATGTTTATGCGCGCGTTGGAAATTTACGTATTCGACAAAAAGACCTAATCGACGCGATTGAAGAAAATACAGACCGGATGATTGTTGATTATGAATCCGTTCTGGCCGGCACCAAAATTTTAGATGTTGATAATTTCATTGCTCAAATAGCTCCAGAAACCCAAACAGCCGTCGGTGGACCTTATATTCCATTCAAAGCGTCAACACAGCTTGGAACAGAGCTTGATCGTCAAATTTATCGAATATCAAATAACCTTGATCGCCTGGACCAGTTAAACGCCGCCATTATTAGTGTGCCGCTATCACGTCCTATTCATAACTTTCGTCAAACCAGCGGCTTTGGCCCTCGACTTGATCCCATTCGTAAGCGCCCTGCCTTTCATTCAGGAGCCGATTTTGGAACACCTTCAGGAACTCCTGTTCACGCAACACTTGGGGGTGTTGTTACCTTCTCTGGCAATCGTGGCCCCTACGGTCTTGTCATTGAAATCGACCATGGCAACGGCTTTAAAACTCGTTATGCCCACCTTAAAGCAACACGCGTACGGCGGGGACAAACTGTCAGTTTTCAGGATCAAATTGGTGAATCGGGAAATAGCGGTCGCAGTACTGGCCCTCACCTCCATTATGAGATTTGGTATCAAGGCCGCGTTCGTGATCCTAATACATTCTTACGTTCCGGGAAACAAATTTTTAGCGTTTCCAAAACCCTTGGC
>CBFHLW010000050.1:0-11698 GCA_965656805.1 Alphaproteobacteria bacterium
CGGATGCAACAATCAACGCATTCTGGGTTTGGTTGCGGGCAGAATATGGTTTTGATAATCGCCAAATCCGTAAATATACATTTAATTTGGCCCCTTTTTTGGTTAATAAACGAGCCATTCAACAAGGGTATGTCACCTCAGAGCCTTTTGCAATTCAACAAAACAGTTCGATCAAACCCAAAGTGTTCTTACTATCAGACTATGGCTACCCAAGTTATGCATCCATGATACTCGCCCGAACCAATTTGATAGAACAAGAACCAGAGGTCGTGCAGGCCTTTGTCTCGGCCAGCATTCAGGGATGGCACGAATATGTATATGGTGACCCAAGCCTCGGCAATGCCCTGATAAAAAAAGACAATCCGGCTATGTCGGATGAGGCAATGGTCTTTGCCATTAATGAAATACGCGCGCGGGGCATGATCAAGTCTAACGATAGTTCATCATACGGCATCGGCATCATGACAATCGAACGCTGGCAGCGTTTTTTCAACACAATGGCGGCGCGGGACGTTTATTCCAATACGCTTCAATGGCGAAATGCGTTTGATTTAAGCTTTGTTAATAACGCATCCCTCCCTAATGACACGAATAAACGACCTTAATATGACCGAAGCGGTTATTACCACGGATAAGCTAACATTTGGCTATCAGCCTTCACATAATATCATCGGCCCTATATCGCTCTCCATTTCACGGGGCAAACTCACTTCAATTCTGGGGCCATCTGGATGCGGAAAAAGCACCTTACTACGCTTGGTAGCTGGGCTAGAGACGCCCGATCATGGCAGTCTATCCATCGCCAATATGAACAATGGACGCGCCCCAACTTTCTCATTTGTTTTCCAAGACCCAACACTCCTTGCTTGGTCAAATGTACAAGACAATATTAGTTTACCATTAAAACTAGCTGGCCTTAGTCAAGAAGAGATAGAACAACGCTCAGCAGCTGCCCTATCACGCGTTGGCTTACATCATGTCGAACATAAAATGCCGCATACCCTCTCAGGCGGCATGCGTATGCGTGTTTCACTCGCCAGAGCCTTGATTACAAAACCAGATATTATACTACTCGATGAACCCTTCGCGGCTCTTGATGAATTATCTCGCCTTCGCCTCGATGAAGACTTACGACAACTTGTCGAAGAAACTAGCATAACCGCGCTATTTGTTACCCACAATGTGAGTGAAAGCGTTTTTTTAGCCGATGATATTCTCGTACTAAAAGCCAATCCTGGTCGTATTGCTTACCAATTAACAATCGCAGATCAACCAAAACGTCAGCGTACATGGCGCCAGGAAAAAGCCTTTCATCAATATTGTGAAGACCTGACGACAATCATGATGGAGGAGCCGTCATGAAACTCCAGCACCTGAAGAGCAAAATGTTACCCATCCTATTTGGCATTGGGCTGCTGCTTTTTTGGGAACTCGTTGTGGACATGAGGAACATACCGCGGTTTTTATTACCTGCCCCCAGCGATATTGGACAAGCCGCCTTTGATCATTGGCAACCTCTCATACAAGCTTCACAAGTCACGCTAATTATAACATTTCAAGCCTTCTTCTGGGCCTTTGTCGGAGGATTAAGCCTTGCCATATTGTTTACGCGTGCGCAATTTATAGAGAAGCTTTTATTTCCATATGTCGTTATTTTACAAGTCACTCCGGTCGTGGCCATTGCGCCGTTGATTATCATTTGGGTCGGCTTTGAAAATGTGAATACCGCCCTTATCATCATTGCTTGGATTGTTGCTTTTTTTCCAATTTTGACCAATTGCGTTGCTGGTTTGCGTGCAATTGATCCTAACCTTCGCGATTTGTTTAAACTATATGGCGCAAATAGCTATCAAACCTTGATCTACTTAGAGATTCCAAGTGCGCTCCCTCAAATTCTCACAGGTGCAAAAATATCAGGAGGATTGGCGCTCATTGGGGCAGTTGTTGCAGAATTCGTGGCTGGTTCAGGCAATAGCACTGGCCTAGCATGGCTCATCATTGAATCTGGTAATCGCCTCGATATTGCATCAATGTTTGCAAGCCTGGTTCTGCTCTCACTTATCGGCATATCTATTTATTACACAATGACAGCAATCGAATGGTTCGCACTACGGCATTGGCATCCCTCGTTTCGGATATCTAATTAATTTAACATAAATTATATGTAATTAATTTTAAAATACATATCCTTGACGTTAATCTAAATAAAGGGCAAATTGCCAGCCTGTGGTGTAAAAACACAATTATTTCAAACTAGGTATTCTCTATGGCCCAACATGTTTCTAAAGGCGCCCGTTATCATGCGGTGACAGCCAATCGCCTGACAGATGGAGAGGTAGTCTATTTCTCAGATCAGAGCACTTGGGTTTTGGCTTTTGAAGATGCTGCAATTGCAGATGGCCCTGAGGCTAGCGAGGCGCTTCTCGCAAAGGCAAAGTCTGAGGGCTTCTCTCAATTTGTGGTCGAAGTTTATCCTTTCGAGGTTATTGAAGACGAAACGAGCAAAACATTTCAGCCCGCAAGCGTTCGTGAAATCATTCGCGCCGCAGGCCCAACGGTTCGACTGGACCTTGGCAAACAAGCGGAAACGGGATGATAAAAATATGGTGTTTTAACTAAAGCCTGCAAAAAACGAATATCAATAAATATGATGATGAGAGTAGACCCAAATGTATAGATACGATGAATTTGATCACGAAATGGTTCGGCAACGTGTTGCACAATTTCGTGACCAAGTAAGCCGCAGAGTGTCTGGAGAGCTCGAAGAAGATGCTTTCAAGCCATTGCGGTTGATGAATGGTGTCTATCTTCAACTTCACGCCTACATGCTTCGCGTCGCTATTCCTTACGGCACTCTCTCAAGCCGTCAAATGCATCAACTCGCTCATATTGCCCGAAAATATGATCGCGGTTACGGCCATTTTACTACTCGACAGAATATTCAATATAATTGGCCTGCGCTTGAGGCAATTCCAGATTTATTGGAAGAATTAGCCGAAGTTGAAATGCACGCCATTCAAACCTCGGGAAATTGCATTCGCAATGTAACAGCCGACCAATATGCCGGCGCGATTAAAGATGAAGTCGAAGATCCGCGTATTATTTCTGAGATCATTAGACAATGGTCAACCTTCCACCCAGAATTCTCATTTTTACCTCGTAAATTCAAAATTGCCGTCAGCGGTCATGAGAATGACAGGGCCGCCATTCGCTTTCATGACATTGGCATTGCCATCAAAAAGAATGCTTTGGGTCAAGTTGGATATGAAATCCATGTTGGAGGAGGCCTAGGGCGCTCCCCATTCATTGCCAAAAAAATAGCAGATTTTGTCACCCCAGAAAAACTGCTTGCGTACTTAGAGGCTGTCATGCGGGTTTATAACCAACTCGGGCGCCGCGATAATTCATATAAAGCACGTATTAAAATTCTGGTTCACGAAATCGGCGCCGATGAGATGAAACGCCGAGTAGAAACCGAATTTGCAAAAATTGATAGCCGCGGGGTCCTTGATTTACCAGAGGCCGAACACCAACGCATAGCATCATATTTCGCTCCACCCGCCTTTGAAACCTTAAGCAATTCATGCCCCGATTTTGAAGCAGCATGCATAAATGATGCGGCTTTCTCTAAATGGGTTAAAACCAATATTGTTGCACATAAAATGGACGGATACGCGATCGTAAACATCTCCCTAAAACCGATTGGGGGTGTACCTGGAGACGCAACAGACACCCAAATGGACAGTATTGCAAAAATCGCTAAGGATTATTCATGCGATGAAATACGCGTCACTCATGAACAAAACTTAGTCCTACCCCATGTCCGAAAAAAGGACTTGCATACTGTATATCAGGCTTTATGCGCTGCGGATCTACACACACCCAATTTAGGCCTTATCAGCGACCAAATTGCCTGTCCTGGCCTCGATTATTGCAACCTTGCAAATGCACGTTCAATTCCTGTCGCCCAAGAAATTTCAGAACGGTTCAAAGACCTCGACCGACAAGCTGATATTGGCGAATTACATATTAAAATATCTGGCTGCATTAATGCTTGCGGACATCATCATATTGGCAATATTGGTATTTTGGGTGTCGACAAAAAAGGCACAGAGTTCTATCAATTAACGCTTGGCGGTGCCCCAGATGAGCATGCAGCCATCGGTGATATTACGGGCCCAGCCTTTACGGCAGATAAAGTGGTTGATGCTGTTGAGAATATCGTTGAAACATATATCCACCAACGAAAAGACGGCGAAAAATTCTTACAAACATATCGCCGTGTCGGTATGGCACCCTTTAAGGAGCGTCTCTATGGATCAGAATAAAACGCTTATCATTGATGGCGTCATTGCCGAAGATATGTGGACATATATAGCCGATGATGACGACCTCATTGACGGTCCGTCTATTGTCTCACTTTCGCGTCTTCAGCAAGATTACGAGACGCTCAAATCTCGTCCCTTTCCTTTGGGGCTCGTTATCCGCGCAGGCACCAAGCAAGGCGAAGATGTGAACGATGTCGCTAATATGCTCGACGCCGTATCGCTTGTTGCGATCGATTTCCCCGTTTACCGAAATGGCCGCGGGTTTTCCACCGCACGTATCTTACGCGAAGACTATGAGTTTAAAGGCGAGCTTCGTGCGATTGGAGATGTCTTATTTGACCAGCTTATCTTCATGCACCGCTGTGGTTTTAACGCTTATTCAGTACCCCAAACCATGACCTTGGACAGTTTTAAAAGTGCCATGGGCATGTTACCAAGCGCCTATCAACCAGCGAGCGATGACAGACGTGGTATTTTGTGGCAACGGACCAGTCGATAAAGCTTTAACGCAGTCGTGTTATCGCCCGATATCTTCAATTTGTGAACTGCCTGTTTCGATATAAAGCGACCGGCTTGGGAAGGCAAAACCACTTCCCTGCGCTTCGACAATATCTTTAATCGCAAGTGCGAGTTCTTGTTTCAGCTTAAGCCATTCACGCCAATCAGTTGTGCGTGTAAATGTATAAATCAACATATCGATCGAGCTATCATTAAAGCTATCAATAAAAATATGACAAGGTAATTCAGGTGGGTTCACAAAGCCGTCATGAGCATGCAGCCAAGCTTCAATTCCTTTTTGAATGCCCATAAGTTGTTCAGAACTCGCGCTATAAACGATACCAATCCGCCAATAAATTCTTCGGTTTGTCATCGCTGAAAAATTAACAACGGCATGATCTGAAAAAATATTATTGGGAACAGTGACCGGCGCTTTATCAAAGCGGCGAACGCGCGTCGAACGAAATCCAATATGCTCAACAGTGCCCTCAACAACCCCGTCAACAGAGACCCAATCCCCAACACGAAAACGTTGTTCCAATAGAATAGATAAACCAGCTAACAGATTTTTAAATAAATCTTGAGCACCCAATGCGACAGCAACACCAAATAATCCAAAACCAGCGATAATCGGCGCCACTTGAATACCCCATAATTGCAGCAAAGTCGCAAGGCCAAACCCAATAATGCTCCACCGCATTACACTAGCCATCCAATCAACAATTTCAGTTGTTAGAATATTTTCTATCTTCCCAATAGAAAGTGTAAGCGGATCAACCGCTTCATAGAGCGCCCAAAATATCCCAAAGACCAAAAGGCTTTGAATGCCACGATCGGCTAATTCCAAAACCAAACCGCTTAGCGGCAGGGCCTGCATAGCAAAAAAAAGCCCAAAAATAATAAAAACAAACCCAAGTGGTTTTTCTAGCGCCGCCAGAAGCATATCATCGAGTTCCGTCTCAGAACGCTCTGTTAGTATTTGCAATCGTGAAATAATAATTTTGGTAAAGACACCCTTGAGCAAAGTAAAAAATGCAAAAATAGCCAGCGCAAACAAAAAATCGCGTAACCCGACAATATCACCACTCGAAATCCAAATACCCGTGAGAAGATCCGTCATATCTGACCATATTTTGTTCATATTTGGTCCTCGCGCAACCGCCCCTCTATTGGTTCTAGTAAGAAATGGTCGCCATGTTTGCTATCTATATCAATAACCCAGCAATCTGGATCGCGTTTAATTTCACGTTCAATGATAAGGCTAATCTCGTGAGAGACAAAGCCAAATGATGTGACAACGCGCCAGCGCCGCCCACCATCTATGTCCGTCATTGCGGCAAGCAAAGCGCAGGACCGATCGGCCGATTGCAACTGGATAAAAATATGCCCAGATGTGTCATCACCATGCCGCGCTATCGTCACGTGCCCCCCCGCCTGTTCGACAGTTTGGCGATATGCCGCAATCCAAAAACCTGTTTTAAGCCGTAGAGACATACATTGTTTATTAGCATGAAGGCTTCATGCGTCAAAGCAACACTTGAGCCGAGCTTATTCTCCCGTTAGGTTATAGGCCAGAGGATGAAAATATGTCACTTGATACATTATATGACGATTTCGAACTGTTTGATGATTGGGAAGATCGCTACCGTTACATTATCGAAATGGGCCAAAACTTAGATCCGTTAACTGATGACGAGCATAGCGAACAGTTTAAAGTCCAAGGTTGCGTAAGCCAAGTATGGCTGGTTTCCCAAAAAAGCGGCGACCGCATGCTTTTTCGAGGCGACAGTGACGCACATATCGTTAGTGGACTAGTGGCGATCTTACTCACAATTTACAACAATAAAACGCCGGAAGAAATTTTAGCCATCGATATTAAAGCCATTTTTAATCGCCTAGGGCTGAATGAGCATCTCTCCCCTCAACGCTCTAATGGTTTCTCATCAATGGTTCAGCGCATTCGCAAAGATGCTGAGATAGCCATTTCTGTTTGAAAACCATAATGCACGGATAAACGAGCAAGCCCTGACTTCAAAAGCAGTTTTGCTGATCGCGCAGGCACACCTAACTTTGTTTCGCTCTCTTGGAGTCCAGCTTGATGACAGCATATCTCAACAAGCATATCTGACAAAATCGGGCCAACATAATTTAAAGCCCTTGACACTCGCGTGCGCGCATCCAAAGCAGAAGTTGGTAAAACTTCATGTCCGCCAACCCGCCGCTGCCCCTTTTCACCCTCGCGTCCAGCTTGTGTCCAGTCCATAGTTAAGCGAGAGGTCATATGCGCACGCTCATAGTCATCTCGCAAACGATAAGCCGCGTCGAGCTCTTCGGTGGTTAGAGCAAAACGACCTCCTTTACGATTAACCAACCAGTCCAATGCGGTTTCAGATGTATTGCGTATCGTAACGACACCCTCATCATTTTCATGCCTAACGCGAATTTGGTGCTGGGCTTGAAAGCCCCCTGCCATGCGCCGTAAATTTGCAATTCCAGATTCCTTTACAATCCAGCCCCCTGAATGGCTCTTATGAATTAAGTCTAGCCGAGACCACTCCTGAAGAACCATCAGGGGAAGAAAAATGCTATTCTTATCATCTTTATTTACTCGCGAACACTTAATGCCTGACTCAAGATTATTGGGATATATTCTTGTTTGTTTCTTTAATAAGCGTTTTGCGTATTGGCGCCAAAGACGGTCCGAAAGAGGCGTCATTGCAACTCACCTTCAACACTACAATACATGGCCCATAGAGAGATTTCGGCATAAGTAAGGGCCTTATCAACTAACTTATCATCGCGTTCATCCTCTATAATACGAAATGCATCCATTAAACTAGAGCGATGACGGTTCGTATTTACACTTAAAAAAGATGTGCTTAATCCAAATACTATATGGCTTAAATATTGTGCGACATGGCGCTGATAGCTAAGAGACCTAGCACCTCTATCCGCTGTTACAAGGTATCGGGCATTCAACCGCGATCTGCAGGCAACAAAACCATTCACCAACCAAAATTGTGCTTCTAGATTTAACGTCTTGCCTTTACAGGCATCTGATAATTTATACCCACTTAAATGTCTATTTTGTCGTCGTAAATATGCCATACTCACCTCCACCAAAAGCACGCTTAAACTACCAAAGACAGATTGAGTGTGGGAAAACTATAGATTTATAAAATAGATCAATCTGTTACTCGCCAAAACCTAATGGACAGCTAACAGTGTTCATGCTTGTTACACTTTTTTGCTTTAGGGTCTCACATTGCCAATCATTAAATTACCAGCCATTAAAAAGACAATGAAAATCACTGATTAAAATGCCCTCATGACCACGTCTCGATAAATAACCGTAATCTCTTACTTGATTATTTATGAAAAATGTTTTTGATTAAATAATAACAATAAAAAATAATAAAAAAATTAGGATTACACCTTGTCCCCTTTGAAACTAGAAAATTCCAGTGATATTCTGGACGAACTCACACGACACTTACAAAACAAAGACCCTCAATCTGAGCTCGGGTTAACGCCCGACACGATTGACTTTGTCAACACCGTCCTCGCCATTTATCGGGCTGGACAAAAACTGTTTCAAGTACAGGTCCCCACCTCAGAAGACTGGGCCGTTCTCATTGTTGTCATTTCAAACGATACTATCGGACGCGCAACCGTTACCAAGAACATTGTGGAGGTCACAGGAAGGGCTTTTGGAACTGTCCGCGCGGCGCTCTCTCGTTTTGAAAAATTAGGATATATAGAGTCACAACAACGTATCGGACGTTCTGAACTTTATGTGCCAACAGAGAAATTTAAAAAAGCACTTGAGGCCAGTGCGGCTGAATTCAAAATTCCTTTTGAGAGGTTAAAGTAAAGTTGTCTCAGTCCTGCTAAAAATTTAATACTTGGCAGAAGGAGGTTCCGCGATATAAACCCCTCTATTGTTACTTAGAGAGTGTATTATGTCGACATCACCATCCTCCGACTTGCGTCCATCGCTTATTAGCCCTCAACAGGCCTATCTCGCTGGCATCGCGTGTTGGTTTATGGGCATGGGTTTACAATTTGTTATGATACCTACTCTTGCCGCCGTTTACCTGCGGGTCTCGGCTCAAGAATTAGCCTTGGCACAAATGTCGATTTCAATCCCCCAGCTTCTCATCCTCCCCTTTTCAGGTCGCATAGCTGACCGAACAAACGGGCGTAAACTGCTTATGGTCATCCACCTCCTCGCTGTTATCCCACCTGTGATGATATTCTGGCTCGTTTGGAGCGGAAACCTATCTTATTGGAACCTCATTGTTTATGGCATGTCCATGGGCGCTTTATTTGCCTTTTCAGCACCCACACGCGACGCACTTTTAACCCGCGTCAGACCCGTCAATATTCAAAAGGGTGTTATGGCGGCGATGATCACCCAATTTATCGCTCAACTGTCGGGCTTTACACTTGCTGGCATTGCCGCACCACTTGCGGACCCATGGGCGCTCCCAGCGATGAACGCAATTGTCTTGTTTATTGGTTTTTTTGCCGCGTTTTTATTGCCTAGTTACCCTGCCTTATCTGACGACCATGGACCCGATCCAGGGAGTAAATTAACTGCTGGTATTAAGGCCATTTATCATTCAAGCCTCTTATTTCCTGTCTTACTGATGAATTTAGCGGTTGGAGTCATTTTTGTTGGGTGTTTCATGGTTAGCTTTCCATTGATCATTCGGGATATTTTTCATGGTGGTCAGCTCGAAATCAGCATAATTAGTTTCTGCTTTTGGGGCGGAACAATTGCTACAACGGTTCTCTTAATGATACGCAAACCCATATATCATCGAGGAAGATTGATGATTTTTGGGGTGTTGATGGGCTCAATCTCCCTATTTTTCGCAGTAACAGCGCAAAATTTTTATACCATGTGCTTGGCAAGCTTGATTTGGGGAAGCTTTGCTGGATTCAACATGACAATGAGCAGAACGATCGTTCAAGTCTCAGCCCCACCACGAATGCGCGCTCAAATTCTTGCCTTCTATAATCTCGGTTTCATTGGGGCAGCCCCGATTGGTGCCTTTGCCATGGGCATGCTATCTCCCATTATTGGGCCACAACTGGCACCGGCATTGGCATCAATCTTAATGGTTTTCTTAACAATTAGCCTTTGCTTATTCACCGACGTGCTCAAAATAACACGCTTGGAATCAGAGACCCTTTAGGAATATTCGCGCTCATCCCACCAAGGGTAAAACTCGGGCATATCCGAACTCGCTTTATTGCTAAATTCTGCGGGCCGCTTCTCAAGAAATGATACGACACCCTCTTTGGCGTCACTTTGACGGCCACGAGCAAAAATGGCTTTACTATCAATTTTATGCGCCTCCATCGGGTGATCAGCGCCCATCATGCGCCACATCATTTGGCGCGTAAGTGCCAAAGATACTGGCGCTGAATCAGAGATAAACGAACGGGCGATCTCGTGAGCGCGCGCCAAAAGTTGATCCGCAGGCAAGACCTCTTGAATCAAACCAGCCTGAAAAGCTTCTTCTGCGCCAAAAATGCGTCCTGAATAACACCAATCAAGGGCTTTTGAAATACCAACCAAACGAGGCAAGAACCAGCTCGAGCACGCCTCTGGCACAATACCGCGACGGGCAAACACAAATCCAAAGCGCGCTTTTTCGCTCGCGATTCGAATATCCATTGGCAACTGCATGGTTACGCCAATCCCAACAGCAGCACCATTAATAGCGCCAATAACGGGTTTAACGGATTCGAAGATACGTAACGTAACACGGCCGCCACCGTCGCGCACGGACGGATCAGACCAATTAATCGTATCATCATTTGCGACCGCAGCTGTTACATCTTTATGGTCAGAACGCGCCGCGTAATCAAATGTTTTAGCGCCAGAAGATAAATCAGCACCAGCACAAAAAGCGCGCTCGCCATCGCCGGTCATAATAATAGCCTTAATGTTATCGTCTGCGTCTGCTTTATCAAAAGCATCAATGATTTCCTGCATCATTTTACCTGTAAACGCATTCATTGCCTCAGGACGATAAAGGGTTAATGTCATTATGCCGTCATCATCAACCGATGTCTTAATTTCACTATAATTCATTATTGCCTCCTAAAATTACCCACAACCTCTGTGCTTGCCCTAAACAATAGGTCAGCTATAGTCTTCTTCGCAAGTCACTAATTGGGAGAGGGAAATGCATCCGTATATTCACGCGAAAAATACACCAAATAAGCCAGCGTATATTATGGCAAATACTGGTGAAGAAATCTCGTATCAGCAGTTAAATGATCTATCAAACCAAGTTGCACAATTATTCCGCGCACGTGGCCTAAAGCGAGGTGATGGTATTGCGATCTTTATGGACAATAACAAACATTTCTTCGAAATTTGTTGGGCTGCTCAGCGCGCTGGTATTTATTATACCGCCGTCTCTTCGCGCCTAACCGCTTCTGAAGTGGATTATATTGTTCGCGACTGCAACGCTAAGCTTCTTTTTGTGTCAGACTATGTGCGCGACGTCGCCTTAGAGCTCAACGCCATTTTGCCACCACTTGCTGGAAAATTTAATATTGGAAATGCTCTTGAGGGTTATGAAAATTATCTCAAAGAAAGAGACGCACAGCCAGCCACACCCATTGCAGATGAGTCACGCGGTTTAGATATGCTTTATTCCTCAGGCACAACGGGGCGCCCAAAAGGTATTCGTCGTGAGCTGCCTGAAGGCGCTATTGAGGAGCCTGATGGACTTATGAATCTGGTCACGCTACTATATGGCTTTAATGAAGATACCATTTATCTTTCGCCTGCACCGCTCTACCACGCAGCGCCCTTACGCTACAATATGGCGGCCATGTGCACTGGC
>CBFHLW010000051.1:0-11671 GCA_965656805.1 Alphaproteobacteria bacterium
TTCTTGTCTAAGTTTATAAAGCGACAAATTTTAAATGAATATATGAAGAACGCGATGAGCCGAGCGCTGCCACGAAAACGCATATAGTTAAGCGCAAATATTTAAACGCTTAAAGGTGGCTGGGGTGGCAGGATTCGAACCTGCGCATGGCGATACCAAAAACCGCTGCCTTACCACTTGGCCACACCCCAATCGCGTCGAAAGTTACTGATTTTTACCTGCGCGGTCTAGTCCCGATTTTAATTATTCTGAAGTTTATTATCGTCAAGGGCATAAATACCAACAAACTGTTCAGTTAAACTCCCTAAATAGAGCTTATTTTGATGCTCAAGCACGCTTGTCATCATTTTAAGGTGCCCTGTAGCGTCTTCGAGTACTTGTTTAACCTCACCCTCTGGAGATAAGCGAACCGCCCATACATGCTCCTGAACGATATCTCCCGCGCCAACAAGCTGGGTTAAACGCCAGATCACCTTCCGAAAAAAAGGACTTGCGGCCAAACGGTCAGTCAAAGATGTCCGCGGCGCCACCAATGATAGCCAGAAATCACCATTAGGCGCCTCGGTTATATTATCCGGAAAGCCTGGAAGGCCATCAATAAAAACATCCGTCTCCCCTCGACGAGGACCGGCCAACCAATATCGCGTTACGCGCGCTGCATATGTCTCATTTACCAAAACAAATGATTGATCTTTTGCAATCGCAACACCATTGGCAAAATATAAATTATCTAAGGCTACAGATAAACTATTTTGCGCTGGGTCAAAAACCATTAGGCGTCCTGATGGGTATGCCTCAAATAATTCATTCGAGTCATGTCCAAATCCATAACGCTGTGAAGCATCCGAAAACCAAATGCGACCACGATCATCAATGCTTAAGTCATCGACAAATAACATTGTTTGACCATCAAAACGATCCGCAAGAACAGTCACACTTCCGTTATCGAGAGCAACAAGACCTTTTGCAGCATCGGCAATAATCAACCGACCACGCGCATCAAAATCCATTCCAAGTGGACGCCCACCTGTATCCCCAATAACATTAAACGACCCATCACGTTCTTGCCGGACAATACGACCGTCTTCTAACCCTGTTACAATGCGTCCCTGAGCATCAATGGCAACACCCTCAGGCCCCACACCAACCGTCAATTTTTCAGCTTCTGCTAACAAATTATTGCTGACAAATGGAGCTTGGCCGGCTCGGCTTGGCGCAATCGTTTGCGGTAATGGATCAAAAGGGACTGGTGACAAGAGTAGCCAACCAACAGGAAATAAAATGATAGCCAGCAGCGTCAGTTTTACGATACGTGACAAGGTGCTGGATTTTTGAGAATTGTAATTATCTTGTGTCATATTCAAATATTAATCCTGATGTAGATAGACGCAACAAGAATTTTGAAAACGTCTAAGAATTATTTGAGACCCAAAAGATATCACATATATATCATCTTTAATTCATCATACGCTTAACTGTCCAACCTGTAGCGCAAAGCCATGCCTAGGCATTTAGACCATACTGGGTTAGTGTCTGAGCATATAATCCTGCGAGGAGTTTTACATGTCCGCAATACCATTCAAAACTGAAATGGACTTCACCTATGGCGAGGTAACCCACATGAGCCCGCGCATTCGTCGCGTCATCGCCAATAACCCAAGCGCTTTTACCTTCACAGGAACAGGTACCTATATTATTGGCACAGGCCAAGTCGCAGTGATTGACCCTGGCCCCCTGCTCGATGATCACGTTGAGGCCATTCTCAGTGCCCTCGAGCCTGGCGAGACCATTACACATATTGTCATTACGCATACACATAATGATCACTCACCTGCCGCAGCGCCGTTGAAAGAAAAAACGGGTGCGCCCATTTATGGACACGCCCCCATTATGGTTCAAGCCGAGAATAGCCAGATTCAATTAGATGAAGATCAAGATGAAAACTATGAACCAGATCATATTGTAAAAGACGGTGACATCATCGCGGGTAATGACTGGACCCTCGAAGCAGTTACCACGCCAGGCCACATGCGAAATCACATTTGCTACGCGCTACAAGAGGAAAAGACACTCTTTACCGGCGACCATGTTATGGGCTGGTCAACAAGTATTGTGGCCCCGCCAGATGGCTCTATGTTCGATTATATGGCATCCCTCAACAAGCTTCTTAAGCGCGACGACGTCCTCTATATGCCAACCCATGGCCCTGTGATTGATGACCCAAAGGATTTTGTAAAAGCTTATATCGAACATCGCAAAGGCCGCGAAAACCAAATCATCGCGCAGCTTGAATCTGGTCAAACCAATATTCGCGAAATGGTTGCCATTCTGTATGCAGCCGTTGATAAACGCCTTCATCCAGCCGCTGCACTATCAGTCTTTGCACATATGCAAGATTTAGTTCAACGCGGTCATGTCATCAGCTCACAAATGCCACCAACATTAAACGCGTCCTTCACCCTTAAGGAGGACTAGATCTTATTGCGCAACTTCTTGAAGCGCCATCAAGTAAGCCTTAATCCGAGCCGCATTTGCTCCCAGATCGCTGACACCCACCCGAGAGGCCGAACGCACATCAACACGCGAGCCTCCATCAGTATCTCGAATACGCACAATAATATCGTCTTTAAAGCCAAAGATCATCGTTTGCGCGACAGCCTCAAGCTGCCCTTGCTCATCATCGCGACGCACAATTTCCCACCCCATAGCAGTGGCCGTATCAGCAACCAATATCATTGCTTCGGCTTTTGGTTGGGAAAGTATTAATGCGGCTAAGTCTGGGTAAGCTTTTCTTTGCTGATCAATCACTCCCGCATCAAGCTCGAGACTATTATCGCTGGCTTTGCGAATGCTTGGGACATGAGCAAAGATCGGCGGGTCGTCTGGATCCGTTGTAATATCATGAATGGGAGGCACTGATGCTCCGATCATGACAGTTTGAATGGCAGGAGCCACAATGATGAATGCAGCAATAAAATAAATCACCGCAACACCAGAAGACAATCTTGCTTGCCCTTTTAATGCCCCCAAAAGCAGCCCAAGGATTAACAAAACAATACCAATTGCCGCGAGCAGAACACCCAAGGCAACAGCAAGCAAAGGAGCTTTAAAACTCATAAGGTCGAGCCTAAAGCTCGCAAGCGCCAATATAATAATCGGCCACGCGAATAAAATTAACCTGCTTGCCCAGAGTGTCATTGTCATCCCCCTTTAAATTGACTTACCAACTCACAAATAATTAGCTTGCAAAAGAGAAGTCTTTGAACTGCTCGCGGAGCGTTAATTTTTGAATTTTACCTGTTGCTGTATGAGGAATTTCATCAACAAAGACAACATCATCAGGCATCCACCATTTCGCGATTTTACCTTCCAAATATTTTAAGACATCTTCTTTGCTGCAATCCATCCCTGGCTTCTTAATGATAATCAAGAGCGGGCGCTCATCCCATTTAGGGTGAGCAATACCAATAACGGCAGCCTCAGCAACCGCTTCGCAACCAACTGCGATATTTTCAATCTCAATAGAAGAAATCCATTCACCGCCAGACTTGATCACATCTTTTGACCTATCGGTAATCTGCATGAACCCCAATGCATCAATGGTTGCTACATCACCAGTGTCAAAGTAGCCATCATTATCGAGAATCTCTCCGCCTTCGCCCTTCATATAAGAGCCCACAATAAACGGACCACGCACCATTAAATGCCCAAAAGCATTACCATCGCGAGGCAACTCATTGCCATCATCATCGGTAATTTTCATCTCAACAAGATAAGGTGGACGACCTTGCTTCACTTTAATATCCATTTGCTCATCAAAGCTCATATCTTCCATGCCCGCTTTAAATGACGCAATCGTTCCCAGCGGCGACAGCTCAGTCATACCCCAAGCGTGCTTAACCTCAACTTCATAGTCACGCTCGAATTTTTCTAACATAACCCGCGGAACAGCAGAGCCACCAATGGTGACTGTATTCAAAGCAGGCAATTTCAGCTTATTCTCTTCAAGGTGCTGCAACAGCATAAGCCAAACAGTTGGCACAGCCGCGGTAAAGGTAACTCCCTCATTGTTTAAAAGTTCATAGATGCTCTCGCCATCCATATTCGCACCTGGATTAACAATCTTAGCGCCAGATGCGGGTGCAGAAAAAGCAATACCCCATGCATTTGCATGGAACATCGGCACCACGGGCATCACCGTATCAACGCTGCGAAGCCCCATCACGTCTGTCGAATTAGAGACGAGTGTATGCAAAACGTTAGAGCGATGCGAATAAAGCACACCCTTAGGATTGCCGGTTGTACCAGAAGTATAGCACAAACCACAGGGGTCGGTTTCATTGACTTTGACCCAATTAAAATCGCCCGACTGCGCATCGACTAAATCTTCATAACAAATGGCGTTTTTAAGGCTAGTCTCAGGCATATGCGTTTTATCGCACATAATAATGACATGCTTCACACCAGGAATATCTGCCTCAATTCCCTCCAGAATTGGAACAAATGTAAGGTCAGAAATGATCACTTTATCGTTGGCATGGTTAATAATATAACTTAACTGCTCAGGAAAAAGGCGCGGGTTCAATGTATGATAAACACCGCCCAGTCCGGTGATGCCATACCAAGACTCGAAATGGCGGTGAGTATTCCAAGCCAATGTTGCAATAACATCGCCGCGTGTACAGCCAAGTCCAATTAAACCCTGTGAGAGTTTACGTGCACGCAAATGCGCATCTGCATATGTTTCGCGATGAATATAACCTTCAACAAGACGAGATACGATTTCTCGTTCTCCATGATAATTAAGCGCGTGATCTAAAATACCATTAACTAATAATGGCACGTCTTGCATTGTCCCTTGCATTTCACTCTCCCTAAACACATTATGGAATTAAATATTAATTTATTCTGCCTCATATAATAAGAACTGGCTAGCCCATAGGAGCATAAATTGGCAAATTCTGACTCTCATATTTATCAACTCAAAACAAAAGATATTGCAGCATCCATTCGCACACAAACCCTCACAGCAAGGAGTGTTCTCGAGCACTATCTCGATCGTATCGACAAATTCAATCCCAATTTAAATGCTGTAATTTTTCGTGATGACGAAAAAGCGCGCCAAAATGCTGATCAGATAGATGATAGAATTAAAGCCGGGGAAACCCTTGGTCCCCTTGCTGGCATTCCGATGACAATCAAGGATGCATTTGAAGTCACGGGCATGACATGCGACGTTGGCGTTCCTGTCTTTAAAGGGCAAATCTCAACCCAGAGCGCTACTGTTGTCTCACGCTTGGAAAATGCAGGTGCTTTGATTATTGGTAAAACCAATACACCTTATTTATGCTCGGACTGGCAAAGCTATAACACAATCCATGGCACAACCAATAATCCCTGGCACTTAGATCATACACCGGGAGGCTCCTCAGGCGGAAGCGCGGCGGCTTTATCTGCGGGCATGACGCCACTCGAATTTGGCAGCGACATAGGTGGTTCGATTCGTGTACCTGCGCATTATTGCGGACTATTTGGACATAAACCAAGCCTAGATATTATTCCAACAAAGGGCCATGTTCCACCAGCGCATGGCGCGGAGCGTAGCAGTGACATGAACGTGGTCGGGCCTTTAGCGCGCTCTGTGGAGGACCTTCTATTATTGCTTGACCTTACAGCTGGCCCAGAACGCCCATTGGCGTCAGCTTTTTCTTTAGCGCTTCAAGGCCCACGAGCGCAAACACCAACCAACCTCCGCATTGGCCTTTGGGCAGATGATCCCTATTGCACAGTTTCTAATCAATTCGCCACAGAAATCGAAAACGCGGCAAAAGCCCTGACAAAACAAGGTGCAAAGATTATCCCCATCAAGCCTCCATTTGACCTCGAGGAACATACCAATCTTTATAGATTTTTATTAAATGCAGCCATGTCATCTGGCCCGCGCAATCAAACACTTCACACCGAATGGCTGCGCGCTAAAGAACAAACGGCTCAATACTTAAAAAATTGGATGGCACTCTTTGAACAAATAGATGTTTTATTCTGCCCCATAAGCCCCACGACAGCACTCCCGCATACCCAAGATAAAGACTTTGCAGGACGTCGGATGCGCGTTGATGGCAATGACCGTGATTATAATGATAATGCCATATGGCCTGGGGTTCCGACATCATGCGGCTTACCCGCAACCGCGGTGCCCTTAGGTCTTGCAGCTGACGGCCTTCCCTTCGGCATGCAAATCATTGGACCCCCCTTTGAAGATAAAACACCACTCGCAGTAGCAGGCATGCTTGAAACATTAGGTTACCAACAACTTATTCCACCTGGGTTTGAGGGTTAAACAACGCTTGAGAAACGGAAAAGAAAGCCGGCAAGCTATGACTGCCGAACGCTTAAAGAGCCAAAAAGTTTTAAGACACTTGTCTTTTAAGGTCAGTGTTTGCCATTAAGTATCATAGCCTTAAGTGTCATAGCCTTCGGGGTCTTGGTGTAAAATGACATCGGCTCCTGGATATTGCATCAATAAAGCGGCCTCGACCTCATCAGCAATCTTGTGGGCGCAAAACAAACTCATCTCACCGTCGAGCTCAATATGGGCTTGTATAAAGAGTTGGGTTCCCGAATGGCGCGTCCGTAAATCATGAAATGAGCGCACCTCAGGATGAGCAACAATAATATCTTCAATATTGCCGCGCGTCTCATCACTCGCTTCATGGTCCATTAATTGTTTACTTGATTTAGTCAAGATCTCGCGCGCACTCATTAAAAGCATTAACGCAACAATGCCTCCCAAAATCGGGTCAGCAAGAGCAAAGTCAGCATAAATTGACAAAACCAGAGACAAAATAACCGCCAAATTCATGTAAAGGTCAGCCTCATAATGGGCAGAATCTGCCGATATTGCGAGCGAGCCGGTGCTTTTCGCCACTTTTCGTTGGAAAAAAACAAGCCCAAGCGTGGCAACAATAGCAATAACAATCACCACAATGCCAATCAAACCATGAGTAATTGGCTGCGGGTTGAAGAAACGATCGACCGATTGCATGATTAATAAAATAGCCGAAACAGAAATAACCAATGCTTGCGCAAGCGCGGCTAAAGCCTCGGCTTTACCATGTCCAAATCGATGTTCATCATCTGCTGGCGTTAGAGCATGGCGAACCACAAAAAAGTTAATAAATGAAATGCTGAAATCCAATACGGAGTCGAATAAGGACCCGAGTAAAGCAATCGAACCAGTGGCAAGCCAGGCATAGGTTTTGAGTCCAATCAAGGAGAGCGCGACTATGACAGCCAAACTGCTCGCGAGTTGTATTTGGCGACTTTTATAAGCCAAATCATTTGTGGCACGTTCTAATATTTCGTTCTTATTATTCATGATGACATTTAGGGATAAAGCCGTTGGACGACCCAGGCCGAACCGTCGCGTTGATAGCGGACCCGATTATGCAATCGATGCGCCCCATCTTCCCAAAACTCAATCATGCTCGGCACAAGACGACGACCAGACCAATGCGGCGGTCGCGGAATAATTTCTTCATTTTTATATATATTCTCAATCTCTTTAAAAGCATGCTCTAATGCAACCCTATTCTCAACCGGGCGCGACTGCTCAGACGCCCAAGCCCCAAGCTGGCTTTGCCGGGGGCGAGAATGATAATAATCATCGGCTTCTTGATCACTCACCGCTTCTAAATGCCCGCGCAACCGAATTTGCCGTCGTAGCGATTTCCAATGGAAGTTGAGAGCTGCTTGCGCATGGGCCTCTATTTCCTGGCCTTTTTGACTCTCTAAATTTGTATAAAAAACAAAGCCACGCGCATCATGGCCCTTGAGCAGAACAACACGCACATTAGGCAAGCCAGCTGCATCAACCGTTGCCAATGACATAGCGTTAGGATCATTTATTTCATGAGCCTCAGCGTCACCTAACCAACGATTAAACAAAGGGAAAGGATCCACGGGCGGATGATCAAAATCTAATAAGAATGTCTCTTCAGCCATCAATTACTTCCTCAATCTGATGATTTATCATAAATGCTTGCACACCGATATTATCTGATGCTCAAATAGTTTAAATCTTCAATGCCAACATAAAAACAACGCTGGGCATTATCGGCAACCCAGTTTATACCATAGAAATTACTTTTTACGGGGGTTATTATGACACAACTCATGCAAGGCAAACGCGGACTTATTATGGGCGTCGCAAATCAACGCTCGATTGCTTGGGGCATTGCCCAAGCTTGTGCAAATGCTGGCGCTGAAATCGCCTTTACATATCAAGGCGAAGCACTAAAACGTCGTGTAACGCCGTTGGCAGAAAGCGTCAAGAGCTCAATCATTTTACCTTGTGATGTTACGGATGAGGCAAGCATGGACAATGTGTTCGCTATCTTAAAAGAAAAATGGGGTAAAATTGATTTCGTCGTTCATGCCATCGCATTTGCTGATAAAGACGAACTTGCCGGCCGTTACGTCGACACATCCCCAGCCAATTTTCAAATGAGTTTAAATATTTCATGCTACTCATTCACGGCAATCGCCAAACGGGCCGAAGCCCTCATGACTGATGGCGGGTCTATGGTCACTCTATCCTATTATGGTGCCGAAAAAGTTATCCCCCACTACAATGTGATGGGCGTTGCGAAGGCTGCACTAGAAGCTAGCGTTCGATATCTTGCTGCAGATTTAGGGCCTAAAAATATTCGCGTAAACTCAATTTCTGCAGGGCCGATCAAAACACTCGCCGCAGCAGGTATTTCTGGTATGCGCATGATGCTAAATTGGAGTGAGGAAAATGCTCCCCTTCGTCGCAATGTGACAATTGAAGAAGTCGGTAATTCTGCCCTATATCTGCTCTCTGATCTTGGGGCAGGCGTAACTGGTGAAAACCACCATGTTGATGCTGGTTACAATGCCACGGGCATGACAATCGTTGAAAAGGACTAAGCGCGGGCATGTCGCATAATACATTTGGCCACTTATTTCGCGTAACGACTTGGGGTGAATCCCACGGCAAAGCTATTGGCTGTGTCGTAGATGGCGCACCTCCAAGGCTCGCCATCACAGAGGGTGAAATACAACATTGGCTAGACCAGCGCCGACCAGGTCAAAATCGTTTCACGACACAACGCCAAGAGCCAGACCAAGTTCAAATTCTCTCAGGCGTTTTCATAGATCCAGAAACCGGAGACCAAGTCACAACAGGCACACCCATACAGCTTTTAATCGAGAACACAGATCAACGCTCGAAGGACTATGGTGATATAAAAGACAAATATCGCCCAGGTCATGCCGATTTTGCTTATCAAGAAAAATATGGCATTCGTGATTTTCGAGGAGGCGGGCGGCAATCAGCTCGTGAAACGGCGGCGCGGGTTGCCGCAGGCGGTATTGCGCGCAAAGTTCTAGACGGAATCACGATCACAGGCGCTTTGGTTCAGATGGGACCGCATAAGATTGACCGCAGCCGCTGGGATTGGAACGAAATAACACAAAATCCTTTTTGGTGCCCAGACCCTATCGCCGCAAAAGAATGGGAAACCTATCTAGATGGCGTGCGCAAAACAGGCTCTTCTTGTGGCGCTGTCATTGAAGTGATCGCACGCGGTGTGCCTGCTGGCTGGGGAGCGCCCATATACGCTAAACTCGACACTGACCTTGCTGCAGCAATGATGAGTATTAATGCCGTTAAAGGTGTTGAAATTGGCAATGGATTTGAAGCCGCCAGTCTATCTGGTGAAGAAAATGCCGATGAGATGCGCTCGGGTGAAACAGGCCCACAATTTTTAAGTAATAATGCTGGCGGTGTTTTAGGTGGTATTTCCACTGGACAAGACCTTGTTGTGCGCTTCGCAGTTAAACCAACATCTTCTATTTTAACCCCGCGTAAAACAATTGATGAAGCCGGCAAAGAACATGACATTATTACCAAAGGACGACATGACCCTTGCGTAGGTATTCGCGCCGTGCCTGTTGGAGAAGCAATGATGGCATGTGTCCTTGCTGACCATAAATTACGCCACCGTGGCCAAACTGGGCAATAAATGTCGAACTGTCGTCTCTACATTATTAGCCCGCCGCGCATAGAACTCGAGTCTTTTGCAAAAACCCTTCAACAAACCTTAGATGCTGGTGATGTTGCAAGCTTTCAGCTCCGTTTAAAATCCGATGACACCACTCCGCTTAGCGATGATGATATTTTACGTGCCTGCGAAAAGCTCATTCCTATCACGCAAGAATATGATGTTGCATTTCTTTTAAATGACCGCCCTGACCTGGCCATACAAACACAAGCAGATGGTTGCCATATTGGACAAAATGATATGACGTGCAAAGAGGCGCGTCAGCTTTTCGGGAAAAATAAAATCATCGGTGTCACCTGTCATAACTCACGACATTTGGCGATGTTAGCGGGGGAAGATGATGCCGATTATGTCGCCTTTGGGGCATTCTTTGATACAATAACCAAACAAACATCCAGCAAATGCGAGCCAGAAATTTTAAGCTGGTGGCAGGAAGTTGCCACATTGCCTTGCGTTGCGATTGGCGGCATCACGACACAAAATGCATCAACCCTTATCACTGCTGGCGCAGACTTTCTTGCTGTCAGCAATGGTATATGGGGACATGATAGTGGTCCTGCTCAAGCTGTCAAAGAGTTCAATGTCCTCTTTGAGAAAGCCAAATAAACCAAAACCGCATTCTTAGTCTTTGTTTTTTGGAAGATTGAGTGCTATCAGACTGAAACTGTTCTGCAAAAGGTATAACAATGAAAATTAACGGAAATGAAATTCGCCCAGGCAATGTTATTAAACACAATGATGCACTTTGGGTTGCGGTTAAAGTCCAGCATGTTAAACCCGGTAAAGGGGGCGCATTTGCTCAAGTTGAACTCAAAAATTTGGTCACATCCTCTAAACTGAATGAGCGATTTCGCTCCTCAGAAACCGTTGAACGGGCGCGCTTGGAACAAAGAGATTATCAATATCTCTATGAAGTTGATGGCATGCTGACCTTTATGGACACAAATTCATACGAACAAATCGAGCTTGCTAAAGATTTCATCGGCGAGCGTGCAAGCTTCTTACAAGATGGTATGATGGTGGTGGTTGAAGATCACGAAGGCATGCCAATTGGCATCCGCCTTCCCTCTCAAGTAACCCTTGAGATTTCCGAGACTGAACCAGTTGTTAAAGGCCAAACAGCTACCTCATCATATAAACCAGCAATACTCGATAATGGTGTGCGGGTGATGGTGCCACCTTTTGTTGGTACAGGCGATAAAATCGTTGTGGATACTGAAGAGCTCACCTATTTAAGGCGGGCTGATTAATGGCGCATCAATCCCCCGTCATGAATGTCATGATTGGTGCTGCTGAAAAAGCAGCGCGAAATCTTCGCCGCGACTTTGGTGAAGTTGAAAATCTACAAGTTTCCAGCAAGGGGCCTGGAGATTTTGTTTCCAATGCCGACCTCAAAGCAGAAAAAACACTATTTGAAGAGCTGAGCCGAGCTCGCCCAGGCTATGGATTTTTAATGGAAGAAAACGGCCTCATTGAAGGCCAAGATAAGACGCATCGATGGATCATAGATCCATTAGACGGCACAACAAACTTTCTTCATGGCATACCCCATTTTGCCATCTCCATTGGCCTTGAACGCGATG
>CBFHLW010000052.1:0-11521 GCA_965656805.1 Alphaproteobacteria bacterium
CTAAATCTTCATGGGCAGAGAATTGCGTTGGATTCACAAAGATGGAGACAATAATTCTATCTGCTTTATGGGATAATGCTTCTACCAGTGAGAGGTGGCCGTCATGGAGCGCGCCCATTGTTGGCACAAGGCCCACTTTTAATCCACTTTTTTGCCAATCTCGAACAATATCGCGCATTCCATTAATATTATGGACAATAATTGTATTGGACATTTGCTTAAGCCCCAAGGTTAAAGTTAAAGCTCATGGGACGGGTTAATTGGCCATATCCAAGATGCGATAGAGTGACGCCGCGCCCGGTATCGCCGACACCTGTCCATCCCAAGGCTGGATCGAGATAGTCGCATCTGTTCATGAAAAAAGTACCTGTCTTTATTTGTGCGCCAATGGCAAGTGCAGCATCTCGGTCTTGTGTCCATACTGAAGCGGTTAGTCCGTAAGGGCTATCGTTCATCAGCTGGATGGCGTGATCATCATTTTTAACGGGCATAATACCGATGACGGGGCCGAATGTTTCTTCGCTCATAATTCGCATTGAGTGGTCGACATTAATGAGAATTTGTGGCGCCATATAGGTGCCAGTCGGATTTTGGACTTCTTGGAATTGCTTTGGGTTGATTAGAGCCGATGCGCCTTGATGGCACGCGGCATCAATATCGGCTTGAATGTTCTCAGCTGTTTTTTTGTTGATGACCGGCCCAAGAGTGGTTGTCGGGTTAAGCGGGTTTCCCAGTTTATATTTTTGCGTGATAGCAATAGCGCATTCGAGAAAAGCATCATAAATATTTTCGTCGACATAAATGCGTTCAATACCACAGCATGATTGACCGCTATTGAAGAATCCACCATCGACAAGGCTGTTCACAGCAGTTTCAAGATTCGAATCAGCGCGCACATAGGCGGGGTCTTTCCCGCCAAGCTCAAGACCAACATTAATAAAATGATTTTGTGCGCTTGCTTGGACGGCCCGTCCACCTGCAACAGAACCCGTAAAGCTGACATGGGCGATTTCAGGGGCACCAATGAGTTTTGAAGATTGTGCATGTGTAAGAACCAAATGCGTGAATAAGCCCTCGGGAAAACCGACTGCTTGCGCCGCCATGGCCAACGCTTCGCCGACAAGGAGGGTTTGTTGGGCGTGCTTTAATACGACGCTATTGCCTGCCATGAGTGCTGGAATGATCGAGTTGACCGCGATTAGATAAGGGTAGTTCCATGCTGCAATTACAAAAACCACCCCCAAGGGCATTGGCCGAATAAAACGTTCTGTATCTGCTTTGGGCAAGGGTTTAAAGTCTGCCAGAGCTTCCGGGGCAATTTCGATCATATAATCTGCGCGTTCTTTAAAACCGCCAGAAATCTCTTTGGGTGAATAGGCAATAGGGCGCCCCATTTGCCAGGTTAGCTCTTCTCCCAATGTCGGTGCTTGACCAACCAAGTGAGCAATAAAGGAGCGGCAAAGTTTAGCGCGGAATGAGATGGGTTGTTTTGCCCATTCTGCCTGCGCCGTTTGGGCTTTCAAGAGAACGGATTGAACCGCAACATTTTGGGTATAGGGTATTTGGGCATAGATACTGCCATCAATAGGTGAAACGATTTTTGCATTATTAGGATTATCGGTCACGCTCATCATTCCTTTGGTATAATGGTGTCATCAACCACATAGGCTGCAGAAATTCCCCCATCGATAGGGTAAACACCGCCAGTCATATAAGCGGCATCAGGACCTAAAAGATACGCCACCAAAGCAGCAACTTCTTTGGTTTGACCAAGGCGGCCTGCCGGTATATGGCGACGGCGCTTTTCCCATTTTTCTTCCGTGTCAAAATAGTGCGCTGTACGCGCGGTTCTTACAGGCCCTGGAGCGACTGAATTGGCGCGAATATTATGCCTTGCATAAGCAATGGCGATTTCTCGTGTCATTGCCTCAAGGGCACCTTTGCTGGTTGTATATGCTATTTGTGGTGTAGCTGAGGCCGCATGGGCAACAACCGATGAGAGTGTAACAATAGAACCGCCATTGGCCATCATATGCGGTAGGACATGCTTGCACATCAAGAATGCGCCAGTAACATTAATTTGGAGCGTTTTCTCAAAGCTTTCGAGGGATGTTGAGCACGGATTACTATCATCTGAACATAAAATGGCAGCGTTATTTACAAGACCTGATATGCTGCCCATATGGGAAGCTGCTTTTGCGACGCCTTGTTCTATAGCCTGAGGTTCTGCAAAATCAGCCGTGATGCATATGACATCTGCAGTTGTAGGCAATCCCTGGCGTGCAGCTTCGCAGAGTGCTTCATTACGCTCAAAAAGCGCGAGTTTAGCCCCCTGATCAAGTAAACGACGCGTAATAGCCTGACCGATTCCGCCAGCAGCGCCCGTAACAATTATGCTTTGGTTCTTTAACATGAGGCGAACATAGCGTGACTAACTAAAATTTACAGTCAATTTTTACCTATATAAATATGTTTTTTCGAGTAAGAATTAGATCATGGATAGAACAAAGCGTTAAACTATCGACTTGGAGTGTTTATGAGCGAAAACAAAATTACTGATCGAACTCATGTAATTGTTGTTGGAAATGAAAAGGGTGGTGCTGGCAAAACGACAACAGCCATGCATTTAGCCGCTTTCCTCTTAGGAAAGGGCTATAAAGTGGGCACACTTGATCTCGATATTCGCCAGCAATCATTTACGCGATATGTCGAAAACAGAAAGCGTTGGGGGGATCGTCGGAAAACACCTTTATCTGAACATGTGGTTTTAGAACCGGCAACTGGAAACACTGTCGCTGAGTTACGGGGGCAAGACCAAGATATGTTTGCAAGTGCAATGGGTCATTTGCGTGCAACCAGTGACTTTGTGGTGGTGGATTGCCCTGGTGCAGACTCCTATTTATCACGTCTTGGTCACGCTACGGCAGACACATTGATTTCACCTATCAATGATAGTTTTGTTGACTTTGACCTTCTGGCTCATGTTGATCCAGATACTTTGGAGGTTGGTAAGCCAAGTATTTATTCTGACATGGTGTGGGAATGTCGCAAAGCACGGATGCAGGCCGATCAAGGCATGATTGATTGGGTCGTGATGAAAAACCGAACCAGTCATTTATTTGCACGCAATCGCGAACGTGTAGAAACAGCACTTAATATTTTGTCTAAGCGATTGGGATTTAGAGTGGTCACAGGATTATCCGAGCGCGTAATTTTTCGGGAGATGTTTCCAGCAGGGCTAACATTGCTCGACCTCACCGAAAACGAAGCGAATGCGAATCTCACAATGTCGCATGTTGCAGCTCGAGCCGAAATTCGTAATATTATTAAAGAATTACAACTACCGGGTGTGCAGGTCTAATATGGGATATTTCATCTTAGGGATTGCGGTTTTAGGATTGTTACTTGTTTTTGCTTTTCAGTTTTCGAGGATGCAGCCTGGGGCGGCAAAAACCCTTATTTTATGGAGCGCGGCTCTTGGTGGCGCTATTATAACTGTCATTCTATTTTTCGCAGGACGCGTTGGCCTTGCTATTGGCTTGGCATTTGGATTGGGTGGCGTTTTAATTAGATTATTTCGTGAACAGGCCGTCAATGGCGCTCAGGAGGAAGGTAAAACAAGCCGCTCATCTCCTTCAGGGCAGTCGCAATTGATACAATCCAGAGCGCAAGCTCTTGAGGTTCTTGGGCTTAATAATTATGCGACAAATGCTGATATTGAAGCCGCTTATAAACGTTTAATTCAGAAACTACATCCTGACCATGGCGGCACTGAGTTTCTAACCAAACAGCTCAATGCCGCTCGAGATTTTTTATTAAATCATTAATTAGCTATTAAGTTATAAGAGCTACTCTAAAATGATGCGCAGGATTTAAGTTAGGGCGCGAGTGCGAAACAGCCGCTTCCATTACGTAACATTTTTGCGCATAAGTTTTTGGCACTGGATTCAGTTAGGCCTGCAATGCGTGCTCGGTAAAGACGCTGTCCATTGCAATCTATGCTTGGCACATAAGCCGATGCATTTGCCGTAAGGCGCTGATGCGAGCTCTGAATCGTTTCAATTCGTTGAGCAGCCTGTCTTTGACTTTCATAAGCACCTAATTGGACCGACCATCCGGCACTTTGTGTTTGAGGCGACATATCCCTACATTTTGATGCTGATTGAGCTATGCTAGTAATGAGAGGCAATGGTGGTTTGATTGATGTTGATGCTGTTTGGCTTACTGTTTTTGTTAGATCGTGGATCGAATTTTGTGCACTCTGCTTAGAGGGGCGCGTTGGGGCTATGTGTTTTGGGCGCGGCAGGGGTTGCGCAACTGTTAATGTCTTTTGAATGCTTGCCCGGTGAATGTTTGTTTCGGTTAAAGCTTTGGCTAAACGGTCTCGATCTATCGCGGTCTTGCCACCAATTATAACGGCGATTAATTGGCGCCCTTCGCGTTCTGTCACAGCAACAACATTATAGCCCGAAGCTCGAATATATCCTGTCTTCATACCAATGGCGCCTTTAATTTGGCGAAGGACATTATTGTGAGAGCTAAAGCGCTTTCCACGATAGAACATTGTCGTTTGTGACCAAGACGGTTTAAAGTTTGGAAAGCCACGCAATAAAGCGCGGGCTAGCCGAGCCATGTCGCGAACTGTTGAAACTTGGTTCCAATTGTATAGACCTGATGGATTTGCGAATCTCGTATCGAGCATACCCAATTCTCTGGCCTTTAGGTTCATGCGGTGTACAAAAGCCTCATCGTCACCAGCAATATGCTCAGCCACCACCATTGCGACATCGTTGGCGCTACGGACAATTAGTGCTTCTAAGGCAAGTTTAATGGTAATTTTTTCACCCTCGCGCAAATAGAGTTTGCTCCGAGGTTGTTTTGCAGCACGTGCTGAAACTTTCATCTTAGTCTCAAGTGTTGCCCGACCAGCTTCTATTTCCTCAAGCACGAGATAGATCGTCATGAGTTTTACGAGGGAGGCGGGATAAAGTTTTTGATCAGGCCGGTAGCGCGAGAGAATTTTGCCGCTATGTCCATCGATAACGATATTTGCACGTGTTGGTGCCGCTTGGGCAGAAACACCGCTCATAAACAACGAAATACACAATATTATTAAAACTTTTATCATTATTCTTTGGAAAACTCTTACACTTAACTTCTAACGCTTAACGTTGAGGCGAAACGACGACCTTAACTGCCCATATTGTGGTAAATCATACCCATATAAGCAAATAATAATGCAAAAAATGCACCACAATTCAGAGCAAAATGAGAATTTGCACCTTGTGATTGTGAATAAGCGCCTTACATAAAGTAGGTAACAAGCCAAAGGTTGATTTCCTCACAATTTTGACGTCTCATATGGTTTGGCGAGTGGTGGATAAGTGTTTTTCAAATATTTAAAGATTGCCAATGGCAAAATAGACTTGTGGTGAAAATGGAATATTCAGGGCCAGAAAAAAGGGGAGACAACCCCAATGATGGACAGACGGGCGTCATATTAGAGACCCGTACAAAGACGAAGAAACCGTCAATGTATAAGGTTGTCTTATTGAATGATGATTTTACGCCAATGGAATTTGTTATTCATGTCTTGCAAGCTTTCTTCCAGAAAAGTTTGGAAGAAGCCACGACAATTATGCTGCATGTGCATCAAAATGGTGTCGGAATTTGCGGTGTATATACGTTTGAGGTGGCTGAGACCAAAGTCTCTGAGGTGATGGATTTGGCGCGCCATCACGGACATCCCTTGCAATGTACTATGGAGAAAGATTAGGCTTGTTCGTAAGCTAGAAAGGGCGATTAAATGCCAGCGTTTTCAAAAGAACTTGAATTAAGTTTGCACCGCGCATTGAGCTATGCCAATGAGCATAAACACGAGTTTGCAACATTAGAACACTTATTGCTCGCACTGACTGATGAAGAAGATGCACGTTCGGTTCTTGTCGCATGTGCGGTAGATGTCGATATTCTTGTTGACCAACTTCGCCATTATATCGAAGAAGAATTAACTGGACTGATTATTGATGCCCAAGAGGAGTGCAAGCCAACAGCTGGCTTTCAACGTGTTATTCAACGCGCTGTGATCCATGTTCAGTCATCTGGTCGTGACGAGGTGACTGGCGCAAATGTGCTTGTTGCTCTATTTGCCGAACGCGAGAGCCACGCCGCCTATTTCTTGCAAGAGCAGGAAATGACGCGTTATGATGCTGTGAATTTTATTTCACACGGAGTTTCCAAGCGCCCAGGCGCATCTGAAGCTCGTCCTGTGAGCGGTGCTTTAGATGATGACGAGTCTGCGCATCTCGCAGGCGATGGAGAGGCGCTTGATGCTTACTGCGTTAATCTCAATGATAAAGCGCGGTCTGGAAAGATTGACCCCCTGATTGGTCGTGAAAAAGAAGTTGAGCGCGCGATCCAAATATTATGTCGTCGCAATAAGAATAACCCTTTGTTGGTTGGTGATCCTGGCGTTGGTAAAACTGCAATTGCAGAAGGCCTAGCTCGGCGTATTGTAGAGAATGATGTGCCAGATGTGCTTATGGATAATGTTATATATTCCTTAGATATGGGCGTCTTGCTGGCTGGTACACGTTATCGCGGTGACTTTGAAGAGCGGTTAAAGCAAGTTATGGCTGAGCTTGAAGAGATGCCTGAAGCCATTTTGTTCATTGATGAGATTCATACCATCATTGGTGCTGGCGCAACCTCAGGGGGCGCGATGGATGCGTCTAATCTGCTAAAACCTGCTTTGCAAAATGGTGGATTAAGATGCATGGGATCAACCACTTACAAAGAATATCGGCAGCACTTTGAGAAAGACCGCGCACTTGCGCGTCGCTTTCAGAAAATTGATGTGAATGAACCCAGCGTCCATGACACAATTAAGATTTTAAAAGGGCTTAAGCCGAGTTTTGAAGATTATCATAATGTGCGTTACACCAATGATGCTATCAAAGCCGCTGTTGAGTTATCATCTCGTTATATGGCGGATCGTAAGCTACCAGATAAAGCAATCGATGTCATAGATGAAGTTGGTGCGGCGCAAATGCTATTGTCACCTTCCAAAAGACGTAAAACAATTGGTGTGAGGGAAATTGAGGCTGTGATTTCGACCATGGCGCGCATTCCCGCTAAAAGCGTTTCTAAAAATGATACAGAAAAACTGCGTGATCTTAGCGTTAACTTAAAGCGTGTTGTATATGGACAGGATGATGCAATCGAGGCTTTATCCTCTGCCATCAAGCTTTCAAGGGCTGGATTGCGCGATCCAAACAAACCGATTGGCAATTATCTTTTCTCTGGGCCAACCGGAGTTGGTAAAACAGAGGTTGCGCGTCAATTAGCAAGTATTTTAGGGGTGAACCTTCTTCGATTCGATATGTCTGAATATATGGAGCGCCATACCGTTTCGCGGCTTCTTGGTGCGCCTCCAGGATATGTCGGCTATGATCAAGGCGGTTTATTGACAGATGGTATTGATCAAAACCCACATTGTGTTTTGTTATTGGATGAAATTGAAAAAGCTCATCCTGATTTGTTCAATGTCTTACTGCAAGTTATGGATCACGGTACATTAACCGACGCAAATGGCCGTAAAGTCGATTTTAGAAATGTTATTCTCATTATGACCAGTAATGCCGGTGCATCAGATATGGCACGTGCGCCTATGGGCTTTGGCCGAGAGCAACGCGAAGGCGAGGATCTCGAGGCAATTAACCGGACATTCACACCAGAATTCCGTAATAGGCTTGATGCCATTGTGGCCTTTAGTGGCTTATCTCCTGAGATCATCTCGCGCGTGGTTGAGAAATTTATTCTTGAGCTTGAAAGTCAACTTGCTGATCGTAATGTCATTCTTGATGTCTCCGATAAAACGTTGCGCTGGCTTGTTAAAGAGGGCTATGACCCCAAAATGGGTGCGCGTCCTATGGCCCGTTTAATCCAAGAGCACTTAAAGAAACCGTTGGCAGATCAATTACTCTTTGGTGACTTGACCTCTGGTGGTGTTGCGAGCATTGATTTGGACAAAGATAATAAGATTATGATTAAAGTTGAGCCTCATAGGGAGGCATCGTCTTCACCGAAAAAGCCGAGTAAAAAAACTGAGAAAATGAAAGGTTAATTTTTCTTAGAGCTCAGCCCTAATTTTATCTGCAATTGCGGAAAGTTCTTCCATGTCTGCAACATCGCGCGCGTGAAATGACAGGTCAATGCCATCGTGACGTGGCAAAATATGAATGTGAAAATGTGGGACTGTCTGTCCAGCATCCGAACCGCTTAACTGTGCAATCATAATACCATCCGCGCCCATGGATTTGTGAACAGCATCAGCGACTTTGCGTGTCGTGATTAGCACAGCTCCAGCAACATCGTCTGGTAACGTCAAAAGATGGACGGCTGGTCGTTTCGGGATGACCAACACATGGCCGTCAACTTGGGGCATAATATCCATGAATGCCAAGGTTTCATCATCTTCATAAATTTTAATAGCGGGTAAGTCACCACGTAATATTTTGGCAAAGATATTTTGCTCGTCATATGGATCGCTTAGCTTAATCATTTTCTTCCTCTTCTTCATTGGCGCTTTTTTTAAACGGTGTGTATTGGCTTAGAGCCTTGATGTCATTATCTATATATTGTCGTTCTTCATCGAGATAGCGTGCGATCGCTTCTCTGAGGCCTTCATGGGTAATAAAATGCGCTGAATAGGTTGTTCGCGGAGCGTATCCGCGCGCAATTTTATGAGTGCCCTGTGCTCCAGCTTCAACAAACTTTAATCCTCGGTCAATTGCAAAGTCGATGGCCTGATAATAACAGAGCTCAAAATGTAAAAATGGGTGGTCTTCAAGACACCCCCAATTGCGTCCAAACAGCGTGTCTTCGCCGATAAAGTTAAGTGCCCCGGCAATATATCTGCCGTCCCGCTTAGCCATAACGAGCAGGGTTTGCTCACGCATAGTTTCTTGGATATGAGTAAAAAAAGCACGTGTTAAATAAGGTGTTCCCCATTTGCGATGACCTGTATCTAGGTAAAAACCATAAAATGCATCCCAATGCTCGTTTGTTAGGGTCTCTCCTGTCAGCCACTCGACGGTAATGCCATTTTCTAGGGCTTTGGCGCGTTCTTTCTTGATATTCTTACGCTTTCGCGAAGCCAATGCATTCAAGAAATCCTCAAAGGAGCCATACTGATTATTTTCCCAATGAAATTGTTGATCCTTTCGGAGCAAATAACCTTCCTCACCGAGAAAATGCCATGTCTCTTCGGGTATAAAGTTGATGTGAAGTGACGAAATATTATTTTCAATAAGGGTGCTCTCGCACGCTCGCAAGAGCGCACGTGCTTGTTCCTTAGCACGGGTAGGGTCTATGGCGCTTGTGAGTAATCTGTCACCTGTTGCGGGTGTAAAGGGTATTGCTGAGAGGAGTTTTGGGTAGTAATCACCGCCAGCCCGATGAAATGCATCCGCCCATATATGATCGAAAATATATTCACCCTGAGAGTGAGATTTAAGATAAAGAGGAAAAATAGCAACGGCAATATCGTTTTCAGTGAGAACCAAGTGGTGAGCATGCCAGCCTGTTTTTGGACACGCTGATCCGCTCTCTTCAACCGCAGAGAAAAATGCATGGTCAAGAAAGGGATTATATGGTCTGTGATTTGGATTTGCACATTTGTTCCATTGATCGGCGGGTAGATCTTGAACGCTGAGTAACCGCCTAATCTTAAATATGGGTTCTACTTGCAACATATGCTAGGGCGCAAGATCGAATAGGGCATCAATCTCAACAGCCCAACCGCGAGGTAGACTTGGGACACCAACTGCAAAACGCGTATGTTGCCCGACATTACCTAATGCGTTCACAATAAGATCAGATGCACCGTTAATGACTTGCGGGTGATCAGTGAAGGTTGGAGCGGCATTTACGAATCCACCAAGCTTGATACATGCTTTAACACGACTAAAGTCATGGTCACATGCCGCCGCTAATTGCGCTAGAATGTTAAGTGCACATAATTGGGCTGCCTTATATCCTTTTTCTAAACTTAAATCGTCACCCAATTTACCAATAATTTCTTGAGTTTCAAATATAGGTCCTTGTCCAGAGATGTATAATTGATTGCCACTTTGTCGGTAGGGAACATAATTTGCCAGCCCGACTTTAGGAGTCGGTAAAACCAGATTATTTTCCTTTAAAAACGCTGTTACTGAACAGTTTTCCGTCATTTTAATGATCCCTGTGTTGAATGCTGAATGACAACATCTTTATTATTACATTTATTTAAACTAGATCAAATCACGCCCTTTGCGAATTGAATTATCACCAAATTTTTCTCGTACTTTATCAATCGTTCTTTCTGTCGTAATTTTTTTGTGTCTTTCGGGTTCGGCAAGATCAGGTATATCACTTTGATCTGCCGTAACGATTTGTGAGAGACCAATGCCAATTAATCTAAAATAATCATTTGGGCGGTCAAGAAGAAGTTGCTTAAGCAGTACCTGTCCATCTTCATAGATTGCTTCAGCTAATTGGGTTGGGCTGTGTCGGGTTTGACTGCGTGTTAGCGTTGTAAATCTATCTGTTTTTGCCTTCAGTATGATGGTTTTTCCAGCAAGACACTGGTGTTTGCATCTTTTTGCCGTTTTTTGGGAAAGTTGCCAGAGGTGTTTTTGGAGAGTTTCAATATCTTTAATGTCTTTGTCAAAAGTTGTTTCACTAGAAATTGATTTTGTTTCTCTGATTGGATTGATCGGACGGCGGTCAATGCCGCGCGATAATTCTGCAAGACGTAACCCCGTGCTCTCATAACGTTTTGCCATGTCATGAATTGGAATGGATTGAATTTGCCCGATAAGCGTAATGCCGTCTCTCGCAAGTCGTTCTTGACTGGCTTTGCCAACGCCCCAGATTTTTGACACAGGCATAGAGGCAAGTCGTTCTATGGTTTCTTCAACGCCAATGACTGAAAATCCTCTCGGTTTATCGAGATCCGATGCCAGCTTTGCTAAAAACTTATTATGGCTTAAGCCAACAGAGACAGTGATCTTAACTTCTCTTTCGATTCGTTGAGCCAATTTTGCGAGCGTCAGCGCAGGAGGGGCGTGATGTAGCTTTTCTGTCCCACTTAGGTCAAGAAAAGCTTCATCAATTGAGAGCGGCTGAACCAAAGGGGTTAGCGCGCACATCATGTCCCGGATGTCGTATCCAACGCGATTATAAAGCGCCATATTAGGTTTTATAATGATAGCGTCCGGACAACGTTTTTTTGCCTCAAATATAGGCATGGCTGAATGTACGCCGTGAATCCGAGCTTTATAACAAGCTGTGGATACCACACCTCTATGTTCACCGCCAATGATCACGGCTTTGTCAGCAAGCTCTGGTCGGTCGCGTTTTTCCACTGCGGCGTAAAATGCATCACAATCGATATGCGCTATACTAAGCCGCCACCATTCTGGGTGAATGAGCGATCGCGGAGAACGGCAATTTGGGCAACGCTTTTCACTTGTTGCTT
>CBFHLW010000053.1:0-11169 GCA_965656805.1 Alphaproteobacteria bacterium
AATAATAATAAAATCAAAAATTCGGGCGACAAATAATTCTATCTTCCCCCAAATTACCCTTGATATTCGTCAAAACCGGCCTATTTCTGCGGTATTCTGGCTTATAAGCCGATAAAGGGGTAAAGCGATGACGCGCAATCTTCTAAATTTAAAAATTATCTGCGTCTGTCTTGTGGCAATTTGTCTCGCGCCCAGCAAAATCGTTGCAGAGACGAGCTTATCACCAGCGCCATGGACGCGTTTTCAAAAACCAGCGCCGGATGTCTTGCGGGAAAAACTTAATCCCGTCCAATTTTATGTCACTCAGAATGATGGCACAGAAAAGCCCTATGAGAATAATTTCTGGAATAGCAAAAAGCAGGGGATCTATGTCGATATTGTCTCGGGAGAGCCTTTGTTTTCATCGCGAGACAAATATGATAGCGGCACAGGTTGGCCCTCTTTCACGCAGCCGCTCGATAAAGGATACATTGTTGAGCGCACGGACTGGAAACTCATCCTGCCCAGAACAGAAATTCGATCCCGCTATGGCGATAGCCATTTGGGCCATGTTTTTGATGATGGGCCGGCACCAACAGGATTACGCTATTGCATGAACTCAGCGGCTCTTCGGTTTATTCCATTAGAAGAGATGGAAGCGGCGGGCTATGGTGCGTTTATAAAGGATGTTATTCCCCGCTAAAAAACGAACGGCTTTATAGAAGGCCTAATCTATTGGCAAGGTTATTAAATGCCTCAATGACGCGCTCGGGCATTTCCATTGGCAGAAAATGTGTACTGTTTGGAACTGTCATAATGTTTTGGGCGTGAGGATTATTTTTAAAAGCTTCAATTCCGCGTGTTGTTGACCCATGTTCGGCCACTAAGAGGCGAAAGGGGACAGCAAGTTTTTTGACCGGCGTGATACTGTCATGACCTTGATAGGCAAAATTTGCAGCCTCCCAATTCGGTGCACATGCCAATCGAATTCCATCATCGGTTTTTAAGGTGCCGCCTTTGACATAAGCCGTCAGAAACTCCTGTTTCCAGCTCGTGAAAGCGCCACGGCCTTTATAGGCGGCGGTAATTGTTTTGGCATCTGGCCATGCCGCCCTTCTTTTTCGGGACATGGCGGCCAGTTTATGACCCCCCCCTATTTGAAGATTGAACACGCCCCCCAAAGCCATAATCAATTTGAAACTATGCGGTATAATGACAGGGTCAACGACCACCATGCCTTGTGCCAAACGCGGCTCTTTGGCTGCTGCCATGATGGAAACACAACCACCCATTGAGTGGCCGCCCAAAATCAAAGGGGCACCAGCATGGCGCGCGCGCAATTGATATAACAAGGAAACCAAATCATCGCGGTAGATGTCCCAACCAAAATGATGGTCCGGATCTGCAACCAAGGTGGATTTACCGTGACCTCGGGCATCAGCGGCATAGACATGAAAATGCTCAGATAATTTTGCTAATAATGGCGCATATGTCTGGCCGTTAAACCCATTTGCATGTGCCCAATGCAAGACTGGGGCACCTTCAGGCCCGGCCCAATAGCAAACAGAAATTTTGCCATCATAGCCGTTAAGACTGATGCGACGCATGGGTGACTTTTGATATGTGCTCATAAAACAACTCCAACTCGATAGACTGACATGACAAAGCCTGAACAAAAGGTCAAGTGTGCTATGCAAATCCCAGCGAACATGCTAGGGGATTAATCTTGTAACGTTGCAAATGAGCCGCATGAGAGTCCCTTGAAACATGCAAATCTATCTTCCGATTGCTGAAATAAGCGCCAATATTTTCGCCCTGCTTGGTATGGGTGGGTTGGTTGGCTTTGCCTCGGGCATGTTTGGCGTTGGCGGCGGCTTTTTAATGACTCCCCTCCTCATCTTTTCTGGCATACCCCCGGCAATTGCGGTTGCAACAGAGGCCAACCAAATCGTAGCGTCTTCTGTTTCGGGTGGGCTGGCCTATTGGCAAAAGCGCGCTGTTGATATTCGCATGGGCTTAGTCTTAATGACGGGCGGGGTTTTAGGGTCCATCGCTGGTGTCTATTTATTTCGTTATTTATTAATGCTCGGCAAAGTCGATGCCACAATCTCGATCAGCTATGTTTTATTCTTAACAATTATTGGCAGCTTAATGCTGAGGGAGAGTATTCAGTCTATGCGCGCGACGCGCCAAGGCAGAACGCTAAGTTTGCGCAGACCCGGTCAGCATAGCTGGTGGTTGCGCTTGCCACCCCGCATCCGATTTCGTCAATCTAAACTCTATATAAGCATCTATCCTCCAATTCTTATTGGTTTTTTAGTTGGTTTACTTGCTGCGATTATGGGCATTGGTGGCGGCTTTATTATGGTGCCTGCAATGATTTACATATTGCGCATGCCAACAAATGTCGTGATTGGCACATCGCTTTTTCAAATTATATTTGTCACTGCAGCGGTCACCGTTATGCATGCTGTGACCACGCAAACTGTCGATATTGTTTTGGCCATTCTCCTAATGACCGGCGGCGCCATTGGCGCCCAAATTGGCGCACGTGTTGGGCAAAGACTAAAAGCAGAACAACTTCGCTCAGCTTTAGCCATCGTTGTTCTGCTGGTTGGGCTTAAGATGCTCTATGACTTAATAAGTCAACCAAACGAGCTGTTTTCTATTGTTGAAAAAGGGATTGGTTTATGAGGCAGATCCTTATTGCCCTCTCCGCCCTCTTTGTTTGCTTGGCCACACCAAGTTTCGGCGCCAAACTTGTGACTGATTTATCTAAAGATCAAATTGCGATCGAAGCCAATTTCACTGGCGATAAAATTCTATTATTTGGGGCAATTGACAATGCTGGGCAATCTGCGCAAGTCGATGTGATCGTTGTTGTTCGGGGTCCTGCAATCAATGCCCTATTGCGTAAAAAAGAACACCAGGCAGGCATCTGGTTAAACGGCACTGAAATGACATTTGGGGCAATGCCCAGCTTTTATTCCATTGCGAGCAATCGCCCTTTAAATGAAATTGCGCCTGCCAAGACATTGGCTCTGCATGAGCTTGGTGTGCAAGAGCTCGAGCATTTACCGACTGACGCCGCGTTCACACAAGACGAATTAGCTGAATTTGCCTCCGCCCATATTCGTTTAAAACAAGCGCAGGGCCTCTATCGTGATGATGATATGGGTGTGCAAATTATCAGCGGGCGTTTGTTTCGCAGTGAAATCACAATTCCCACCCAAGTGCCTCTTGGAGAATATAAGATCGACTTTTTCTTATTTGAGAATGGGCGTCTCACCGCCACCCAGACCAGCACATTGGCGGTCGACTTTTATGGCATTGAGAGCACTCTTCATATGCTAGCCCATGAAATGCCATTGCTTTATGGGTTAACGGGCGTTTTCTTAGCGATGTTCATGGGCTGGGGTGTTGCAACTTTATTCCGGCGCATTTAATCACAATCACCCCTACAGGTCAGCAGCAGCACACATGACCCAAAACGAACATGGAGACCTCAATTATGGATAGTTTTTATCTTGCAAGCCTTGTTGCTTTAGCTGGGGGTATTTTAAGTTTTATTTCGCCATGTGTTTTACCGCTTGTCCCTGGTTACCTATGCTTTGCGGCGGGTTTGAATTTCAACGAGCTCACAGATGAAGACAATCAGAAAGATGTGCAACGCAGGGTCTTGAATGGCACATTTTTCTTTGTTCTTGGTTTCAGCACCGTCTTCATCATTTTGGGCGCATCTGCATCTGCATTGAGCAACCTGCTATTGGGGCAAAAGGATATATTGGCCCAAATCGCGGGTGCCATTATTATTGTTTTCGGGCTCAATATGATGGGCCTCTTGCGGATTGGCTTTTTGTCACGCGAAGTGCGTGTGAAGAGTACGGTTGATCAATCCCCGCGCTCGAAAGCACAACAATTAATTGCCGCATATATTATTGGGCTTGCATTTGCTTTTGGCTGGACACCTTGCATTGGGCCAATTTTGGCCGGCATTCTTGCCATCGCCGCCGGACAAGAATTTATGCTCCAAGGTGTGGCGCTTCTTGCTATTTACGCGGCCGGTCTTGGCATACCTTTTATTCTTGCAGCATTGAGCGTAAGCCGTTTTCTTGCAACGAGTAAGCGCATTAAAACCCACATGAAACTTGTTGAGCGCCTCTCTGGAGGCTTGCTGGTCTTGACTGGGGTGCTGATTATGTCGGGCAGCCTGCAGGCTCTTGCCACTTATCTCCTCGACTGGTTTCCCGCGCTCTCACAACTTGGCTAGCCAGAAACCAGGCAATCGAATGGGTCCGTCGCGGGGAAACACGCCTTAAAAAAGCAGCCTTAAAGTATGCCCGCTAAGTCCTGAGCAATCTGAACGCTGGCTTCTTCTGCCGCTTTGCTCACATTGCCCATGCCTACAAAACTATGGCTCAGCGATCCAAAACAGTGATGGACAACATGGTTATCGTTCTCTAAGAGGCGGGCCGCATAAGCGTTTCCTTGATCGCGAATGGGATCAAACCCAGCAGTCGCGATAATTGCGGGCGGCATATTTTTAAGACTACGCGCACTTAATGGATTAGCAAGCGCGGACTTTTGTACCTTCTCATCGGGGAACACGATTGTATTAAAAAGGGCCATAGTTTCAGAGTTAAGGGGGAAGCAATCCTTACAAGTTTCCAAGGACCCACCGCTTGATAGATCGGTCGATACCCAAGGATAAACAAGCAATTGCGCCGCAGGCTGAACCTTGGTCCGGCGGGCTTTGACTTTTAAACATATATTCGCTGAAATAAGACCGCCTGCACTGTCACCAGCAACAGCGACACGCTTAGGATCAATGCCCAGGTGCGCGGCCTTTTCTTGCACATAATCCCAAAGCGCAATCCCCTCCTCGATGGGTGCCGGAAATGCAACTTCTGGGCATAGATTGTAGTCTAGAGAAATCACGCGCGCCTTACATTCGTCAGCGAGCACGGTACAAAACGTGTCGCATGTATCTAGATCCATCAGCACCAATCCGCCTTGGTGAAAAAATAAAATCGCGGGGGCATCTGCACCCAGTCCCACCGGTTCATATTCGCGCACCTTAAGAGGGCCGGCCTTAGCGTCATAGACTTTATCCGCAGTTCGAATATTGGCACGACGTGGCGCATTCAGAACTTTGAATGTCTCACGAACCGAGGCGCGTAATTCCTCTAATGATTGCTCTTTTGCTGGAGGTGCCATTTTCGCTAAAATCTGGATATTAGGGTCCAATGAAAAGCCATCAATTTCCAGCGGCTTTCCTGCTAGCAATCTTAAAATTGGTGCCGGCATCGCCTTTAAAGCAGATAGTATAAATTTTTGTGCGCTCATAAATACTCCATAGAATTTTTGCTAATTTCAAAAATTCAAAACCAGCTTTAAAATTATCTTAGATAGTTTGTAGCGAATTTAAAGCCGCTTGTCGAAACTATATATTTTTCGAGCCAACAAAGGTCATGCCCGCCGCGAATAAGGAGACGGCAAATTCTGTTGCAGCTTTCGGGTCGACAGGGTCACGTTGCATCATTTCCTCAACCAAAGCAAAGGCGACCCCACCAATAGAAATTGTGAGGAAATCAACATCTTGCTTCACAAGCAAGCCACTTTCCATCGCCGCAACAATATCTTCTTTAAGCTCATTTAAGCCGGTGCGTGCTTGGTGGTCATTGACATCGAGAAATGTACCTGAATAAGTTTGGTTCGCCCTTAGCATGAGAAAAATTTTGGGATTCTCTGCATAAAATTCAAAATAAACGCGAAAACATGCCTCTATAAAACTTACTGCATCGGTTGCCTGTGCCCGAGCCTTTTTGAGCCGCGCGCGCAGATCCTGACCAACCTCATCGACGATAGACCTAAAGACACAGTCTTTCGTGTTAAAATAATTATAAAACGTGCCGGCGGCGAGATCCGTGTTTCTGATAATGTCTCGAACCGTTGTTCCGCCAACGCCATTTTGGCCAAACATATCAATGGCAGCCCGAATAATAGCGGATCGATTATCATGCCGCTTTTGTTCACGCCGACCTGTAGCCGGCTCATTATTATCACGGTTCACAATAGAGCCTGCACGCGCTCGGGCGGGCGCCCAATAACGGCTTGTTGATCCTTAATGATAATTGGCCGCTCAATGAGAATAGGGTTAAGGGACATGGCCTCAATTAAGGCTACGTCATCGGCTGAGGCTAAATTTAGGTCTTTATAAACAGTCTCCCCCACACGCATCATCTCACGTGGGGAACAATCAAGTTTTATGATAATCGTTTTTATCTCATCTACGCTGGGAGGGTCTGTTAGATATAGCCTCACTGAATAGGCGACACCCGCCTCTTCTAATAGAGCCAAAGCCTGACGGGATTTAGAGCACCGTGGATTATGATAAATTTCGATCATTTAATAAGTCTTTCTAATTCGCTTAATTGACACTTTGGCCAATCGCATCTTTAAGCGTTGCGTATCCCTCGGCGCGCAAACAGCTAACCAGCTCGCGCTTCATACGCTTGACTGCAAATGGCCCTTGATAAATAAGCGCTGTATATAACTGCACCAAACTTGCACCAGCTTTTATTTTTTCAAAAGCATCGGCCCCGCTGGCAATACCACCAACGCCGACCAACACCATATCATTGCCGACAGTTTTATAGACATCCTTTAGAACCTGCGTTGACCGCGCCATTAAAGGCCGACCAGATAAACCACCTAATTCATCGGCGCCAATATCACCTGTGACAGATGAGCGCTCGATTGTTGTGTTAGAAATAATGAGGCCTGCCACATCATACTTACGCGCAATGCGGGTTACATCTGCCAAATCATTATCATGCAAATCCGGGGCAATTTTAACGAGAATGGGGACTGAGCTTTTGCGGGCGCTGACGCGTTCGATCAACTCACTGAGCTGCTCAGAGGCCTGCAAATCCCGCAGTCCCGGTGTATTTGGGGACGAAATATTAATTGTGAGATAATCGCCCAATTCATGAAACCGTGAAACGCCGGTTTCATAATCAGCGATGCGGTCTGTCGCGGTTTTATTCGCACCAATATTAATGCCCATAATGCCAAGTGGTTGACGTTCGCGCAGATGATCATAAGCCGCGATATGACCTTTATTGTTAAACCCAAGTCGGTTAATGACGGCCTGGTGTTTTGGCAATCTAAAAATACGTGGTTTGGGGTTTCCGACCTGGGGTTCAGGTGTGATCGTTCCGACCTCTACAAAGCCAAAGCCTAATTTTAACATGGCATTGGGAACTTCGGCATTTTTATCAAAGCCGGCAGCCAAACCAAACGGATTGGAGAAATGTTTACCTAGGACGTTGATCTGGAGCAAATAGTCATCAGGTTCGGCATCGGGCAACAAGGCCTCGCCTGCTTTTAAAGCCTTAATTGTGAGGTCATGCGCTTTTTCGGGATCAAAACGAAATGCGATTGGTTTTATAATTTTATTATAAAAAGTCATGCCAAACCTCTTAAAAACGTCCCCCTAAGGATAGGATCATCTGGCATAAGGTAATGTGCGTCGCTCAAACTTACTAGTAGATCTCCATAATAATGCGGAAAGTCTTCATTATGGCGCGAGGTTTCGATACGCATACCATTCCCGAGTTTTTCAATTGGAAACCGTAAAAGGGATAAATCTGTTACATTTGAGAAATACCGCTCTACGGTGCCAAGGACTTGGCTTTTAAAAGAAAGATGAACGAAACCATCGGCTATGTCATTCTCGCCGAGATCAACAAAAGCTTGGCCTTGCGTTTTCAGCCATTGCTCATGTGTTAGAATTTTATAAGCCCAAACTTGCTCAGTCAAACTCACCTCGTAAACCCGCCTCAATCAATGAAATCGTCGCCTCTAATCCATAAAGCGCAGCAAAGGACCCAAACCGCGGCCCTTGGCTCTGCCCAAGCAGAACCTCATAAAGCGCCTTGAACCAATCGCGTAAATTTTCACTAAAAATTTCTTTACCGGCGGCATAGACCTCGGTCTGATTTGTTTCAGCATCTGCGTGTGGATCTAATCCACGCAATCTGACGAGGAGGTCATTCATGGCCTCGGCTTCTTGCTCTGTCGCGCGACGGAATTTCTTTGTTGGTTTTACAAAGCTATGGAAATAAGCCACGGCATAATCGGTGAGCTTATCTAGCAAGGGCGTATTCTCAGCATTAATGCCCGGCGCATAATTAGCAATATAACCCCATAGAACATCTTTGTTCTCAGCATTACTTGCGCTCACCAAGTTAAGCAAAAGCGCGAATGTCAAAGGCGCTGCCAATTGGGGGACATTTCCTTCATGAATATGCCAAACAGGATTTGCCAACCTATCTTGAGGTTCTTGGCTTTCATATTTAGACAAAAACGTCAAATACTCATCAACGGCTTTGGGGATGACATCAAAATATAAACGTTTGGCTTTCCGAGGACTTTGAAACATATAAAGCGATAGACTTTCGGGTGTTGCATAAGTCAGCCAGTCATCAATGGTAAGGCCATTACCTTTAGACTTGGAGATTTTTTCACCCTTCTCATCTAAAAAGAGTTCATAGCTTAACCCTTCGGGTGGGTTACCACCGATTGCCCGACAGATCTTTGAGGAAAGTGTCACACTCTCGCTCAAATCTTTTCCTGCCATCTCATAATCAACGCCCAAAGCAGTCCATCGCATGGCCCAGTCCGCTTTCCATTGTAACTTGCAGGCCCCACCTGTTACCGGTGTCGTGATTTCATCACCTGTTACGGGATGTATGTAACTCACCTGACCCGCAGCAACGTCAATATTATGCATCGGCACCATGAGTACTTTGCCGCTGTCTGAGCAAATCGGAAGAAACGGGCTATATGTTTTGCGTCGATCCTCACCTAATGTTGGCAATATAATGCCGAGGACTTTGTCATAATGCGCTAAAATTTTAAGAAGCGTTTCATCCATTCGGCCAGATGTATAGTAGTCTGTCGCGCTCGCGAATTCATAGTCAAAGCCAAATCCGTCTAAAAAAGCACAAAGGCGCGCATTATTGTGGGCGGCAAAACTCGGATGCGTGCCAAATGGATCGGGCACACGCGACAATGGGGCTTCTAGATGCGCCGCTAACAGATCATAATTTGGGACATTATCTGGCACTTTTCGTAAGCCATCCATGTCGTCAGAGAAACAAATAAGGCGGGTTTCTATATCTGGCGCCAATCTGGTAAAGGCGTGACGCACCATGCTTGTGCGGGCAACTTCGCCAAAGGTGCCAATATGAGGTAACCCACTTGGGCCATAACCTGTTTCAAATAAAACTGATTTTTGCCCTGTTTTCTCAACGCGTGCCAAAAGGCGGCGCGCTTCTTCAAACGGCCATGCCTTGCTATCCTGAGCCAATTGACGCAGATCCATATGTTAAAGCCTTTCAATATGCGGCGAAATTATCAGTCATAACAAACAAGTCAATGACCAATCGTGGGTTGCCGAGTTTCTTACAAAACGTCATAATCATCAAATGAAAACACCTCAACCATCAAAGCTTGTTCATACATCACAAGACGCCATTATTTTATGCCTGTTAACAGCTGCCGCAGTTGATGGCGCGCCTCAAGACAGCGAGATCGCCCTCATTGAGGCAATTGCCAATACAAGTCCCGCTCTCGCCATGAAAACAACCGACGAATACCGTCGCATGATGGAAATTGGCCTTGCTCTTATCGGTGGCCCGGATGGATTAGATACGATCTTTTCTTTGGCAACACTCGAGCTTTCGAGTCGCGCGCGCGCGACTTGTTTTGCCCTGGTCGTTGAATTTATTGCCCGTAACGGGAAAATTACACCGGAGGAGATGCGGTTTCTCGACCTTTTGGCCGATCATTTTAAATTAAATAAGTTAACGCGCGCTGCAATTGAACAAGCGGCACGCATTCGCTTAGACCCGCTTTTGGATACGACACAAACATAATGGATGCTTTTTTAGACCCACAACATTTCGAGAGCGTCGCCACACAAATTGAGCCATGGAGAGGCATTCTCTTTTTTGGAATTCTCATAATATTGACGACACTTGAAATGGCCTTTCCGCGCCGACAGAACCTTATGAAAATTGGTGCTCGTTGGCGGGTAAATTTTTTTCTTGGTGCGTTAAACATTGTTATGCTCCGCCTTCTTTTGCCACTTGGTCTTATCGGCATTGCGGGTTTACACGATGGCGGTGTGATTCCGAGCTTAAACATCAGCCCATTGGCAGGCTTCTGCCTTTCAATCCTTTTTTTGGATTTGATTATTTATGCCCAGCATCGCTTATTTCATATCATCCCATTGTTTTGGCGCTTTCACCAGGTTCATCACTCCGACCTTGATCTCGACACAAGCTCGGCTGTTCGCTTTCATCCAGGAGAAGCCTTTTTGAGTTTCATCATCAAAGGCATAGCCGTCATGGTCTTTGGTATTGGGGCAAACGCCATTCTTATATTTGAAATTTTGTTAAGTAGTTTGGCGCTTTTCAACCACAGCAATATTGGATTTGGAAAGGCTGATAGGGTTTTACGACTTTTAATTGTGACACCGGACATGCATCGATTGCACCACAGCCGTGACCATGAGGAAGTTAAAATGAATTTTGGGTTTTGCCTGTCTTTATGGGACAGGCTATTGCGGACATATCAAGAAAACCCTCGCATTGAGATGACACATTTGCCACTTGGCATTGAGGCTTATCCAACCGCTCAACCCAACATGATTGAAACGCTTACTCTTCCTTTTAAAGCCACCAGCACTGATCATTCAAATGATGGGGCGCGATTAAAAAATCGCAATAAAAATTAGATACAACTCACACTTTGTTGCAAAGCCTATTTGACACGCTGAAGGTCTGCCACCCGAAGTTTGCAATGCATTTGTGCAAAGGAATACTGATGCCTAGGTTTGAAATTAATGAAGCACCAGCGGCGCAACTCACCAAGAAAAACACAGAAAACACACCAGATCCATTTAACCTAAAATGCAAAGACCCCGCATTAAGCGCGGGGCATTTTGCAAAATTAAATTTTGGTTTTATCATCATTGCCGCCATTATTGTGCTGATTGCTCAAGTCTATCCTGCAATTGAATTTTGGCTGATCCCGCTGCTTATTATTTGTAGTTTGCAAGGCCTTTTCTATTGGGTTGGTCTTTATATCAATATGACGTCCCCTACCCGGTCTGAGTTG
>CBFHLW010000054.1:0-11154 GCA_965656805.1 Alphaproteobacteria bacterium
AGAAACAAATCGGAACCTTGGTCCAAATTGTTCGGATAAACGCGCGACATGCGGCATGACATTTGGATCACGATCAATCGCAATTAACATGCAATTAGCGGCATCCAAAATTGCTTCGCTATAGCCACCCGCGCCAAATGTACCATCAACATAAGTTTGACCGTCCTGCAGCGCCAAAGCGTCGAGAACCTCATCCAACATAACCGATATATGAGGGCGCGACATGTCGGTGTTCATAAGGTCGCGCTCTTCCATTAGAGCGCCCCTTGAGAAGAGGGGGCATTAATTGACCGCAAAAGCGTTCGGTTTTCCATTGCTTTCTGGCGCGCATCCGCGCGATAAGAAGCAAACCGTTCTGGCTCCCAAATTTGGAATTTTTCCCCCAAACCCACAAAGCACATTTTGTCAGTAATCTGCGCGTGAACCAATAAGGCCTCAGGCAATGTGACACGACCATCTGCATCAAAGGTTAATTGGTGACTATCCCCAAACAAGGACGCTGCAAGCGCGTCGCGCTCTTCGGTAAAGAGATCCAAGCGCTCAACCATTGTGTTGATATTTTCCATCAAGGCACGCCCACCACCTTCAACAGCATTCACCGTAAAAGAGGGGTAAACAAAAATACCATGAGGTCCCTGAAGGTCTGGGCTTTGAGCGGTTACGACAGCACGAAACAAAGAGGGGACAGACACACGCCCCTTCGCATCAATTTTCGCCGAAATTGTGGACATGAACATTGTCACGTCGTCACCCTCACCTTCATTGCGCGGCTTTCCCGCTCATCATTTAAACGTCATCACCCATATAAATTTATGGGATATTATGGGATAACATGGGAATATATGGGTGTCAACGGGATAAACGCCTGTTTTGAGCCATTCTGAGCGTCATGACGCGCAATTTCCTCCGCCCCATAAGAAAGCTTAAAACCTGCATTTCCGACGGCATATACTCGGCAGGCCGCCATTCATATTGGATAATCATAGGTGGTCACGCGTGTGATAGCGCCCCCGCCTCGCGGGGATGGATGTGCTAACCTATGGGGCGATAAAGCTTGGCATCCTATAAACAAAAGGACTGAGTTTACCGAAAATCAATGGCTCTAAATAACTCCGAGCCAACGAACGGGCATGACATAGAAACTAACACTGAACTGAAGGGCTAAACCTGAAGTGATCAGAGGGTCGATAAGCCGGGTTCTGTGACCTAAGCAAAGCTGAGGCCAGCGATCATTCATCTTGGCGACGCGTTACCACGTCGCTCCAGCAACCTACCCGAACGACGATCCGAGAATAGATCATGCGCCATTCCTATTTGGTCTTGCTCCCGGCGGGGTTTACCATGCCGTTCTTGTTACCAAAAACGCGGTGCGCTCTTACCGCACCCTTTCACCCTTACCCAGCATGCTGGGCGGTTTCCTTTCTGTGGCACTTTCCCTCAAGTCACCTTGGCTGGATGTTATCCAGCGCCGTATTCCCGTGGAGCCCGGACTTTCCTCACTGGCAAACCAGTGCGATCGCTTAACCCTCTGATCACATTTGGTCTACGCATTTGAAGCGTCGGCGTCAAGATAAGCAAAACGATCCAACTTTAAAAAAGAAATACAAAACAGGTTACGCAACAAACGAAGCGCTGTGAACTTAGATCATCAAGTGCTTTCAACATAAATTATGAAGCATTTTCATTTCGCGCGACCAAACAGGGGCTAGGCGCATAAGAGGCAGAAAGGAACCGTCTATCGGGTGCCTAGACAGACTGCAGCACGGCATCGAGCATATTCAGGGTTTGATTACCAGCAATTCCGTCGACATTATCGGCGCAAAAATGCCTCTGAAAGGCAATAATGACAGCCTCTGTTTGAGTACCATAATCACCATCAACTGTAATCCCATAACCATATTTTCCTAGATCCATCTGCAGATCTCGAACGTCATCACCTTTGTCGCCAGGCTTTAGCGACTTAAAAGTTTTTGTCGGCACCTGCATCGGCCAAAACCCAATCCCCTCATCCGCAAAATCTTTCCATGGAAATGTATTGCCAGGATCTTGTTTGCGCATTGGGGCAACATCGCTGTGCCCCACAATATTTTGCATTGGTATTTGATGGCGCTGAACGATATCCGCCGCGAGTAGCTTTAGAGACTGCAATTGAGGAGTCGCGTAAGGAATAAAATGACCACTCAAATCTATACCGTCATGATCAAGCTCAATTCCAATTGAATAAGAATTTACATTCTTAATGCCACCCCAAAAAGAGACACCCGCATGCCAAGCTCGCTTGTCCTCATCGACCATTTGAAAAATTTCCCCATGACGCGAAATCACATAATGCGCAGACACTTGAGAGCTTGTTTCGGAAAACCGTTTAATCGTTGACTCGACACTACTCATCGCCGTGTAGTGTATAACCAAAATACGAACATCCGCACCCCCCCTATCTCCAAAATTCGGAGAGGGCCAATCTTTGTTTATATCCAAAGCCGTTTCAAATTGCTTATTATCAGTCATGAACTATCCTTTTGTTATTATTATTTTATAAGACACTAAAGCACATTGTCACGCTGTACAATTACCCCACTATAAACGCGCACCCTCGATGGGGTGATCACCTTTACGCAATGCAATCACCAATACGCCAATTAAGGTAAAAGCAGACCCGATCCAGAAGCGAAGCCCGAGATCATCCCCCCAAACGAATACGCCAAAGCTTATACCAAAAATAGGCGCCATCAAAGTCAGCGGGGAAACAACAGAAACATCATAGCGTTGCAGCAAATAGTACATACCAGCATGGCCAATTAGGCTTGCCCCTAGAGCCGTGTAGAAAATCCCCCCTATCGCCATCCAGCTTGCGCTTTGCAAAGCGACCATCTGATCTTGCTCAAACAAAAAAGAGACCAGCAGCAATGGAGGCCAGCTTAGAACACCAATCCATGCTTGCATCTGAAAAACACCAATATCACTCACGCGCTTCATCACAATTGTTCCAAACGAGGCGCAAAACACTGCACCCAGAACCAATAACAATCCCAGACGCTCATTCACGACCTCGGGGTCGAAACTAATGATCATAATGCCGACAAAAGCCAGAATAATACCAAGCCAACGGCGCCACCGCACAACCTCGCCCAGAAAGATGATCGATAAAATTGTCGAAAAGGGCACACCTAATTGCGTCGCCACTGCGATAGATGACACATTCTCAGCAACCGACATTCCGCCATAGAAAAGCGCAAAATGCAGAGACCCCATGGTCACAGAAATAAAGGCGATCTCTTTCATTTTGCCTTTTACTGGCTTTAAAAACATTACCAATACAGCTGAAATGAGCATATATCGCAGCGCTGAAAAGAAAATTGGCGGTAATTCACTAACGCTTGCCTTCCCCGCAACAAAGGTAAAACCCCAGATCAGGCATATAAAAAATAAAAAGAACAGGTGATTGATCGCCATAATAAAATCCATGTAGCATGCGATGCCGCACTAAGCTACAAATAAGCGCAAACAGATAGATTGGTAATTAAATGTCTCAAGCTATGATTTTGTTTGATCTCGACGGCACCCTGGCGGATACAAACCGTGATCTTCACGCAACAATGAACTATATTTTAAATCAATATGGTTGTGACCGCGTTGAAACTGATCAAGTCCGGCACATGATCGGTGGCGGCGCGCGCATGATCTTAAAGCGTGGCTTTGACGAAAATAAGTTTGATATTAGTGATACTGAACTTGATATCGCAACAGAACGTTTTGTTGATTATTACGATCAGCATATAGACGATGAGACCGTGCTTTTTAACAATGTCGAAAATATTCTAAAAGCCGCAAAACGCGACGCCATTAAAATGGCTGTGGTCACAAACAAACGCGAGAGCCTTGCCGCAAAACTTTTATTCAGGCTTAATATCCATCATTATTTTGATGTACTGATTGGCGGCGACACATTAACCGAACGCAAACCTAATCCATTGCCGATTTTAGAGGCTATAAAACGGCTTGGCGGGAACACAAAAAACGCAATCATGATTGGCGACAGTGAGGCCGATACAACGAGTGCGATTAAGGCCGATGTAAGTTGTATATGTGTTAGTTTTGGCTACCGCCGTGTAACCCTCGAGGAGCTAAACGCAGATTCTATCATCGATGATTTTGCGCAGTTACCTCAAGCAATGGCATCCTTAAAGCCGGATCTATTTTCCAACTTTAAGGTTTAACCATTTTCTCAATACGATCCCTGTAAATGGATCAAGCGCTCTATGACGCGTCTGCCGTATCAAGCGAGTCACGCAACTCACGTTTCACAAATTTACCACTTGCATTGCGAGGAAGAGGCTCATCACGTAACCAAATATAACGCGGGATCTTAAACTTCGAAATAAGCTCAGCGCAATGCGCACGAATGTCATCTGCCGTCACGCTTGAACCGGGGGCAATAACAATTGCCGCGCCAACTTCTTCTCCCAAGCGATCATCAAGAACGCCAAAAACAGTACATTCAGAAACGGCATCATGCTTAAAGATGGCCGACTCCACTTCAGCACAGTAAACATTTTCTCCGCCACGCAAAACCATATCTTTGGCTCGGTCAACAATGAAGACAAAACCATCTTCATCCATACGCGCAATATCACCTGTCCTTAACCAGCCATTTTGAATGGTCTCAGCTGTTGCATCAGGACGGTTCAAATAGCCTTTAATAACATTCCCACCTTTAACGCATAACTCACCAAGCTCTCCTGTTGAAACTGGATTGCCATCAGCATCGATACATTTAGCTTCAAGGGTCGGAACAACCGGTCCCGCGCTAAATGGACGATCTTGAAAATAATCTTGAGAGACAGCCGAAATAATCCCGCATGTTTCAGTCATGCCGTAGCCGGTTGCGGCTTTCGCATTTTTCAGCGCGCCATTGATTTTACCAACAAGGTCAGGTTGTAATTGAGCGCCACCGCCACCTAAAGCGGTCATTGATGATGTGTCATATTTTTCAAAATCAGGGTGAGAAATAATCTCACGTGACATAACTGGCACACCGCTTATGCCTGTAATTTTATGCTTCTCAATCAGTTTTAATGCTTCACCAGCATCCCACTTATACATGTGAATGATTTTGCCACCTGTCAGTGTTGCTGGCTGAACGACACAATTATTTGCTGTTACATGAAACAATGGTGTTGTAACAAGCGTTACCGTGACAGGGCCCTGACCTGGTGCAGGAAGTTGATCTTCGGTACCATCACGACGCGCCAACGCTTTGGTTACAACCAAATTCATGAAAGCAACATTCATAATATTTAAGACGCTACCACGTTGGGTCAGCTGCGCGCCTTTTGGGCGACCTGTGGTGCCTGAAGTATAAAAAATACAGGCGTCACTATCTGGGTCAATATCAACATCTGGCATGTCGCCCCCTGTTGCTTTCACCTCCGAATGAGGGGTGACGCCGTTTACGTCAGCGTCAAACCGTACACCAACAACTTTCATATCGGCGTATTTTTCAAGCAATGGCGCAATATTGTTATAACGCTCTTTATCAACCACGATGGCTTTAGGCTTAGAATCGCTCAGACCAAAATCCAGCTCATCAGTTACCCACCACGCATTGACGCCAACGACAGTGACACCGATAGAAACCAACGCCCAGTACCACAACATCCATTCGGGGTAATTACGCATCGCCAAGGCGACACGATCACCCGTTTTAATATCATTTGCCACAACCCAATTGGCGATTGCGTTTACTTCTTGAGATGCTTCTGCATATGTCCAAATCTCATTTTCATAAACAAGATACTCCCGGTCAGCATAAGCCGCCGTGGCCGCCCATACGTCGCGCAAACTATTTGGCGCGAGAGAGAATGTTTTTAGCGTTTCTCCGCGTACATCTATGTTCCCAATCATAAAAAGGCTCTCTGGCCCCGTTAGCTCAGACCATACTTCTTTTAACTCTTGATACATTTATCTTCCCTTCCCTATCGGCAACAATTTTTAATCATAAACAATTTTTAATCATGAAGAAGCCAAGTTAATGACAAGTAACTAAGGCAAAATTTATTTAAATTACTGTTGTTATCGTTTCCTAGATATTTGAAACATGCACGGTTTATTTATAAAATTAAGTGTTTGTCACATTAGAGCAACAAATTTTAGTGACAAGAAAAATTTTATATCTTTGCACCTTCTTAAACAGCTCTCAGAGCATTACCTTTGCTGCAGGACGACGATTTATAGAATGTTCTAAAAAAGTTTATAGAATATTTAAAAAGAAGGCTTATTGCCGCTTTAAAAAAGCAAAACAGATTGATATGGTAGGATATGTCTTATCTTGTATTAAATGCACTCGACCAGTCCCCTGTTTCAGAAACAACCAATGCCGCGCAGGCAATTCAGGAAACCGTCGAACTTGCACAATTATGTGAGACGCTTGGTTATCAGCGCTTCTGGGTGGCCGAACATCACAATACTCACTCCTTTGCGGGCGCCGCACCTGAAGTCCTAATGAGCTACATTGCCGCTAAAACGAGCCGAATCAACATTGGCTCTGGTGGCATTATGATTGGCCACTACAGCCCGTTAAAGATCGCGGAACAGTTTCAAATGTTATCTGCCTTAGCGCCAGGACGGATAGACCTTGGCATTGGACGTGCCCCTGGAGGCGATATGCGCACAAGTGCTGCCTTACAAGCTGGGCCGCGCGCATGGCCACCTGAAGCTTTTCCAGAACAAGCCCAAATGCTCCGTCAATTTATCGAAGACGCTGCCGGACAAAAGGATGCAGAAGGTGGCTTTGCCGCCTCTCACCCCTATCAAGGTATTCATGCCCAACCAGTGGGAACAATCATGCCGCGTCTTTGGCTTCTCGGGTCTGGCGGCGATAGCGCCATATACGCGGCTCAATTCGGGTTGCCTTATGTTTACGCACATTTCATCGGGGGTAATGACGGCCAACATGTCATTCAACTCTACAAAGACCATTTTAAACCATCGCAATATTTAGATAAGCCTTATCTTGGATTTGCCGTATCAGCGATGGTTGCTGAGACCCAGGAACAAGCGGATTATTTATCGGGCCCCCGTAATCTTTGGGCAACCAAACTTGGTACGGGGCAATCGGGCATTTTTCCAAGTCTGGAAGCCGCGGCTCGTCATCAATATGATGAGACACAATCAGCCGCTCTTGAAGCGGTCAAACAAAGAAGTTTAAACGGCACTGCGCATAAAGTCGCCGACGACCTTGAGCAACTCTCACAAGATTTTGATGTCGATGAGTTTTTTATCATTACAATCACGCCAGACGCAAAAGCGCGGCAAAACGCTTATCGCCTTTTGGCCGATGAAGTGACAAGCCGCGGCAAGATGCGCCATACCATTGAGACAAATCATAACCTAGATCAGATTAAGGCATCAGCATAAAGGGGTTACCAACAAGTAATCATTCTTCCATTACTTGACCAAAAAGGCGGGCTGTGCAGAAATTTGTTTAACTCATAGAAGGATTCGAATTATGTCATTAGATTTTACTGGAAAAGTCGTCATTGTAACTGGTGCGGGGGGTGGTTTAGGCCGGTCTCATGCGCTTGATTTTGCCCGCCGTGGCGCCAAGGTTGTCGTAAACGACCTCGGTGGTACCCTCGATGGCTCTGGCGGCTCATCTGAAGCAGCTGAAAACGTTGTTGCCGAAATCAAAAGTGCTGGCGGTGAAGCTATCGCAAATGGTTCATCGGTTACCGATGATGCTGGCGTCGCCAACATGATTGCACAAACGATGGATGCCTATGGCCGCATTGACGCATTGATTTGTAATGCAGGCGTATTGCGCGATAAAAGCTTTTCCAAAATGGAGATTAAAGACTTCGAATTCGTTGTCGATGTTCACTTAATGGGAACACTTAAACCAATTAAAGCCGTCTGGCCGATCATGAAAGAACAGGGTTATGGCCGTATTGTTGTCACATCCTCATCATCTGGTCTTTATGGCAATTTTGGGCAAGCAAATTATGGCGCTGCCAAACTCGGTGTTGTTGGTTTAATCAACACTCTTAAAATCGAAGGCCAAAAAGACAATATTTTCGCCAATGCGCTCGCGCCTGTGGCCTGGACACGCATGACAGAAAACCTCATGCCTCCCGAAGCTGAGCAAATGCTTACGCCAGAAGTTGTCACACCTGCTGTTGTCTTCATGGCATCTGAAAATGCACCCAATGGTAAAATCATCTGTGCTGGCGCTGGTTCTTTTGCTTCGGCAATCATCCTTGAAACGCGCGGCAAATATTTGGGTGCAAACCCAACGGCTGAACAAGTCGCCGAAAACTGGGAGGACATCTCGAAACTCGATGATAAAGCCACTGTTCCATTCTCGGGTGGTGAGCAAACAGGTCACTTCTTTGACTTGTTTAAAGAAGCTCAAGGTTAATTGCGTCAAAGCTTAGACATTAAACGTCTAAGCCGTTAAAAAAGAGGAACCAGATGTGCGTATAGTTTTACGAGTTGGATTTTCAACACTTCTACTTTACGGCATCTGGCTTGCTCTTTCCGGACATTATACGGGCTTGCTTCTTACACTTGGTTTTTTAAGTGCTCTTGGATGTTCACTCATAGCCGAACGTATGGGCGTTTTAGACTCTGAAGGTTTACCGATGGGTATATTGGTCCGTTTGCCAGCCATAACATTTTGGCTGATCGCTGAAATCTTAAAGTCCAATCTCAGCGTAGTCTCTGTTATCCTTGACCCCTCTCGCGCAACGCCAACGCTCGTCAATGTCAAAACCACCCAAAAAACGGCGGTTGGCCTTGTCACTCATGCAAATTTTATCACCTTAACGCCTGGCACAGTTGCTACAGCAGTCAACGAGAAACGGCGTACGGTTAGTGTTCATGGGTTAACCTATGACTTGGCTCAAGGTTGTCTTGATGGTGGAATGGATGCAAAGGTCACTTGGCTTGAAGGAACCTCCAAGTCATGAGCATACAAATCATGCTGACAGCCAGCCTTATTGCTCTTGGCATTGCCGTGCTGATTGCATTTATACGAGCTGCTCTTGGACCAACAGCCTTTGATCGTGCACTTGCCGTCAACTCAATTGGCACCATTGCTGTTCTCGCTATTTGTGTTCACGGCTATTGGGCTGGGCGTCCCGAGTTTTTGGATATTGCATTGCTATACGCATTGATTAATTTTATTGGGACAATTGCGGTTTTAAAGTTTTTTCGGTTTGGAACTTTAGGAGATCATCTTTCAAGCGAGCACGCCATTGGGCAGTCCTCAGAAGATGATCAGAAATCCGAGGATAAGTAATCATGGATATACTGAACCTCATCATCACGATTATTGGCGGCACGTCTCTTGCTCTTGGTTCGCTTGCCGTGATCTTTGGCGCTCTTGGTTTACTCAGGCTTAGTGACGTGTATCAACGCATGCATGGCGCTGGTATATTAGACACAGGCGGCGCAGGTCTTATTTTATTTGGATTACTTTTACTTTCTCCAGACTGGACAGTTTCGGTACGCATTGTCTTAATTGGCTTCTTGCTTGTTTTTACCAGTCCAACTGCAACGCACGCCATAGCCCGCGCTGCTTCTATGGCTGGTATAAAGCCTATTCTTGCCCCTAAGCCAAGAAAGAAAAAGGAGGAAAGTGAATGAACTTTTTGGTCGTCGACACTTTCCTCATGGCCTTGCTGACGATCATAGCCATCATGGCTGTACGTCAACAACGCCTTTTGGGTGTTATTATTTTATCGGGCTCATATTCATTGGTGGCCGCAACGTGGTTTGTCGTCCTTGATGCCGTTGATGTCGCCTTTACCGAAGCAGCTGTTGGCGCCGGTGTCTCAACTGTCTTAGCACTGGCAACATTAAGCCAGTTGCCTGATAAAGAAAAAAAGCGTCCCATTGAGCCCCTCCCCTTACTAGTTGCTGTTGGCGCAGGGTTTCTTTTGCTGTTGGCAGTAGTTGATATGCCAAGCTTTGAAGACCCTACTGCACCGGTTCATACACATGTTGCGCCGCATTATATTACGCTCAGCGATAGTGAAATTGGTGTACCGAATATAGTAACCTCTGTTCTCTCGTCTTATCGCGGTTTTGATACATTTGGAGAGGTCGTTGTTGTTTTTACGGCAGCTATTTCAGTTTTGATCGTCTTGGCTGGTTGGACCCGCAAGCGCAAATCTAAAGATAAGGCATAATATGCAAGACGATCCGGTCATTCGTGTAGTTTCCAAAATATTAATCCCAACAATCATGTTGTTTGGTCTCTATGTACAATTTCATGGCGATTTCGGTCCAGGCGGTGGGTTTCAGGCTGGAGTCATTTTTGCATCTGCTTTCTTGCTCAACGCTATCGTATTTGGCATGAATAAAGGACGGCACGTGTGGTCACCAAAACTTGTGCTCCAATGTATCGCCTTAGGTGTTTTAATTTATGGCGGTACAGGAGTTGCTGGCATGGTGTTGGGCGGCAACTTCCTAGACTATAATGTTTTATTATCTGACCCCATAGCTGGGCAGCACATGGGTATATTATTCATTGAATTTGGTGTGGGCCTGACAGTTGCCTCCGTTATGGTCGGTCTTTTCTTTGCCTTTGCCAGTCGCCCGGCGCATAACCGCCTCTTGGCTCAAGACGACGTCAAGCAAGAAAAAACTCAAAAAACAAAGGCCAATGCAACCCCCAAAACCAAAGGGGCAAAGTAATGAACATTTCAGTTTTGCTAGACCAGTGGAATTATGTCATCGTCATTGTTCTAATGATGATTGGTTTTTATTCGGTTATTGCCCGCGGCAACCTCATCAAGAAAATAGTTGGTCTGAACATTTTTCAAACCTCCGTCTTCATGCTTTATATTTCAATGGGTAAAATTCAAAATGGTTCCGCCCCCATTTTAACCAATGACCCCGCAACGATTTATTCCAACCCACTCCCGCATGTTCTCATTCTAACAGCAATCGTCGTGGGGGTTGCAACAACTGCTGTAGGCTATGCGCTCATTATTCGCATTCGCGAGAGCTTTGGCACAATTGAAGAAGACGAAATAACCCTTGCGCTTAACGAAGAGGCAATGGCCGAAAACCTTGCGGAGCAAAAGCGATGAGTTTCCTTCTTCATGCCCCTATCTTACAGATCATTATCCCACTGTTAATGGCGCCAGT
>CBFHLW010000055.1:0-10889 GCA_965656805.1 Alphaproteobacteria bacterium
TAAGCTCTCAAGCTCTTGTGGCGGCTGGTGTTATTCGTCGTCCATTAGATGGTGTCCGCATTTTGGCAAAAGGTGAGTTGAAAGATAAACTCGATTTTGAAGTTGCTGGCATGAGTAAAGCAGCGCTCGCTATTGTTGAAAAACTTGGTGGTAAAGTAACAGTCACTTTACCGGCTAAAGCCTCTAAAACGGCTTCTGAAGCTGAGTAAGCGAGTAAAATAATGGCATCCGCGGCAGAACAGCTTGCAGCAAATCTAAGCTTCTCGGCATTTCGTTCAGCTAGCGAGCTTAAGAAGCGTATCTGGTTTACGCTTATTGCTTTGCTTGTTTACCGTTTGGGAACCTATATTCCATTGCCAGGGATTGATGCGACTGCCCTTAAATCTGTCTTTGATCAAAATCAATCAGGCATTATTGGCATGTTTAACATGTTTGCGGGCGGAGCTGTTGGCCGAATGGCTATTTTTGCGCTTAACATCATGCCTTATATTACAGCGTCGATTGTTATCCAGCTGCTGACCTCTGTTGTGCCACATTTGGAACAGCTTAAAAAAGAGGGTGAGCAGGGGCGTAAACAAATTAATCAATACACGCGCTATGGCACTGTTTTATTGGCCACTTTTCAAGGATATGGCATTGCTGTTGGGCTTGAGGGCGCCGAGGGCGTTGTCACAGATCCAGGTTTGTTCTTCCGTCTAAGCGCGGTCATTACCCTCGTTGGTGGTACGGTTTTCCTCATGTGGTTGGGTGAACAAATTACCGCCCGCGGTGTAGGTAATGGTATTTCTCTTATTATCTTTGCTGGTATTGTTGCTGAGTTGCCAAGTGCGCTTGCTGGCACACTTGAGCTTGGACGCCAAGGTGCATTGTCAACATTTATCATTCTCGCGTTAATGATAATGATTGTTGCTGTGATTGCGTTTATTGTTTTCATGGAACGCGCACAAAGACGCCTTTTGGTACAGTACCCAAAACGGCAAATGGGCAACAAAATGATGGGCGGTGACTCGTCACATTTGCCTCTAAAATTAAATACCGCGGGTGTTATACCGCCCATTTTCGCATCATCTCTTCTTTTGCTACCTATTACGGTGGCAAATTTTAGTGGTGATGGTGCTGGTGGCTGGCTCACAACTGTAACTGCGATGCTTGGCCAAGGTCAGCCGCTTTATATGGCGTTATATGCAAGTGGTATTATCTTTTTCTGTTTTTTCTACACATCTATTGTGTTCAACCCAACAGAAACAGCTGATAATTTGAAGCGTCAGGGTGGCTTTATTCCTGGTATTCGTCCAGGGCCTCGCACAGCGGAATATATTGATACAATATTGACACGCTTAACAACGATAGGCGCTATCTACTTGACGCTTGTATGTTTGCTTCCTGAGTTTCTAATTAACGCTTATAGTGTTCCTTTTTATTTTGGTGGTACGTCACTTCTGATTGTCGTTAACGTTACCATGGATACAGTTGCTCAAGTGCAAAGCCATTTATTTGCGCATCAATATGAAGGCTTGATTAAGAAGTCACGCCTTAAAGGAGGTCCACGATGAGATTGATTTTCTTGGGCCCACCAGGTGCAGGTAAAGGAACGCAGGCTCAACGTATTGAGTCGTTTTTAAACATTAAACAATTATCTACTGGTGACATGTTACGCGCCGCAGTTGCTGCAAAAACACCCGTAGGTTTGGTTGCTCAGGATATTATGGCCCGTGGGGATCTTGTTCCAGATGAGGTTGTTGTCGGCATTATTTCAGATCGTATTGACGAATCGGATTGTGCTAATGGTTTTATCCTTGACGGCTTTCCAAGAAATGTAACTCAAGCTGAAGCGCTCAATGTGATGCTGGATGAGAAGGGGCTTTCACTTGATGGTGTTATTGAGCTCAAAGTAAATAGTGAAATTTTAATTGGTCGGATTTTGAAACGTGCGGAAGAAAGCGCGGGCGGACCGAGAGAAGATGATACTCAAGAGGCGCTAACGCATCGTTTGCGTGTTTATGAGGAGCAGACGGCACCAGTTTCGGCATATTATGCTGCAAAAGGTGTTTTGAAAGAGGTTGATGGTATGCAAGAGATTGATCAGGTGACTGAGGCAATCAAGGCAACATTGGGTGTAAATTAATCGGAGGACATCGGTTTAGTGGTTGACTGACAAGGGAAAAATCATATAATCCGCGGCTTGGGTCGTGGTTTTTTGGTGTTTCTAATTATTCAACCCGGCAGAATTTAAATATCTGAAAAATAACTGATTTTTTCATAACGGCCGAGAGGCCATCGCAAGGAGAAACAAGTGGCTCGTATTGCTGGTGTAAATATCCCAACTGGGAAAAGGGTTGTCATTGCGTTGACCTATATTCATGGGATTGGCAATAAAAAAGCTCAAGAAATTTGCGCAAAGATCGGCATTCCTGCCGCAACGCGCGTTAATGAATTGAGCGATGCTGATGTAATTAAAATTCGCGAGACCATTGATGCTGATTATATGGTTGAAGGTGATCTTCGTCGCGAAGTTTCTATGAACATTAAACGTTTGTTGGACCTTGGTTTATATCGTGGCTTACGCCATCGTCGTAACTTACCTGTGCGCGGTCAGCGTACTCATACAAATGCGCGAACGCGTAAAGGGCCAGCTAAAGCTATTGCTGGCAAAAAGAAATAGAGCGACCGGAGATAAAACAATATGGCAGCAGATAAAAATCGCATGCGTCGTCGTGAACGTAAAAATATCGTTTCAGGTGTCGCTCACGTAAATTCTACGTTTAACAATACAATGGTTACCATAGCTGATGCACAGGGTAATACGATCTCTTGGTCGTCTTCAGGCTTGATGGGTTTTAAAGGCTCACGTAAGTCAACGCCTTATGCTGCTCAGCTTGCTGCTGAGGACGCGGGAAAAAAAGCAATGGATCACGGCATGAAAACACTTGAAGTTCAAGTGCAGGGGCCTGGTTCTGGTCGTGAGAGCGCGCTGCGCGCTTTGCAATCAGTTGGATTCTCAATCACAACAATCCGTGATGTAACGCCGATTGCGCATAATGGGTGTCGTCCACCCAAGCGTCGTCGTGTCTAATACGGATTTCAAAAAGTAACTAAAGGATAACGTTGTGTTTCAAAACAATTGGCAAGAACTGATTAAACCAAATAAGCTTGAAATTGTTCAAGGTGCAGATGACAAACGCCACGCGCGCGTTATTGCTGAGCCACTTGAACGTGGTTTCGGTCTAACGCTTGGAAATGCGTTGCGTCGTGTGTTGCTGTCTTCAGTTCAGGGCGCGGCTGTTACGGCTGTTAAAATTGACGGCGTATTGCATGAGTTCTCATCTATTCCTGGTGTTCGTGAGGATGTTACAGATATCGTTTTGAATATTAAGAAAATGGCTTTATCGCTTCACAGCGAAGGCACAAAACGTGTTGTTTTAAGCAAAAAAGGTCCTGGTGTTGTCACAGCTGGTGACATTGAAGAAATTGCTGACCTTGAAATTCATAACCCTGATCTCGTACTCTGTACCCTTGATGAGGGTGGTGAAGTACGTATGGAATTTACTGTAAGCACCGGTAAAGGTTATGTGCCAGCTGAAAAAAATCGCGATGAAGATGCTGCTATTGGTATTATCCCGATTGATTCACTCTATAGCCCCGTTCGTCGCGTTTCCTATAATGTTGAGAATACACGCGAAGGACAAGTGCTTGATTATGACAAATTGACTTTAGATATTGAAACAAATGGCACTGTATCGCCTGAAGATGCCCTCGCATTTTCAGCGCGTATTCTTCAAGACCAGCTGCAAACATTTGTGAATTTTGAAGAGCCAGAAATTGTTGTTGAAGAGCCTTCTTCAATTGAAGAAACAGGTTTCTCCGCTGCATTGCTCAAAAAAGTTGATGAGCTTGAGCTTTCGGTTCGTTCGGCGAATTGCCTGAAAAATGATAATATCGTTTATATTGGCGATCTTATTCAGAAATCTGAAAACGAAATGCTTCGCACACCTAATTTTGGCCGTAAATCTTTGAATGAAATTAAAGAAGTATTGTCAGAGATGGGTCTGCATTTGGGTATGGATGTGCCGAATTGGCCGCCTGAGAATATAGAAGATCTCGCAAAGCGGTTTGAAGAAAGTTACTAATTATTGGCATTTGCCATAACATCTACAGGAGAGAGATATGCGCCACGCCAAAGCAGGTCGCAAGTTAAATCGGACCAGTTCACATCGTAAAGCGATGCTTGCGAATATGGCTGTTGCCCTGATCAAGCATGAGCAAATCGTAACGACTTTGCCAAAGGCAAAAGAATTGCGCCCGGTTGTTGAGAAATTGATCACATTGGGCAAGCGCGGTGATCTTCATGCTCGTCGTCAAGCAAGTGCGCAGCTCCCTGAAGAGCAGTGGGTGAAAAAACTTTTTGATACACTTGGTCCGCGCTACGCTGAGCGTGCTGGTGGTTATACGCGCGTGCTTAAAGCAGGCTTTCGTTATGGCGATAATGCACCGCTTGCAGTTATTGAATTTGTGGATCGTGATCCTGAAGCGCGCGGTCAAGATAGTGGTCCTGTCATGGTTGATGATACTGAGGATGTGGCTGCCACAGCTTAATATCGTGACAATTTTGTCGACATTAAAAAGGTACGGGCTCACAGTCGCGTACCTTTTTTTGTTTTTAATTGTCTTAGTTTGGTCGACTGAGTGCGGTTTTTCCGAGCCATTGGTGGCGGGTTCCGTCAGTGTGCCGCAGTCACGCTCTGAGATTCTCTATTCTTTTTCTCCTGTTGTTGATGCGGTTGCCCCCTCTGTTGTGAACGTCTATGCAAAACGATTTGTTCGTGAGCGCCAGCGTGGATTGTTTGATGATCCATTCTTTAAACAATTTTTCGGAGAAGGTTTTGGCTCGCGCCTCGGGCCAGGCGCCCAACGTGAACAGGAATCGCTTGGATCAGGTGTCATTGTGGATGATCGGGGCCTGATTGTGACCAATCATCATGTCATTAAAAATGCTGAAGAATTAACTGTCATTTTAGCTGATCGTCGAGAGTTTAAAGCAAAAGTCGTTGTTGATGACGAAAGAACAGATTTATCCATTTTAGAATTAGTCACTCCGCCGGGTGATTTAAAGGCGATCAGGTTAAGAGATAGCGATGATGTGTCGGTCGGTGACTTGGTCTTGGCTATTGGCAACCCCTTTGGGGTTGGGCAAACAGTCACAAGCGGGATTATTTCTGCGCTTGCTCGTACGCAAGTCGGTATTACGGACTACCAGTCGTTTATTCAAACTGATGCGGCGATTAACCCAGGTAATTCGGGGGGTGCGCTGGTGGGGACGGATGGTCTTCTTATTGGGGTGAACACTGCTATTTTTTCGCGTTCGGGAGGGTCAGTTGGTATTGGCTTTGCTATTCCCGCAAATATGGTTAGGCAGATCATTCGGGCAGCACAAAATGGGGAGGATATTGTTCGGCCTTGGTTAGGGGTGTCACTTCAGCGCGTATCAAATGAGCTAGTTAATACGTTAAAGCTAGAGCGCCCTTATGGGGCGCTCGTGACGAGCTTACACCCGCTTAGCCCCCTTGGAGTCGCACAATTAGAAGTTGGTGATGTTATTTTAGAAATTGATAATGTTCAGGTGGAGAATGATGCTGCGCTGCGTTATCAAATTGCGACACGCGATGTGGGTGGCACTGTTCAGCTTGGTATCATGCGGGATGGGCGTCGTCTGGTCAAAAAAGTTAAGCTGATACCTGCGCCAGAAGTTCCGCCCCGTCGTCAGACTTTACTTAAAAATATGGGCGTTTTATCGGGGGCAAATGTTGCTAATATTAACCCAGCTTTGAGCGATGAGTTGAGGTTGCCGATGGGCATGAGCGGCCTTATTGTGCTCAAGATTACGCGAAATAGTCCTGCCGCAAGATTTGGTTTGCGTATGGGCGATATTATCAAGCGTGTTGATGAAACTACGATTTATTCTGTTTCTGACCTTCTTGCTATGAGCGACGCTTTTGCGCGCGTATCAAGCATAGAGGTGTTGCGTGGAGATCGTATTTTGAAAGCAAATATAAGATGAGTGCGCAAATTCTTGTGGTGCAGCGAGATGAAGAAGGCATGCGCTTAGACCGTTGGTTTAAGGTGCATTTTCCAGCTCTTGGTCATGGCTTACTTGAAAAGCTTTGTCGTAAAGGGTCCATTCGTGTGGATGGGGGACGTGTTAAGCCCAATGCTCGATTGGGGGTTGGTCAGTCTTTACGGGTTCCGCCAGAAGTCTTAGCAGCAAAAGCAAATAAAAACCCAACAACGAAGCGCATAAAGCCAGAGCTTATTCGTTTGCTCGAGGCGGCAGTTATTTATCGCGATAAAGATATAATGGTTCTTAACAAACCGAGTGGCTTGGCTGTTCAAGGTGGAACCAATACAGAGCAGCATATTGATGGCGCCTTACCCTTTTTAAAGTTTGATGCGGACGAGCCACCAAGGCTTGTCCATCGCTTAGATCGTGATACGTCTGGCATATTGCTACTTGCGCGAAATCGTACGGCGGCACAGGGGCTTACACGCGCATTTGCGCATAGAGATGTTGAGAAAATATATTGGGCGCTTGTGCACGGTGTTCCGCGCCCATCCAAGGGGCACATAGACTTGGCATTAAGTAAACGCCCAGCTAAATTTGGCGGGGAGCGCATGTTACCTGCAGAAAAAGGTGACCCTGACGCGTTGCGCGCAAAAACAGACTATGCTGAAATTTCCCGCGCTGGCCAGAGGTTTTCATGGTTGGCATTACGTCCGCTCACAGGCCGCACACATCAATTGCGGGCTCATATGGTGGCTGTTGGCACCCCTATTGTGGGTGACCCCAAATATCGAATTGAGAATAATGATACGGAATATGGTGGCATTGTTGAAAAAAAGCTTCATTTGCACGCGAGATCGGTTAATCTGCGGCATCCGCGAACCGGCGCTATCTTGAAGGTAGAAGCATCGTTAGAAGGGCACATGAAAGCTAGTTGGCAGCATTTTGGTTTTGATATAAGTGAGGGTAATAACCCTTTTGGAGAGGCATGACGTGCATTTAGTGGTTTTTGATTGTGATGGTACGCTTGTAGACAGCCAGCATGCAATAGTTGCGGCGACCGAATTTGCATTGCAATCTGAGGGCTTGCCTGTGCCTGAGCGCCAAAAGATTTTATCTTCTGTTGGCTTACCGCTTGAAACTATTATGCAACGCCATGTGCCGGATGCCGATTCAGCCGCCATTAAGCGGATGCTCGATGTTTATAAACGCGAAAGCCTGCGTCTGGCGCAACAAGAGGATCGCGGTCAAATTATGTTTCCTGGCATGTATGAGACCATTGCATGGTTGGGTGGTATGGACGCCGTTGTTATGGGCATTGTGACTATGAAGTCACGCCGCGGGCTCAATCGGGTTGTTGATGCTTATGGTATTCGTGACCATTTTCAGGTTCTCAAAAGTGCAGATGATGGTCCAGGCAAACCTGCGCCAGATCTTTTGCTGGACTGTATGTCTTCTGTTGGCGTTGACCCTAAAGAAACAGTCATGGTAGGTGATACGAGTTTTGATATGATGATGGCGCGCGCAGCTGGTGCTTATACTATCGGTGTTGCGTGGGGTTATCAAACAGTTGAAGAGCTTGAGGAGTCGGGAGCACAAGAGATTGTGCGAACACCTGAAGAGCTTAATCGATCTTTAAACATATTTATTTCCTAATGAAACGATTTTATGAGCAAGTGCATATAGAGATGCGCGATGATGGCTATGTTATTTTGCTGGATGCACACGAACTCAAAACACCCTCCAAACGTCAATTAGCGCTTCCTAATCAATTTATGGCCGAACTCATTGCGGAAGAATGGCGTGCCCAAGAAGATAAAGTTGATCCGCGTACAATGCCAAGCATGCGTTTATCGGCAACAGCAATTGACCGTGTATCTGATCGATTTGATGACACACTCGGCGAGTTCAAGAATTATGTCAGCAGCGACTTACTATGCTATCGCGGCTCAGGGCAGGAAACATTGGCAAGCCGACAGGTCGCTGAATGGGATCCCATTCTCGCATGGGCAGCCGCGCGATATGATGTTTCATTTGCGGTCACAGATACGTTGATGCCTATTCCCCAAGCCGATGAAACAATTGCGCGATTGTCCCAAGCTGTTTGCTCAGATGTGTTTGCGCTGACCTCTGCGGTTCATGCGACGGCGGTCACAGGATCTGCGGTATTAGCTTTGGCTCTATATGAGGGCCATATTGATGCAAAAAGAGCTTTTGAACTCTCGTGTTTGGATAATTTGTTTCAGCTCGAGGTTTGGGGAGAAGATGAGAGCGAGAGACAGAAATTAGATAATATTTTTCTGGAACTTAGCGCTTTAAACAGTTACTTTCGAGCTCTCAATCATATTTAATAAGTGCATAATTTCGTGCCTATATTGAGAATTGGGCACTTGAGGAGGGGTTATGAGAGATATTGTTGCTGAGTTAGAAGAACGGCGGCGCATTGCCCGTTTGGGCGGGGGGCAAGAGCGTATTGATGCACAGCATGAACGCGGTAAGCTGACTGCGCGCGAACGCATTGATTTGTTGCTCGATGATGACTCTTTTGAAGAAATAGATATGTTCGTTGAACATGATTGCCATGAATTTGGAATGGAGTCACAAAAATTTCCTGGTGATGGCGTTGTGACAGGTTGGGGGACCGTTAACGGTCGGCCTATCTACGTTTATGCAAAGGATTTTACCGTATTTGGTGGGTCTTTATCTCGCGCCCACTCTCGCAAAATTAATAAAGTCCAAGACATGGCCCTTAAAAATGGGACACCCATTATTGGCATTCTCGATGCCGGTGGGGCGCGTATTCAAGAAGGTGTAGATGCCCTTGGGGGCTATGCCGAGGTCTTTCAGCGCAATACAATGGCTTCGGGTGTTATTCCTCAAATTACAATGATTATGGGGCCTTGCGCAGGTGGTGACGTTTATTCGCCTGCAATTACCGACTTCATTTTCATGGTACGTAAAAGTTCATATATGTTTGTGACAGGTCCAGATGTGGTTAAAACGGTCACAAATGAAGAAGTGACAGCCGAAGAACTTGGTGGAGCTAAAGTTCATACAAGCAAGTCATCTGTTGCGGATGGTGCTTTTGATAATGATGTTGAGGCCTTAACACAGCTTCGTCGTTTAATCGACTTCCTTCCTTTGTCGAATAAAAGCGGTGTTCCAGAGTTGCCAACGCATGATCCGTTTGATCGTAAAGAGCTCTCGCTTGATACGCTTATTCCTGCTAATCCAAATATGCCATATGATATGAAGGAACTTGTCCTCAAATTAGTTGATGAGGGTGATTTTTTTGACATTCAGCCTGATTTTGCAAAAAATATTATCACAGGTTTTGGCCGTATGGAGGGACGAACTATTGGTGTTGTTGCCAATCAGCCAATGACACTTGCGGGTGTTCTAGATAGCGATGCCAGCCGAAAAGCTGCACGGTTTGTTCGTTTTTGCGATTGCTTTGAAATTCCTGTTATCACATTAGTAGATGTACCTGGTTTCTTGCCAGGAACCTCACAAGAGTATGGCGGTCTCATTAAACATGGGGCAAAACTGCTTTTTGCATATGCCGAAGCCACAGTGCCAAAAATCACTCTTATTACCCGTAAAGCTTATGGCGGCGCATATGATGTGATGGCGTCAAAGCACCTACGGGGTGACGTTAACTATGCTTGGCCAACAGCTGAGATTGCTGTTATGGGCGCTAAGGGCGCTGTGGAGATTATCTTTCGTAAGTCTCTGGGAGATGATGAAGAAATTGCGCGGCGCACTGCTGAATATGAAGACAAGTTCTTAAATCCATTTGTTGCTGCCGAACGGGGCTACATTGATGAGGTTATTCAGCCGCATAATACACGGCGTCGGATTGCGAGATCTTTGGCACTATTACGAAATAAAAAGCTCGAGAATCCCTGGAAAAAACACGATAACATACCGTTGTGAGGCTAAGACATGATTAAGAAAATTCTAATCGCCAACAGAGGCGAAATAGCGTGTCGGGTTATCAAAACGGCGCGTGCGATGGGCATCAAAACAGTTGCGGTTTACTCTGATGCCGATGATGGTGCATTACACACTGTTATGGCGGATGAGGCCATTCATATTGGGCCAGCACCCGCCAACCAAAGTTATTTGGTCATGGATAAAATTTTAGATGCGATTAAACAATCTGGCGCTGATGCAGTGCATCCTGGTTATGGGTTTTTAAGTGAAAATAAGCTTTTTGCTGAAGCACTCGAAAAAGCTGGCGTTGTGTTTATTGGTCCACCTGCGAACGCGATCGAGGCTATGGGTGATAAAATTACGTCAAAAAAACTTGCGTCTGAAGCTGGTGTTAGCACAGTTCCAGGTCATATGGGTTTGATCGAGGATGCCGAAGAAGCAGTGAAAATTGCTAGCCAAATTGGCTATCCGGTAATGATTAAGGCCTCAGCAGGTGGTGGCGGTAAGGGCATGCGGATTGCTTTTAATGATCAAGATGCGCGTGAAGGCTTTCAGTCCTCAAAGAATGAAGCTGCGGCAAGTTTTGGCGATGATCGTATATTTATCGAGAAATTTGTAACTCAACCACGTCATATTGAAATTCAGGTCTTAGGTGATCAGCATGGTAATGTGATTTATCTCGGTGAGCGTGAATGCTCTATTCAGCGCCGCAATCAAAAAGTTATCGAAGAGGCGCCAAGCCCATTCTTGGATGAAGAGACGCGACGTAAGATGGGTGAGCAAGCCGTTGCTTTATCCAAGGCCGTCAATTACTGCTCTGCTGGGACTGTTGAGTTTATTGTTGATGGGGATCGTAATTTCTATTTCCTCGAAATGAATACACGCTTGCAGGTTGAGC
>CBFHLW010000056.1:0-10876 GCA_965656805.1 Alphaproteobacteria bacterium
ATCGATTATTAAATCACAATTCACTTATAATAATTATTTACAATAGTAATGTCGAGCGATGAGAGGTGCTGGCAAAGAAAAGGGTGAAGAAAAAACGTTATTGAAGAATGGTGTTGGTAAGCTTTTCAATATGACATGACGAGGCATTTGAGTCAGGAGCAAGTTTTGGAAATTGAGTAGAGGCGGCAAGCCCTCGCCATTTGCATGGCGAGGCATTTAAGCCAGATGCTTCGCAATAATCTATAGCATGCGCGAGGTTTATGACGCCGCCGCGCATGCCTTGATTATAATAAATCTAGTGCCAGTTATTAGAATGCTTTTTGATAGCCCAACGTGGCATGCCAGTCGTGGCTCATTTGAGGACCATTTAAATTTTCATATATAGGCTTAGAAATATCAAACCCGATACGATGGCCTATTAAAACGCCCTGCGTCCCTATCCAGTTTAACCCCAGAGAAAACTGAAGACGTTCACCCCCATAGAATATGGTTTGGGCGGATTGCACTGGTTTATCAATAAAGACATCCTTCCCGCGAATGTCTTGCGCGGCGGTCGCAGATAATAGACCGGAAACGCTGATATTCTGTGATAAGGGCTTAGCGGTCCAAATATTAAGGAACTGTTCGTTTCCCAAAGCATAGGATTGGCTATTTTCGCCAATTCTAAATGTTCCTCCAATCTGCGCACCAAAGGAAGCCGTCGGTAGAGTGAGATTATAGGTCAGAGCTGGTTTGAAATCATAGGTGCCTGAACCTAGTTGCATAGCATAGGGAAGGCGCGCTGTGATGATCGTGTTCATAGGGGAGAGAACGAGGCCATTTTCTTTAATTGACCCGGTTGGCAGGCTTAAACCAATAGAGGTATGAAGTCGATCCGAAATCTTAATTAATGCGGTGACAGTGGTATCTGACCATCCCTGAGAGCGCGTTGTAAATGTCCCATTTAAATTACCCATCATAGAGTAGGAGCGGGCTGTCATCTTATTATCTTTATAAGCCGTCCCGATCATCCACGTCAGATTATCATTGGGGGCATACATAGCGCCGATCATGGTCATATCCATAGACATTTTCTCAGGCACAACACGAAGCGTCGAAAACATACCACCATTGGTGTTCTGGGTTGCCAAAACTTGGCTGTCACTCATTGAATTACGGCCATTCTTCGTGCCTCGCATATGCATCTTCATTTGGCGTAAGGAAACCATAAATTCGCCAGTCTTATGCATATGGTCGCCCATGACACGAATGGGTGCATGGGAATCTGGTCGTGCGGTGTAATTACTATTTGTATTGGCAAGCGTGTCGTGAGATCTGCCATCTGCGCGCACATGGGCAGATGTCATCGTGAGCGCTATAGCTAGCGCTGAAGCTAATTTTATCATTATCTTAATCCTTTAATTTATAAAAATTTATAAGTTTAGGATTAATGCTGGCGGTGCTCTGGGGAGGGCTATGTGATAGGGGGGATCAATTAAACGCTCGGAAATGTAGCGGGTCAGGGCAAGTATAGAGAAGGGGGCAAGGTATAGTTCTTCAATTTGCGAACCAACAGCCATGGTTTGGGGTGCTAGGCAACATTCATGTTCACAGCTGGGTGTGTTCTCATCCTTATTCGTAGCATTAGAGATATAAACCGTCTTCAGGCCGGAACTACTGCATATCGTCAACATATGCCCATAGCCTTGACCTACAGACGAAAGTCCAGAACTGACGCTAAAGATCAAGGCTATTACAAAAATATTAAACCGCATGATAAAATTGTATAGTTAGTACAATGAGTTAACAATGGACATCTTGTCACACATATTAGTTAGAGCTCACCAGATCATGATGCTCACTGATGAGCGTAACAAGAAAAAATCATGACGTACTGGGCGATAAGTAGGAACTGTGTTAGGGACCACTCTTAATTCATTGGCCAATATGGCTCTCATTCCTCAAACTGAAATAATTGTTATGTCCTCTTTCACTTCTAAGCTTCAGAACTTTCTTCTTGGCGTCCCGCAAGGCGAGGTCCCAGCCCCTTTATCCTTTGGTCAAATACGCATTGATATCCTTGCCGGGATTACGGTTGCCTTGGCACTCGTGCCAGAAGCGGTAGCCTTTGCCTTTGTCGCAGGCGTCGAACCATTGGTGGGATTATATGCGGCTTTTATTGTTGGTCTGATAACTGCGGCCATTGGCGGTCGCCCCGGAATGATCTCGGGCGCAACTGGAGCCCTTGCTGTTGTCATGATTTCACTTGTCTCGCAACATGGCGTTGATTACCTCTTTGCAACCGTTGTGTTGATGGGGATTTTACAGCTCATTGCCGGGATCTTGCGGTGGGGAAAATTTATTCGAATGGTACCCCATCCAGTGATGCTTGGTTTTGTGAATGGATTGGCTATAGTCATTGGTCTTGCTCAGTTGGATCAGTTTCGAAAGCTAGACGAGAATGGTGTGTCACAATGGATTGCCGGGGCAGAATTATGGATGACTTGCGGGCTTGTTGTTGCAACGATGGCCCTTATCTGGTTAACCCCGAAACTGACCAAACTCATTCCAGCGCCGTTGGCCGCGATTGGTTTGGTAACGGCACTTGTCTTGGGGTTTGATCTCGGCGTATCGCGGGTGGGTGATCTCGCTAGTCTATCAGGTGGATTGCCAGTATTTTCCATCCCTTCAGTCCCGTTAAATCTAGAAACCATCTCAATCATTTTTCCGTATGCGATGATTCTTGCCGCTATTGGCTTGATCGAAAGTCTGCTTACATTAAATTTGGTTGGTGATATCACTAATCAACGCGGTGGCGCATCACAGGAATGTGTTGCACAGGGTGCAGCTAATGTGGCTACGGGCTTCTTTGGCGGGATGGGCGGCTGTGCGATGATTGGCCAGTCAATGATAAATGTAAAATCGGGTGGGCGGTCACGACTAAGTGGTCTGTCCGCATCATTATTCTTACTGGTGTTTATTCTTTTTGCATCTGGATGGATTGAACAGATTCCGATTGCGGCGCTTGTTGGTGTCATGTTTATGGTTGTTATTGGTACATTTGCATGGAATTCAATCAAAACTCTTTTCAAAGTTCCAATCTCTGATGCCTTGGTGATTATTGTTGTGACTGTTGTGACTGTTGTTGAGGATTTGGCAATTGCCGTGGTTGTTGGGGTGATTATGTCGGCCTTAGTATATGCATGGAATGCCGCTAAACGCATTCACGCATCCAAGCGGCCTTCTGCGCGCGAAAAAGGGGCTATTGTTTATGATATTCAGGGCCCTCTCTTTTTTGGATCAGTTACAGGATTTAGAGAATTATTTGAAATTGAGGATGACCCAGATAAAGTCATAATTGATTTTGCAGGATCGCGTGTCGTTGACCAATCAGCGCTTCAAGCCATTGAAGATGTTGCGGCAAAATATAGCGAGGCGGGGAAAACTGTGATGCTGCGTCATCTAACACGTGATTGCCACAGGCTGCTCCGCAAGTCTGGGCAATTAATTGTCGATAGCGATGATGACCCAGAATATGGGGTTGCTGTTGATTATGAAGTCAAGCTTGGCGTCTTATAGGTGCTTTGCGATTGGCATAGGGTGAAATTTATAACCTATACGAAATGGTTAAGTGTCGTGCTTAAAGAGCAAACTGCGTAGGATGACCCAAACAATTGGTATTGTTACAAATACTAAGAGTGCGCGTGCTTGGCTGGCATCTAAGCCAGGCATAACCTTGAGCAACCACGGTAAGACATCTTTTGCCAGACCTACGAGATAGTAACTAATGGCGACAACGGATATGCCTTCGACAGTTTGCTGTAATCTTAATTGACGCTTTGCGCTTTGATTGAGCGACGCTAGAAGTTCAGCATTCTGTGTTTGCAAAGCGAGTTCAATTCGAGTTTGCAGGAATGTCGCCATATTATCGACTTGATTAGCTAAATCACTTCGCTGACGTGAGGTTGATTGGTATGTGGCGACGGCAGGTTCAAGTCGGCGTTCTAAAAATGCACCGATGGTTAAGCGCCGGTCGAGCGGCATTTCATTCAGTGAAGTTAAACGAGATTGAACCAGCGACCAATAGGCCTGACAAGCGCTAAAACGAAACGATGTTCTTTGCCATATCATCTCTAATTCTGTCGCAATGCCATTTAAAACATGAAAGCGCTCTTCAGCTGCTTCATTACTATTTTCCATTGAGGCATTCATCGAGTCGCGTGGAATGCGATAAGCGATATTTGCTAATTCGCGTTGGACCTCACGGGCGATAGGAAGACCTAGAGCTGCAAATGATCGATAGGTCTCAATTTCAATGACCTGCAGAGCCACGCGCCCAATCGCGCGGGCAGACGCTTTGGCTTCAAAGTCGAGAAAAATTTTTGTGTGACCATCTTCTGCCACTTTAAAATTAAAATAACCATGGGCGAGACCGCCTTCAAACTCACTGGCGCAAACCCATTGCGGCTGGATCTCTTGCCGCTCTCGGCATTGGCAGTCGACGGCAACCACAATATCTCCGCGAATACGTGTGTGCCAATCGGATGGTAATATTGAGGAGGCAGACATTTCATCGCCATGCGGGCTAATCAGAGTAAGTGAGATGAACTCTGTGTGACGTTCAATATTGACATCTATTTCTTTATATTTGGCGTGAATGAGTTTGCCGCGCGTTGTATCTTCCCAATCAATTGATGGCAAAAGTTCTGTGACAAGCTCTTGTATTGAAGAGAGTGCATCGCGCCCCCTGAGACAAAGCCTAAATATATTTGTTGGGAGCTCAATCTTAGGAAAGGGTCGTGCGTTTAATTCAGCTGTGACCTGATGTAATTTCCAAGGGTCATTGGTTTGGCTTGCCTCTGTTTTGGGTGTGAGATCGCGGCTTGTCATTCTGCTGCATCGCGTTGGAAGAATGGTTTGTCTCCCGCAATGGTCACGCGCTCCATAACTCGCACATTTGGGAAATAATCAGAAGCTGCAAAATGTTGACAGGAGCGATTATCCCAAAACGCGATTGAACCAGCGCGCCAGCGGAACCGGCATTGTAACTCTGGATTCCATGCAGATAAATAAAGCGCGTTTAAAAGTGCCTCACTTTCGGCTGGGGCCATATCTTCAATATGGCTTGTAAACGCGCCGTTGACATAGATAATATTTTCTCCTGTCTCGGGATGCGTTCTCACAATCGGGTGGGACATTGGAGGGTATTTCTCGTAAAGCTCTTCAGGTGTTTTATTGAGGCGTTTAGCAAACACTTTTGCGATATCATGAACTGCCCGACGGTCTTTAATTTTGTCTTTGATTTCATCTGAAAGGCGATCATAGGCCATGGCCATATTGGCAAAGAGCGTATCCCCACCCACTTCGGGCACTTCAACCGCCTTTAAAACCGAGCCTAATGAAGGGCATTCGCGCCAGGTTACGTCTGAGTGCCAAAAGTTTTCCGAGCCCCGAGAATTGGGGCCATGCGCAAGACGAAGTACTTCTTGGTGTTCTTGATCAGCAGGCGTTGCGGGATGAATTTCGAGCGGGCCAAAAGCACGGGTAAACTCTATATGTTGACTCTGGCTGAGATCTTGGTCACGAAAAAATACGACACGATATTTTAATAAGGCGGTGCGTACGTCTGTGATGAGCTCAGGTGTTATATTTTTTAAATCAACATTGAGGAGTTCGGCACCAATATTGGGCGATAATTCATAAACGTCAAATTGTGTAAAAGAAGACGGTTTGATCTGCGTACTCATATTTCACCTCTACCATGCATTATATATGATGCCTCGGACAGGTACGCTCGTCAATCTACTTGGGTGTGCCTACTTGGTCATCGGCAGCCGCAAATACCACCAAGTGCTCCACGTCCAGACGGACACCAATCTCTTCACCAATCTCATGGTCATGGTGTGAAGGTGCGAAACAACCTAATATTACACCGTTATCAAGGCGCACATCATATAAGTGGTGTGCACCCCGAAAATGCTTTTGCATTAGGGTTGCATGATAATCTGACGCATCATCGTGAATTAAATCATCTGGGCGTAAGAAAAGGCGGACAGGCGTGCCGGAAGGAAAGGGTAGGTCCTGATCATTTGTTAGGATACCCAAAGGGCTTGCGACGGCACGGGCGCTGTGGATCGTTGCTTGGATCATTTCTCCCGGCCCTACAAAATGCGCTACAAATGGGCTTGTTGGCTCATGATATAAATTAAATGGCGTGTCAAATTGTAGAATATTGCCACTTTGCATGAGTGCAATACGGTCTGCAAAGTCGAATGCTTCGCGTTGGTCATGTGTGACGAGCAATGAGCATATGCCATCGGCCTTTAAAATGGATCGAACCTCGCCAGCCAAGCGACTGCGTAATTCGGTGTCGAGGCCAGAAAAGGGCTCGTCTAATAAGAGAAGATTGGGCTTGGGGGCCATGGCGCGGGCGAGCGCAACGCGCTGTTGTTGTCCGCCTGATAGTTCATGAGGAAAGCGACTACCAAGACCGCTCAGGCCAATTAAGGCGAGCAATTCTTCTACCCGTTTATTGCGGCTGACTTCAGCCCATCGCATTAATCCAAAAGATATATTATCACTCACACTTAGATGCGGAAAGAGGGCTACGTCTTGAAATACCATTCCGACGCCACGGTTCTCCGGTGCCATCGCAGATTGTGTCGAAGATAGCAATTGATTGTCGAGCCAGATTTCTCCTGCCATGAGAGGCTGAAAGCCAGCAATGGCACGCAAGAGTGTTGATTTTCCGCAGCCGCTAGGTCCAAGTAAGCAACCAAGTTCTTGAGGTTTTAATGCCAATGATAAATTATCGACAACAGTTGTGTCTCCGTAATTAAGAGAGACGTCTGTTATTTTTAATGCTGACGTTTCCATGACTACTCCTTTGTCACCGAACGATTGATCCAAATGACGGGTAATATACCAACAACGACAATTAAAAGAGATGGTAACGCTGCGTCAATCAAGCGCTCATCATCGGCCAGCTCATATGCCTTCACTGCCAAAGTACTAAAATCAAAAGGGCGCAAGATCAAGGTCGCAGGAAGCTCTTTTAATATGTCGACAAAGCAGACAAGCAGTGCTGTTAACACGGACCCGCGCATTAAGGGCACATGAATGCGGGCCAATACACCCGACTGATTGAGGCCCAGTAGACGGCCGCTTTGATCTAGACTGGGGCGAATACGGGATAAGCCGCTAAAGATATTCCCGTTTGCAACAGCGAGAAAGCGGACAAGATAAGCAAAGACCAAACCAAACACACTGCCCGAGAACCAAAGCGAGGGTACGACTCCCAAAGGTGCTAATGCAGATGATATCCAAGCGTCAAGTCCGCCAAATGGAATGAGAATGCCAACAGCGACAACAACGCCAGGCAAGGCATATCCAAGCCCAATCAGCAATGTGAGATGAGATAACCAACGTGCTGGATATAGCCGATTAGCATAAATAACAATTAAGGCTACACCAACAATCACAATGGATGAGCCTCCGGCGAGTAGGAAACTATTTAATGTGAGGCTCCAAAATGACTGGATCTCGGAATAAAAGAGTGCCCAATAGATAAGAAGTGCCGAGGGAACCAGAAAACCAAAAAATACAGGTATGAGGCATAACAGCTGAGCGAGCATGGCGTTGACGCCGCTAATGGTGACACTCGCTTGCTCTAATTTGCGAAGGCGATCAGAGTAATATTCAATGCGATGACGGGACAGACGTTCAAAGAGAACAAGCAGGGCAACAAAACCGAGAAGCACGGAGCTGAGCTGGGCGGCACCTACTGTGTCACCAAACCCATAATAAGTGCGTACAATACCCGTTGTGAAAGTTTGAACGCCAAAGAATTTGACAGTTCCAAAGTCCGCAAGTGTTTCCATGACCGCCAATAATGTACCTGCGGCAATGGCTGGTCGAGCCATCGGAATAACGATACGTCGTAAAACCTGGAACCGACTTTGACCTAGAGAATATCCAGCTTCCATGAGGTTTGCCGATTGCTCAAGGAAAGCAGCGCGTGATAGTAAATAGACATAAGGATAGAGGACCAGTGAAAGCATAATGGCTGCACCAGGTAAAGACCGGACATGCAAAAGTGGTTCCATTATCCAGCTCGGTGCATCGATCGCCCGCATCCAAGTTAAGATAGGTCCTGCGTAATCCAAAAGACCCGTGTAAGCATAGGCTAGAATATATGCTGGATAAGCCATGGGAAAAAGAAGAAGAAACGATAGAAGGCGGCGCCCTGGAAACCGATAAAATGAAACGATCCAAGCCGCGGGAACGCCAAGAGCGACAACCCCAATAGCGACAAGAATTGATAGTAAAAACGAGTTAAGCGCATAGCGCATGAGGAGCGTGTCCACCAAGTGGGACCAAGCCTGTGATTGGCCTGTGATTAAGAAGCCGAGGACAACGCAAATTGGCAGTGCAACGCAGAGCGCTGCCAGTGTTGTGAAGATGAGAAATCCATTTGGACGCAACTTATGTAAGTTGTGCCACAAGATTGTATTCATTACGAAGCCTTGCGTTCTATTTGCAAATAGTATGTTTCACGTTTCTAACACGCATATTTGGTTTCATTATATTTAAAATATAAATTTGACCAGAGGATGATGTGTTATTGCCAGCCGACCCTGTCCATTAATTTAACGGCCTCTGTATTATGTATGCCAAGCATACTGAGATTAACTGTATCTGATGTAAACTCCCCAAGTGCCTTAATGGATGTTGAGATTGAAGCAGAGGCAACAACAGGATATTCATGGTTTATCTCGGCATAATAAGTTTGCGCTGCATCAGACACCATAAATTCTAAGAGCTGAATAGCTTCGTCACGGTTTTTGGCATATTTGGTGATTGCAGCACCAGAGACATTGACATGTGTACCTCGGTCGGATTGATTGGGCCAGAAGACACCAACCTTTTCGGCAGTCTCTCGATCAGATTTCTTTTCTGAATCTAACAGCCGTCCATAATAATATGTGTTGGCGATTGCGAGATCACATTGTCCGGCAGCGACGGCGTAAATTTGATCCGTGTCTCCACCTGTGGGTTTGCGGGCAAAATTATTGACTATCCCACGTGCCCATTTTTCAGTTGCCTCAATGCCATTTGTTGCAATCATCGATGCAACAAGAGATTGATTGTAAATATTCCCTGAAGAGCGAATACATATTTTACCACGCCACCGAGCATCTGTGAGAGCGTCATAAGTTGTTAAAGTTGTGGGGTTGACCCGATCTTTGGCGAAGAAAATAGGCCGCGCACGCAGCGTTAACCCAATCCAGAAGCCCTCGGGATCACGCAAGTTGGCAGGGACTCTTTTATTAATGATGTCGCTTTTTATCGGGTCCAGCACGCCGGCCATTCTCGCGCGGTGAAGTCGGCCCGCATCAACCGTGATAAAAACATCCGCTGGTGTTGCTGCACCTTCCGCGGCAATACGACTTAGCAAAGCATCCGCCTTACCAGTGATGAGCCTCACTTTAATACCCGTTTCTTTGCTAAATTGATCTAGCAATGGCGTAATCAGCGCATCTTTGCGTGCCGAATATACATTTACATCCGCGGCGTTAGCGGGAAGGCCAATGACAAGAGCCATAGCAAGAGAAGCGAGACCTAAAATTGAGCGCATAATTTTGAACCTTCGTTATGTGGTTTGCTCGCTCGATAATGAGCGGAAATGTATATTACCCTATTTTGCCCTAAATGCAATCTATTCTCATTAGCATTAATTGTCGCAGGTGTAACGCTTGTAACAAAAAGACACATGACTATTCCACAAAAAAATTATGTGATATTGTGAAATGTAAATTATGGGATTAATTAAATGTCAGCGAAACCAGAAATGAGCATCAAAGGCTTTTATGACGAGCAAACCAATACGGTGAGTTATGTTGTGTCAGACGAAAAGACCCGTTCGGCAGCAATTATTGACCCCGTTTTAGGGATTGATTATGCCGCAGGCCAATTATCTTATGCTGAGGCAGACATTATTGTTGATTATGTAAAATGTGCAGGCCTGCAAGTGGAATGGCTCATAGAAACCCATGTTCATGCAGATCACTTATCCGCATCACCCTATTTGCAAAACCGTCTGGGTGGCAAAATTGCGATTTCGGAGAAGATTGTTGAGGTACAGAATGTTTTTGGCAAAATGTTTAATGCTGGCAGCTCATTTGAACGAGATGGGCGTCAATTTGATCATCTCTTCACAGATAATGAGACCTATCAGATTGGGCAATTAACAGGGCAAGCCTTGCATACTCCGGGCCATACGCCTGCATGTATGGCGCATCATATTGGTGACGCGATATTTGTTGGGGATACGTTGTTTATGCCCGATAGCGGAACTGCACGAGCTGACTTTCCAGGGGGTGATGCACGAACACTTTATCAGTCTATCAAGCGCATACTTTCAATGCCGCCTGAAACTCGGATCTTTGTCTGCCATGATTATGCACCAAATGGAAGAGATGTTGCTTGGGAAACAACTGTCGAAGAAGAAGTTGCAAACAATATACATATAGGTGATTCAATTACCGAAGAGGAGTTTGTGGCGATGCGCGAACAACGCGATCAAGGCCTTGATATGCCACGTCTCATCATGCCATCGATCCAAATAAATATGCGGGCTGGTCATATGCCGCCACCTGAAGAGAATGGGCAAGTATATATTAAAGTGCCAGTGAGCGACCCACACCAATCGCATTAATCTGTAAAACGACGTGATAAAAAACACAGGCATAAATTACTGGCGTTCACGCTCTGCTGTGATAACATTTTTTATAAGTAAGTGTCAGCATTAACTATTTGTAGGGGGGAACGGGTTTATGCAAATGAAGCAGGAGCTCGCCGAAGCGCTCGTTGCGCCGGAAACTTATAAAGATTTAGA
>CBFHLW010000057.1:0-10718 GCA_965656805.1 Alphaproteobacteria bacterium
CTATCAATAATCATAGCTTGATTCATATGTGGGGGGTGATGTTCCATAAAACTAACTACTTGTAATTACTAGCACTATTTTTTGATACATAATGCATTTCTCTTAAATTAAAAACGCCTGCGATTGCTGCTATCATTGCCATTAAATAATTATCTGAGTCATTATTATCTTGTACCCAGGTATTTTAAAACCTATGGCAATCGGTCGCATTGGTCACATTTCATTGACGTTTTTGCTAAGCTCTCTAAATTAATACTATTGAATTTCGTTTAACGTTTCGAATCACTAGACATTACCATTATTTGCTTGCAAAACAGGCATAAGATTTTCGAGGAGATGATTATGACAAACCTTCCTGTTAATGAAGTGAATGAGCGCCAAGGCTGGTCATTGGCACCTGAAGAACGCGAAGCCATGGAATATGATGTGGTTATCGTTGGTGCTGGCCCTGCAGGTTTATCGGCTGCCATTCGTTTGAAACAGTTAGCGGCTGAATCTGGTCGCGATGTATCTGTTTGTGTCCTTGAAAAAGGTTCTGAGGTTGGTGCGCACGTGCTTTCTGGCGCGGTCATCGACCCTGTTGGTATTTCCCGCCTTTTCCCAAATTGGAAAGAATTGGGTGCGCCTCTTGAAACAGAGGTGACAGAAGACCGTTTCCTCGTGCTTGGCCCCGCTGGTGCTTTGCCTTTGCCAAATTTTGCTTTGCCGCCGCTTATGAAAAATCATGGCAATTATATTGCGAGCCTTGGCAATGTTGCGCGCTGGCTTGGCGAGCAAGCTGAAGCTTTGGGGGTTGAGATTTATCCGGGATTTGCAGCTGCCGAATTACTGCGCGATGAAAATGGCGCCATACGTGGTGTTGCAACTGGTGATATGGGCGTGTCTAAAACAGGCGAGAAAAAGGATGGCTGGATGCCCGGCATGGAGCTTCATGCAAAATATACGCTTCTCGCCGAGGGTGTTCGCGGATCATTATCAAAAGCAGCGATCAAACTGTTTGATCTTGATAAAGACTGTGACCCTCAGAAATTTGGTATTGGTATTAAAGAATTGTGGCAGGTTGATCCTGCTAAACACCGTCCAGGTTATGTTCAGCACACGCTTGGATGGCCGCTAGACAGCAAGACGGGTGGCGGTTCTTTCCTCTATCACTTTGGTGACAATTATGTGTCGGTTGGTTTTGTTGTCCATTTGAACTACCAAAACCCACACTTGTCTCCCTTCGATGAGTTTCAGCGTTTTAAAATGCACTCTGCTATCCGCGAGGTATTTGAGGGCGGCAAACGTATCTCTTACGGTGCGCGAGCAATTACCGAAGGTGGTTATCAGTCGGTTCCAAAACTAAGTTTTCCAGGCGGGTCTTTAATCGGATGTGCGGCAGGTTTTGTAAATGTGCCTCGTATTAAGGGCAGTCACAATGCTATGGAAAGTGGCATTATGGCGGCTGAAGCTGCATTTGATGCTTTGGGTGAAGGCCGTAGTCATGACGAGCTTGTTGCTTATCAAGAAGCTTATGATAACAGTCGCGTGAATAAAGAATTGAAAATGGTTCGCAATGTGAAGCCACTTCTATCCAAGTTTGGAAATGTTCTTGGGACAATGCTCGGCGGTATTGAAATGTGGATGCAAACGTTTAAAATCGGGCTTCCATATACGCTGTCTCATGGCAAAGCAGATTATGCTGCGCTTAAAAAAGCCAGTGAATGTAAGCCAATTGATTATCCAAAACCGGATGGTATTGTTGGTTTTGATAAATTATCTTCTGTCTTCTTATCGGCCACTAACCATGAAGAAGACCAGCCCGCGCATCTAACACTTAAAGATAGCTCGGTCCCAGTTGAAGTAAATTTGCGTGATTATGATGAGCCTGCGCAACGTTATTGTCCAGCTGGCGTTTATGAGATTATACGAAATGAAAATGGTGACGATCCACGCCTGCAAATTAATGCGCAGAATTGTGTGCATTGTAAAACATGCGATATCAAGGATCCAAGCCAGAATATTAACTGGGTGGTTCCAGAGGGGGCCGGGGGACCAAATTATCCCAATATGTAGCTCTAAAAAGGTGCGCACGATATGACGTGGCGTCGCGGTTTACTTTATGCCGTCATTTTTATAGGCATTAGTGTAGCTGGTATCGTAGGCTATGTGGGCTACCGTATTGTTAACTTTCAATTTGCATCTGGTGTTTCAGGTCCTTTCTTGGCTGCGCGTCAGGCGAGCGTAGAAAATGACATGTCAAATGCAAGTCATTATTTTGCCATGGCTTTGGCCTTATCACCTGATGATGCCCGCATTCGAAACGAAGCTTTTTCGGCCTATTTGGAAAATGGTGATATTGAGCGCGCTGTTGCGCTGGCAGATATGGTGCAAAGCGATTATCTTATGCGCCAGCAAGCTAACCTTGTGTTGCTCATTGATGCGCTAAAAAGAGATCGGCTAGATAAAGCACGCGATCTTATAAGTGGTTTTAGCGCAGGACCCCAGGCAAATCTTCTCGTGCCAGTTATCAATGCCTGGATAGATTATGCGCGTGATGGCGTTGTCGGTGAAGAGCGCTTGCTTAGCCTATTAGATCCTGGGCCATTAATGCCAGTGACAACGCAACAGGCAGCTGTTCTATATGAACTTATGGGCAATGTTGAAGCTGCGGATGCCGCTTATGCACGCGGCATTCAGGCTGGTGGCATGCAACTTGTTGGTTTTGCCGTTGGCTTTGGTCAATATTTGGAGCGGCAGAATAATAATGAGCGCGCCGATCAACTCTATGAAATTGCGTCCCAATATTTTGGGGATGCACCTGATTTTGTCGTCTCTCATCAGCGCTATCAGGCACAGGAAGCCCCCCCTCAATTGTCGCGGGATCTGCGGCCGCAGATAGCAAGTGCTTTGTTGTCCTTAGTTGAAAATATGCGCATGGATGGGAATGCGGCCTTCATGCGGCCCTATATTCAATTGGCCCTTCATTTGGCACCATCTGCGCGGGGTCTTTTTCTGTTGGGTGATCTAACGGCAGATGAAGAGGCTTGGTGGGAAGCGGCGCGCTATTATGAGCAAGTTAGTGGTCATAACACCTATGTACGTGAAGCCCAAATTCGTCGCGCACAAATGTATGAGCGCGCGGGTGCTTTAGATGAAGCCGAGGCCTTATTTGTGCGATTGGTTGATCAGTATAGTGATAATAAAGAGGCCAAGATTGCAATCGCGGATTTCTATCGGCGCGCAGAAAGGTTCGAAGAGGCTGAGACGTTTTATATTCATATTCTAGATATGGTGGCGTCTAATGATCAGGCATATTGGGGCGTGCACTTTTCTCTCGGCATTTGCCGTGAACGGCTTGGTCGATGGGCGGAGGCGGAAAAGAGCCTCTTGATTGCTAAAACTTTATCCCGTGATGAGCCATTGGTTCTGAATTACCTAGGTTATAGCTGGATTGATAAAGGGATCCGCCTGGAAGAGGCCCGCGATCTCGTAGAAATTGCCGTTAAGAAAGATCCCACCAATGGGTTTTATTTAGATAGTTTAGGTTGGGCCTATTATAAGCTTGGTGAATATGAGCCAGCATTGGCACTCATTGAGCGTGCGACATTATTAGAGCCCACAGACACAACGATTACAGATCATTTGGGTGATATTCTGTGGCGCCTTAATCGCAAGACGGAGGCGCGCTATCAATGGCAAAAATCTCTTGGGTTCAATCCCAGCGAAGACGATCAAAAAGCAATACAACATAAATTAATAAATGGCCTTCCGCCGATTGGCGAAGGTGGCCGATCAATTTAAATGTCGACTCTCTCTCTTTTTGCCCCTGCAAAAATAAATTTGACCTTAGAGGTTTTGGGCAAACGACCCGATGGTTATCACGCGCTTGAAAGTTTAGTAGCCTTTGCTTCATTTGGTGATGTTTTGCGATTTGAAAAATCTGAAAAAACTGAGCTCTCTTTCTCAGGGCCATTTGGAGATGCTTTAGCTAAACTCCCCGGAAACTTGATTTTAGATGCACATCAGTTATTTGAAGAAAAACTCGGACGAGCTTTAAATGTCTCGATTAATCTTGAAAAAAATTTACCAATTGCATCAGGCATAGGCGGTGGCTCGGCAAATGCCGCATGTTGTTTGCAAGGGCTCACGCGTCTTTTTGATCTCGACCCTTTGCTGTTGCATGATGTTGCTCCTGTACTCGGGGCAGATGTGCCAGTTTGCCTCGATGCGCGGCCAAAATGGATGACTGGTATCGGGCACGATCTTGTTCCGGTGCCTTCGCTGCCTGAGGCAGATATTGTCGCTGTTAATCCTGGGGTTTCTCTCTCGACGCGCGATGTTTTTGAGGCCTTGGCGGCTCGCCCATATGTGGGCGGAGAGGCGGGGTTTTCAGAAAGAATTAAGACGCTGTCTGAGCTGCATGCCTTTATGCAGGCGCGCGGCAATTCCCTTATGGCGCCAGCCTGTTCGCTTCGTCATGAGATTAAGCTATTGCTGGACAGGCTCAGCGCATATGGGCCAGCGTTTATGAGCGGGAGTGGCGCGACATGCTTTGTGTTATTGGCACCCGGTGAAGGACAGGCGCTTTTGGAACAAGAAAAACTCCCCTCCCATTATTGGGCGCGGTGTGGATCATTAATTGGTGCGGTTGACGCAGAAATCGACCAGATCCAATAAGAGTTTGCGTAAATCAGACGGGGGGAATAGGGCCAAAGCATCACGCGCCCGTTCGCCATAATGGCGTGCGCGTTCAATCGTTTCTTCAAGAGCTTTTGTGGCGCGCAAATATTCTTTGGCTGTTTGGAGATCTTTGGGGTCTTCGCTCGGGTTCGTGATAACTTCTTTCCAGAAGGCTCTGCCAATATCGTCACCGCGTCGAACCGCAAGAATAACTGGCAAAGTGATTTTGCCCTCTCGAAAATCGTCGCCACTCTTTTTGCCAAGCTCGGCTTCAGAGGCTGCATAATCAAGTGCGTCATCGGTGAGCTGAAATGCAATACCTAGATTGCGGCCATAGGCGCGCAGGGCGTCAATTTGCGGTTCAGGAGCTTGTGCGATAACGGCGCCAATTTCACAAGCCGCTGCGAAAAGTGCCGCCGTTTTAGCTTCAATGACGCGTAAATAAGTATCTTCGGTCATGTCGACATTATGTAATTGCGATAACTGCATAACCTCGCCCTCAGCTATAATGGATGAAGCTGATGAGAGTACATCCAGCGCCCGCAGGTTACCCGCCGTCACCATCATTCGGAAAGCCTGGCCGAGCATAAAGTCACCAACTAAGACGCTTGCTGCATTCCCCCACTTAACGCGCGCTGTTGCAAGACCGCGGCGAAGGTCGCTGTCATCGACCACATCGTCATGCAAAAGGGTGGCGGTATGCATATATTCAACCGCCGCAGCCAATGAAATATGATGATGCCCATCATATCCGCACAATTCAGCACCGGCTAATGTGAGGATAGGGCGCAATCGTTTACCGCCAGCTTTAACGATATGAGCGCCAATATCTGGAATCATAGCGACGTAGGATCCCATATGCTCACGCATGAGCACTTCAACAGCGACCAAATCCTCACCAAACCGTTGGCGCAGAACGCCCATGATTTCATTATTCTGCGGTTTGTCGCGTCTTAATGGTAAAATATCTGCCATTGATCCTCGGCTAAAATAACTTATTGTTTATGTTTAAAAGTCTCTAAGACATTGGTCAAGCCAAACGCGGTATTGATAAGGCATTATAAGGGGAGCCCGTTGTGCCAAAAGGGAATGTGGTTACAAAAGATGAATTCTTGGGTGGAAAGTTGCTGATCCAGCAACCGTCACAAGGCCATAGAAGTGGCCATGACGCTGTTCTTTTGGCTGCATCTGTACCTGAAAGTGCTACGTATATATGTGAGCTTGGCAGCGGCGTTGGGGTTGCGAGTTTGTGCGCGGCGTTTCGTCTCGGCCATGTCAATGTGACAGGGGTGGAGGTCAATCAGGTGCATTATCACCTAGCCCAAGAGAATACAGAGCTTAATCAATTGTCATCGCGGGTTCAGTTTTTTTGTGCTGATATTTATCAAAAGCCTGAAGGACTTAAAGCCGCTCAATTTGACCATGTCTTTTTTAATCCGCCTTTTTACGCGCCTGCACAGGTTAAAGCGTTGGAGGACATCTCAAAAGAACAAGCTCATCACATTGAAGCCGAGCATTTAGATAAATGGTTTAAATATGCGGCTTACTTACTTAAAGCCAAAGCCAGCATGAGCGTAATACACCGAGCCGATGCGATTGATATGTTACTACCGATTATTAAGCGGCGGTTTGGTGGACTTAAAATTTTACCTATTTATGGGCGCAATGGCCAATCGGCAAACCGCATTATCATTAGCGGACAACGCGATAGTAAAGCTGTTAGTCAGATCTTACCGCCATTTTATTTGCAAAATGAAACGGGTGGACCAAGTGTTGCTGCAGAAGCTATTCTGCGTGGTGGCGCAGCGCTTGCTTTATGACGATCACAAGAGTAGTTTTGGCAACATAATCAATCATTTTATCTAAATCTGTTGGGTTTAAAGTGAGCATCACAATGACCGATAAACGCGTAGCTTCTTTTCAAGACCTTATTCTCAATTTACAGCGTTATTGGGCTGATCAGGGTTGCGTTATTTTGCAACCCTATGACATGGAAATGGGCGCTGGTACGTTTCATCCTGCTACGGTTTTGCGGGCCTTAGGGCCTGAGCCTTGGCAGGCTGCCTATGTTCAGCCATCGCGCCGGCCGACTGACGGACGTTACGGCGAAAACCCTAATCGGTTTCAGCACTATTATCAGTTTCAAGTTATTTTAAAGCCCTCGCCCGATAATATTCAGCAGCTTTATTTGGATAGCCTTAAAGTGCTCGGAATTGATCCTGAGCTGCATGATATCCGTTTCGTTGAAGATGATTGGGAAAGCCCCACTTTGGGTGCGTGGGGCCTAGGTTGGGAAGTTTGGTGCAATGGCATGGAAGTGTCTCAGTTTACTTATTTCCAACAAGTTGGTGGTATTGATGTAGAGCTCGTCTCGGGTGAGCTGACATACGGTCTTGAGCGATTGGCGATGTATGTGCAGGGCGTTGATAATGGTTTTGAGCTCGATTTTAATGGTCGTGGTGTCACTTATGGCGACGTGTTTCATCGTAATGAAGTTGAGTTCTCACATTATAATTTTGAAGCCGCCAGCACAGATATTTTGTTTCAACACTTTTTAGATGCTGAAAGCGAATGTCAAAGTCTTGTCGCGCGCGGACTTGCTTTGCCGGCCTATGATCAATGCATGAAAGCAAGCCATAATTTTAATTTACTTGATGCCCGCGGGGTTATTAGTGTGACCGAGCGGCAGGCCTATATTGGTCGCGTTCGAAACCTCGCTAAGGCATGTGCCGAAACATGGTTATCTGCGTCTCGGGAAGGGGCATGATATGGCTGACTTTATTCTTGAAATTTATTCGGAAGAAATCCCAGCCGGTATGCAAGCAATGGCGGCTGCGCATTTAGAGAAAGCCTTTTGTGAGGGTGTTAGCGCACTGGGCGTAAAAGCGAGTGGCGTGCGCGCTTTTGCTGCGCCTCAACGCTTAGCGCTTCTTATTGATAATCTGCCGTTACAAACTGAAGATCGTAGCGAAGAACGAAAAGGGCCGCGGGTTGATGCCCCCGAAAAAGCGATTGAGGGTTTTTTGCGGGCAAATGGCCTTACTAATACAGATAGTCTCACTGTGGTAGATGATCCTAAAGGCGCTTATTACGCGCTGTCTCTTACCCAGCCTGGCATGGCAATGTCTGACGTAATTCATACTCTTGTGCCGCAAATATTGCGCCAATTTCCTTGGCCAAAATCAATGCGCTGGGGCAGTGGTAGCTTTCGCTGGGTGCGTCCGCTGCGAGCGATTTTGTGTCGATTAGACGGCAAGATCACTGCATTTGATCTGGAAACGGTTCAATCCAGCGGCGTCACATATGGGCATCGGTTCATGGCGCCTGGGGCAATTGAGATTGAGCGGGCAAGCGAATATGTCGATAAGCTCAAAAAGGCAAAAGTTATTGTTGACCAGACTATTCGTGCCGCGATGATTGGAGAGGGTGCCTCGCTCCTCTGTTCTGAAAAAGGGTTCGAGCTTGTTGAGGATGCCGCACTCATCCGCGAGACGGCGGGTCTTATCGAATGGCCGATGCCGCTTATGGGGCGAATAGACGATAATTTTATGAGCGTGCCAGACGAATTATTGACATCTGTTATGCGAACGCATCAGAAATATTTTTCGGTGCGCGATCCGAAGACAGGTGAATTGGCGCCATATTTTGTGACCATTTCCAATATGGAAACCTCAGACGCGGGCGCGACGATTATTGCTGGTAATGAACGTGTGCTGCGGGCGCGATTATCTGATGGAAAGTTCTTTTGGGATCAAGACCGAAAAACCAAATTGGCGGACCGGATCAGCGAGCTTGATAAAATCACCTTTCACGCAAAGTTGGGCACAGTTGGGCAAAAAACGCAACGGATTAGCAGCTTAGCGGGGCAGATTGCTTCTGATTTGGGCTTGAACAAGGAGATTGCGCTTCGGGCGGGTCTTTTGTGTAAAGCCGATTTGGTGAGTGGTGTGGTTTTTGAATTCCCAGAGTTACAAGGAATTATGGGAGGATATTATGCTGACCATGATCAAGAAGAGCTTGGCGTTGGTGCTGCAATTAAAAGCCATTATGCGCCGCTTGGGCCAAGTGATGAAATCCCTCCAACTGCATATGGGCAGATCGTCGCTTTGGCTGACAAATTAGATACGCTCAGCGGGTTCTGGTTGATCGATGAGCGCCCGACAGGATCAAAGGACCCCTATGCTTTACGCCGCGCCGCTTTAGGTGTGATCCGTATTATCTTGGAAACCAAAACCTCGATTTCTTTATCAGATTATATTCGCGCTGCGCTTCATCTTCATACGGGCGTGTCAACGCATTTAGAGGCCCAAGGGCGAACAGAAAAAGAAGTTGTTGAAGATATTCTCTCATTTATTATTGATCGTCTTACAGTCTTTTTACGTGATAAGGGGCTGCGGCATGATATTGTTGCAGCGAGTTTAACTGATCAGGCAAGCAATTTGGTTGAGATCGTCGCGCGCGCAGAAGCGCTTGCTGCTTTTGTTAACACGCCAAATGGAGCCGATCTTTTGGCGGCATATAACCGCGCAGATGGTGTCTTGCAAAAACAGCAAGAGCAAGTTTCGGGTGATGTCGAAACCGCACTTTTTACAGAGCTTTGCGAAACCAATTTGTTCACGGTCTTAAGCCAATTAAGCCTAACGCATGAAACTCAATCGGCTGAGGGTTTAGCGAGATATCTCAGCGCGCTATCGGCTTTAAAAGGGCCTGTCGATGCTTTCTTTGAAACGGTCCTTGTCAATGATCCAGACCCTGCTGTCAAAAAGAATAGGCTTGCCCTGTTGGTCAAGCTTGTTAATTGTATGAACAATGTTGGAGACCTCTCGCGCTTGGTAAAAGGATAGTCTTTATGACCGACAAAACCTCCTCGCATCAGTTCGTGTTTTCTTTTGGCCCAGGCTGGGCTGACGGTAATGCGTCTATGAAGGAGCTATTGGGTGGCAAGGGGGCAAATCTTGCAGAAATGTGCAGTCTTGGCCTTCCAGTTCCTCCGGGCTTTACAATATCTACTGACGTTTGTTCTGAGTTTTTATCTGAAAAAGGCGCATTTCCAGATGGGTTAGCTGCACAGGTTGATGCAGCCCTTAAGCGCATTCGCGAGACAGTTGGCGAGCGTCCTGATGGTGCGCCAACTCTATTGTCTGTACGATCAGGTGGTCGTGTTTCTATGCCAGGCATGATGGATACAGTCTTGAATCTCGGCCTTAATGATGAAGCTGTTGTGCGGCTTGCCCAATCAACGGGGGATGATCGCTTTGCCTGGGATAGCTATCGCCGTTTTATCCAGATGTATGCCGATGTGGTCATGGGGGTTGGGCATGATTATTTTGAAGAAATTCTGGATGATTACAAACTCGATCATGCCTTAACCAATGATGCCGATTTAGAAGCGGATGATTGGAAGGCCGTTATTGTTTTATATCGAGCTTGTATTGCTGAATATTGTGATACACCATTTCCTGAAACGCTTTCTGATCAACTCTGGGGCGCTATTCGTGCCGTTTTTAACAGTTGGCATAATGTCCGAGCAGAAACATATCGGAAACTTCATGACATACCGAGTGCTTGGGGTACAGCCGTAACAGTTCAGGCAATGGTCTTTGGTAATTTGGGAGATCGCTCAGCAACGGGCGTTTGTTTTACACGCAATCCATCTACGGGTGAGCGGGCGCTTTATGGTGAGTTCTTGCCAAATGCGCAGGGTGAGGATGTTGTCGCTGGTATTCGCACGCCATACTATATTTCTGAGGCTGCGCGCCAAGCTGTGGATGATCATAATCCCTCGCTTGAGTCATATATGCCGGAAAACTATCAGCAGTTAGTTGATTTATGCGACCGCCTAGAGGCGCATTTTAAGGATATGCAAGATATTGAATTCACGATCCAAGAAGAACAGCTTTATATTTTGCAAACACGTTCGGGTAAACGCGTTACACAAGCGGCCCTCAAAATCGCGGTCGATTTGGTCGCTGAGGGCGTTTTAAGCAAGGATGAAGCTTTGCTGCGTATTGACCCTAATTCGCTTGATCAATTGCTCCATCCCACCTTGGACGCAA
>CBFHLW010000058.1:0-10671 GCA_965656805.1 Alphaproteobacteria bacterium
GTTATTAGCAACTCAAAACATAATAGTTAACTCTACAGACTTAACTATTACTGAACCCCGAGTTTCTTCTGCAAGCTTGAACTTGATGTCGTGTACTGGAACGTCAATTTTTGATCAGGATGGACGCGCTTAAACGCATCATGCGCCATCAAAGCCGCCTCATGGAAGCCACTCAAAATAAGTTTTAGCTTGCCAGGATATGTATTGATATCGCCAATCGCATAAATGCCGTCTTGGTCGGTTGCAAATCGTTGCGTATCAACTTCAATTAAATTTTCCGCTAGGTTTAAACCCCAATCTGCAATTGGCCCCAACTTCATTGTGAGACCAAAAAATGGCAAAAAGGAATTGCAGCTTAGATCTAATATCTCACCCTCTTTAGATTTAAGACGGGCACCGCTTAAGCTATTGCCATCTCCAAGTAGCTCGGTGATTTGCCCAATGTGAAGGCTAACCGCACCTTCAGCAACAAGAGCACGCATTTTATTTACGCTGTCAGGTGCCGCGCGAAACTCGTCGCGACGATGAACCAAAGTCATTGATTTGGCGATTGGCTGCAGGTTCAAAACCCAATCCAAAGCACTATCACCACCACCAGAAATCAGAATATCTTTACCGCGAAAAGATTCCATTTTGCGGACGGCATAATGTACGCCATGCCCATCAGCGCTCGAACTTTGCTCAAATGTTTCAATGCCAGGGATTGGAGGTTTTTTTGGTTGAAAGCTTCCGCCGCCGGCAGCAATCACAACAACCTTAGCGTGAAAAACATCATGCTCATCGGTAGTGACTTGCCAAACCCCATTTTCTAATTTGCCTAGACTGGTCACCATTCGATTAAGGTGAAAACTAGGATTAAATGGTGCAGCTTGTTCCATAAGTTGATCGACAAGCTTTTGCCCCGAAACTTCTGGCATGCCAGGAATGTCATAAATCGGCTTCTCAGGATAAAGCTCTGCGCATTGGCCACCTGGACGGTCAAGAATATCAATCAAATGAGCTTTCATATCCAACAAACCGAGCTCAAATACGGCAAAAAGCCCAACAGGTCCTGCACCAATGATCACAACATCTGTTTCAATTACATTTGAATTACTGTCTTCGCTCATATAATCATTCCTAACGATTTGAATAAAGAGAGATTTCAACTCTCTCAGAGTAACAACATCGCTGACCTTTCTATAATTACATATTATTTTTGTAATTTAATATATTTTACGCTTAAATGAGGTAATATATGAATATGCCGCCCGAGGCAATACCCCAAAAGAGATAATCTTTTTCTTAAATTTGACAAATTGCCGCTATATATTTTCTGGAAAACTGGCGCTTTTAGCGCTATAGGAGACTTATGGAAAACGAAACACCGAGAGCCCCTGTCCCCTGCCCGGAAATGACAAATATTCGCGCGGAGATCGACCAACTCGATAGAAAACTGGTCACACTTCTGGCGCACCGTCAAAAACAAATTGAACGTGCGGGGCGGGCCAAACCATCCAAAGAGACCATTCGCGATGACGCTCGCATTGAGGAAGTTGTTTCTCTCGTTCTACTGCAAGCACGAAAAGAAGGTCTCTCAGAAGCCATAGCAGAACCATTGTGGCGACTACTTATTGAGCTCAGTATTGCTCATGAAACAGCCGTCTATAACCAACGTTAATTTTAGAATTGCTTTTCTGGCAAATCAACAGTCAGCCCATCTAGGTCATCACTAATCTTAATTTGACAAGATAAGCGGCTGTTATCCCGGACATCGAATGCAAAATCGAGCATATCTTCTTCCATTTGTTCAGCTTTACCTGTTTTTTCAATCCAATCAGGACGAACATAAACATGGCATGTTGCACAGGCACAAGCCCCGCCACAATCGGCATCAATGCCAGGGACCGTGTTTTTAATGGCAACTTCCATCAACGTCATACCTGCATCGCCCTCATAAGCATGCTCTTTACCATCGTGTTCAACAAATATCACTTTTGCCATTGCCAGCTCCATAGCTATAAATTTGAAAACATACTATACTAATATTTAACTGAACAGCAAGGCTCTGATTGCTATTCATAATTGAGAATTATTGCATAATTTATGTGATTTAAAGCTATTACTTACGTTAGGACATGCCCCATGCGTCAATTAGCCATCAGGGCCGAAAGCTGGCCATTGCGCGCCCCTTTCAGGATAGCACGCGGCATCAAAACCCAAGCCGAAACAATTATCATTGAAATACGCGAAGGTGATAAAATGGGACGCGCGGAATGTGTGCCTTATGGGCGCTATGGCGAGAGCATTGAAACAACCACAGCCGCGATTGAAGCACTTGTACCTGCAATCGAGGCTGGTATCTCGCGAGACGATCTGCAAACAGCCCTACTTCCTGGAGCGGCGCGCAATGCAATAGATTGTGCGCTTTGGGACTTATCCGCCAAACAGAGTGGATACACGATCTATAATGAGCTTGGCATGACTTCCCCATCTGATTTGTGTACGGCGTTCACCTTATCGCTCGACTCGCCTGGTCGAATGGCCACAGCAGCACGTGCGGCAAATGCAAAAACCTTACTCAAAATTAAACTCGGCGGGGAAGACGGCATAGCCTCAGATATTGATCGGCTTAGAGCTATTCGCGCCGTGTTACCCAATCATCGACTTATTGCTGACGCCAATGAAGCATGGTCTTTTGAAACCTTATCCCATCACATAGATGATCTTCGTGCGCTTAATCTAGAACTCATAGAGCAACCTCTAAAAGCGGGGCATGCGCCATGTTTGCATAGATTAAATTATCCATTCTGCGCCGATGAATCGGTTCATGAAACGGCTGATATTCAAAGCCTTGATCCAGGTTATCAGTGGATAAACATCAAACTCGATAAAGCAGGTGGGTTAACAGAAGCGCTCACCATGGTCACCGAGGGGCGCGCTGCTGGCAAAAAAATCATGGTTGGCTGCATGGTTGCCAGCTCTTTGGCAATGGCCCCGGCATGTGTCTTAGGTCAATTGGCTGATATCATTGATCTTGACGGCCCCTTATTATTGGCAGAGGACTTTAAACCTTCTTTGTGCATTACAGGTGATCGCATTGCCCCCGTCAGCGCTTCTCTCTGGGGTTAATCCTCCTATATTTTGCAAGAGCTTTGGCAAATCCATAAAAATGCGCCATGATGTGAATCAGAAATGTAATGTATCACTATACGAGTAGGAGACTCATATGCTGGATTGGTCATCGCCTAAATATATCGATTTACCAAATCTACGCATGGCATATTGGGAAGCAGGCGAACGCTCCCACCGCCCAAGCATTATTCTTTGTCATGGTTTTCCAGAAATAGCCTATAGCTGGCGGCATATCATGCCCGCCTTGGCCCGAGCAGGTTTTCACGTTATCGCGCCAGACCAACGCGGTTATGGATTTACGGGACCAGCGCTTAATGATCGAGGGGAGCAGGAAGATGTTGCTTTATATGATATGGCGCATCTTTGTGAGGACCTTGAAAATCTCGCGATTGCACTTGATATCAGCCAGGCTATTTACGCTGGCCACGACTGGGGGGGCATTGTGATTTGGCAGCTTCCATTCTTACGCCCAAATAAGGTGGCTGGGCTCATTGGCGTTAATACACCCTTCATACCGCGCATGAGCATGGATCCAATTCAAGCCTTTCGAGGCGCTCTTGGTGAAGATATGTATATTGTCGCCTTTCAAGACTATGGGGTGGCGGAAGCAAAACTTGAAGAAGATATACCTCGCAGCCTAAGGTGCTTTTACAGAAAGGAAGGGCTTAGCGGCACGCCCGAAGGACCATGGGTGGCCTTTGAGTTGTTAAACATCTTAAACATGGATGAAAAAACCTGGCCGGGCGAGGTTCTTTTATCTGATCAAGACCTTGAAGTTTACGCCAAAGCATTTGAACGCACCGGGTTCCGTGGTCCAGTTAATTGGTACCGTAACTTTACCCGTAACTGGGAAAAAAGCGCTGACTTTAATCAGTCCATACATCTACCAAGCTTGATGATATGCGCAGAAAATGATGCCGTATTACCCCCCAGCATGGCTGATGGAATGGCGAAATATGTCCTTGATCTCGAAAAGCATATTATTGCCGATTGCGGCCACTGGACACAAAACGAGAAGCCCGAAGACTTATCCAATATTATGATCAACTGGCTTACGCGACGTTTTGTCTAGTTTCAGTATATCAGGTTGAGGCCCCGCCTAAAACAAGCTTATAGTCCGCACCTTGACGCGCGTATATGGAGAAAGCTTAGATGAACCAACTCAAACCGCTATCCACTCAATCGGTCGCTCGGACCAGAGACATTGTTAATGGCGATTCTCCTTTGCGTGTTTTGATGCCAAGCTATCGCAGCCATGCCCTTACAGGCGGACAAGGCATTTACATGCGTCTAATCACAGCCGCTATAGCTGATTTAGGACATCATGTAGATGTCATTTCTGGCCCACCTTACCCTGACCTGGACCCACGCGTAGGACTTATTGAACTGCCCTCTCTCGATATGTATGCCCGCCCTAATCCAATAAGCTGTTTAAATATGGATATTTTAAAAGATCCCATTGATCGCTTCGAGTGGTGGAGCCATAACTGGGGGGGGTTCCCAGAACCCTACACATTTGGTGAGCGGCTTGTGCGCTACATGCAGGGTCGTATATCAGACTACGACATTATGCATGACAACCAGACTTTGTGTTACGGTATGCTCAAAGTCCGCGATATGGGCTTGCCTGTTGTCGGTACAATTCACCACCCAATCACTCGTGACAAGCGCATCGATATCGCGCACGCGGGCAATCCATGGATGAAGTTCTTAAAATGGCGGTGGTACACATTTTTAAATATGCAAATTAAAGTTGCACGACAACTCGACCCTCTAATTGTTGTCTCTGATAGCACACGGCGCGATGTGGTGCGTGAGTTTGGAGTCGACGACAGTAAAATAAAACGCATCTATCACGGCATCGACCACAAAACGTTTAAACCACAACCTAAAATTAAAAGAAAAAACAATCAGCTCATCACAACAGCAAGCGCAGATGTACCGCTCAAGGGCCTCATCTACCTTATTCGCGCATATGCGATGTTATTGACCGAGCACCCTAACCTTGAATTACTAATTATTGGTCGTCTCCGTGAAGGACAAACAAAGAAAGAATTACAAAAATATAACTTGTTAAACCGTGTACGGTTTGTCTCAGATTTGAGCTTTACAGATATTCGGGACCTTTACGCTGAATCCACAATTGCCGTTTCCCCATCTGTTTATGAGGGGTTCGGCTTTCCAGCAGGCGAAGCATTAGCTTGCGGCATTCCTGTTGTGGCTACAAATGGAGGATCTCTTCCAGAAGTTGTCGGTAATGCAGGGGTGGTCGTTCAACACTCAGATCCAAGGGCACTTTTCCAAGCAATAGATGGCCTGCTTAAAGATCCTGAAAGGCGGGCGGCAATGGCAAAGCCGGCACGTCAACATATCTTGAAACATTTTACATGGGCGCGCGCAGCACAAGATGTCATCGACATGTATCGCGAAACCCTCGCTGCCCAAGCAAGTCGCTAAACCAGAGTATATTATGCAAACGATAAACTTAGATAAGCTTAACCTGAAAGATCATCAGCTTGCCATTGATTTAGGCTGCGGCTTAGGCCGTCATATGCATGCCATGTATTTTCATAGACGCTGCACTGCTGTTGGGATCGATTTAGGTCTTGAAGATATTAAAGCCACACGCGAGGGGTTTAAAAACGCACCAGACCTCGAGCCCCAAATCGGGGCGCCACGTCATTATGCTTTAAGCGCAGGTGATGCAACCCAACTTCCCTTTGCCGATGGAAAATTCGACCGCCTTATTTGCTCAGAAGTGCTTGAGCATATTCCAGATGTTGACAGAGCGATTGATGAAATATGGCGTATTATGAAACCAGGTTCACGCATCGGTATTTCTGTTCCGCGCGCTTGGCCAGAAAAAATATGCTGGTTACTCTCCGATAACTACCATAACGAACCCGGAGGACATGTGCGGATATTTAATGCACGCGCGCTTCGTCATTCTTTTGAACAGCGAGGCTTTGTTTTTTCTGACAAACATCACGCCCACGGGCTTCACAGTCCCTATTGGTGGTTGAAATGCCTTGTTGGTGTTAAGAATGACCGCAATCCACTTGTTCGTTTGTATCATAAAATTCTTGTTGTGGAAATTTTGCAAAACCCCTGGTACCTAAAGCTTATCAGCAAGATTATGGACCCACTCATGGGTAAATCCGTTGTTCTCTATTTCAATAAACCCAAATAAAAAATGCAAATATCACCTCCAAATCTTACGCAGTCAGCCCCTATTCCCGATGGATATTTCGACGGCGCTATAAAAAGCATATGTGATGTACAGTCGGAAAATGGCGCCATCCCCTGGTTTGAAAAAGGGGTTTATGACCCATGGAACCATCTTGAAGCTGCAATGGGGCTTAATATCTGTGGCGCACATGATGCGGCGGATAAAGCTTACCACCACCTCTTTAAAACACAGTTAGAAGACGGCTCTTGGTGGGGGCAGCTTGGGAGCGCCGTGCCGATTGATGAGACACTGCATAGTTTTTCAAGAACATCAATGGACACAGGGCAACTTATTCGTGACACAAATTTCATAGCCTATTGTGCGACCGCATGCTGGCATCATTGGCTCATTAGAGGTGATATTGATTTTCTTAAAACAGCTTATCGTGTCGTCGATAAAGCAATCGCTTTTATCTTACCTTATCAATCTGAACATGGCGAATTTCGGTGGACCGCTGATGATCCTGAGACACCTGAGAATGACGCTTTATTAACCGGCAATAGTTCCATTCACAAAAGCCTAGGCTGCGCGATTTTAATTGCCAAAGCCTTAGGGCATGAGCGCCCTGAGTGGTTATTAGCACAAACACGTCTTGGCCAAGCCCTCGCCAATAAACCTGAGCGTTTTGATCGCACATGGGCCAGCAAAGAGCGCTTCTCGATGGATTGGTATTACCCGGCACTATCAGGAGCTTTGTCTAAAGAGAGCGCCCTCGCCCGTCTTGAAGAAAAATGGGATATTTTTGTTATGCCAAATGTTGGCGTGAGGTGCGTGAGTGATGAACCTTGGGTCACAACAGCCGAAAGTGCCGAATTGATACTCGCGCTTTGCGCTAATGGCGAGATGACACGGGCCCAAGAGCATTTACAATGGTTGCATCAATTTCGTGATGAAAGAGGCGCCTATTGGATGGGACTTCAAGTTGAGCAGAGTGTGTTCTGGCCAGTAGAATGTCCACCCTGGACAGCCGGTGCAGTCATTTTAGCGACAGATGCTGTGTGTCAATTAACCAAAGGCAGTGAGCTATTCAGCCCCGCCTCTTAACAAAACAGAACTTATACAATCAGCGGCTATAAACGCTTGAGAATACGCAGCGATTTCACTCCTTCGATCTCCTCAAAGAGACCAGAGTGAAGTGCCTTCATGTAAACATCATGGGGTGGTCGACCTCCATCAGCATGATTGGGAAAGACATCATGAATGGCCAATATACCACCCTCAACAAGCAACCCAGCCCATCGACGATAGTCAGAAAATGCTGCAGCGGCAGAATGCCCCCCGTCGATAAAAACCATAGAGAGTGTTTGGGTTAGAATTTTTGTTGCCATAGCCGACGACGCAAGAATAGGAATAACAGTATCGCGCAAATCTGCCATCTTAATGGTTTGGCGAAAATGCGCTAAAGAACTCATTCCATCGCCATCAGCAAGGTCTGGATCAAAATACTCCTGCCCGGGTTGGTTTTCTTCAGACCCCTCGTGATGATCAATTGCCACCAAAAATCCGCCAGACATTTTGCAAGCCGCTCCTAAATAGACAGTCGACTTGCCACAATAACTTCCAATCTCAACCACCAGACCCACTTTTGCTCGAGTTGTGGCATAAGCATAAAGCGTGGCTCCCTCTTCTGGATCCAGGAATCCTTTTACATCATCAATGTTAATGGGGAGATCCAGCATATCAAATCTTACGCAGCTTAGGATTTAACTTTAGCGTCAAGTGCCGCTCGCACTTCAGCATGCTCGTTTTCATTGAATGAAAAACGTAGCAGCAAATAAGTTCCGACCATGTAGCAAACCAACGGCACCCCACCATATAGAAAACGTAATGTATTTTCCACTAACTCCGTTTGCTCAGCCTTAGGCACAAACCCTGCCCATGATAACGCAAATCCAGTTAAACTTAGCATAACCCCGTAAGCAGACTTACCAACAAAATTCCACGCCGCAAAATAAGCTCCCTCTTTGCGCTGACCGGTTAACAACTCATCATAATCAATAATATCTGATTTGATCGAAGGGCTGACCGTCCCGCCACAGCCACCAGCTGCGCCAGCGATACCTGCAAGAATGAGCAAATAAAGCTCCTGCCCAGGCTGTAAAATTCCCATGAGTGCAAAACATATACCTGTAACAAACAAGGAACTGATCCACATAGGTTTCTTACCAAAACGGCGCGCCAACTTGATCCAGAACGGCACCAGCAGAACAGAAAACACCATATAGCTCAGGATAAATAACGGGGCCATTTGTGCATTCTTCATCACATATTCGGCGTTATAGACAGAAAGAATAACGATTGATGCACCGCCTAAATTCTCTATAAAATTAACGATCAGCAAAAGTTTAGCATGGGGGTTGGCTAAAATATCACGCATTGCACCCCATGGCTTTTCTGCGCCACGACCTAAAAACTCTTTGCGTTCGCGCAAAAACACAACACATGCCAAGAGACATATCGTTGTCAAAACACCCGCCCAATACGATTGATTCTCGGCAAGCGCACGCACTTGATAATCGCCTTCTGCTTCAGCACTAATCAACCAATACATTGTACCAAGGGCAAGGACATAACCACCGATCCAGCCTGCATGACGCGCCGCAAAGACCTTATTACGTTCATGATAATCAACGCTAAGTTCCGCACCCAATGACATATGAGGTACGATGAAGATTGTTTGCGCCGAATAGAACGCAATAACGGCAACGCCCATCCAAACTGCCAACTGATCCATGGACAGACTTTCAGGTGGTGCTGAAATCATCCAAAAAGACAAAAAAATCGGAATAATACTTGCGAGAATCCACGGGCGCCTTCGACCAATTGATGTGTGGGTTTTATCGGAATAGTAACCTACCAGCGGATCGGAAACCGCGTCCCATATCCGTGAAATTCCAAATATAAGCCCCATAACAGCGGGCGCAATCAACAGAATATCTGTTGCAAATTTCATAATATAAAGATTAACGAGACAAAACATATAGCCGCAACCAATAGGTGGCAGCATATACATAAAAATCGAGAAGGCCGACACTTGTGTAGACTCAACGTCTCTAGTTACTTGTTCAATTGTCACATTAATCTCCGACTTGGCTTTTCTAATATCCCGACATAATGTATGAAATAATGCATTAATTAGCTGTATTCACATAGTTAAATCGCACATCAGTAGGTAAAAAGCATGATAAATCAGGCACCAGAGAAGAAACTAACAGTACAATTGCGCGGCTTCATCCTTCTCGGTGTCATTTTCTTTGGCATTTTTCTTATTCAGGAAAATGGATTTTTTGCGATTCTACTTGAAGGTGACCGCAGTCGACTATCATATCTTATCTTGTTTGTTTGGCTGATTGCGACGCTTCGTTGGTTGTGGCTTCTCAGCTGGTGTCAAAATGTTCAAATTAGCGAAGAGCCAGCGGATAAAGACGCAACAGAAGCGACAATGATGCGTTTTTTAAATCATGGCTGGCTGGCTGCAGATTTGTGTCTAAAAATTGGCCTATTAGGCACCATTGTCGGCTTTATATTGATGCTTGCTCCAATTCGCGACCTTGCCGCATTTGACCCCGCTAACCTTCAAATTGCCTTACGCGCTATGAGCGGCGGCATGGCCGTTGCTCTTTACACCACCTTAGCTGGTTTGGTTTGTCACATGGTCTTACGACTGCAGTATCAGATGGTTGCAGATGAGATGCATAAAGTCCTAATTGGCTCAGAAGGCTAAAGTCATGCGCGGAAATAAACTGCTCGCCCCTGCGGATGACGAGAATGCGTTTACAGATATTTTGTTTAATGCCCTACTTGGCTTCGCATTTATGTTTGTCATTGCCTTCATGCTCATCCAACCGATACCGACGGAGGGGAAAGTTAACCCAAAAGCGGAATATATTATTACCGCACAATGGCCAGACAACCATCCCGACGATATTGACATCATTGTAGAAGACCCACGCGGTCAAATGGTCTGGTTTGATGCGCGTGAAGCCGGCCTTATGCATTTAGACCGCGATGACCGTGGTCGAATTGGGGACATGATGACCATTAACGGCAAAAAAGTTGAAAGCCCTATCAATCAAGAAACAGTCACTTTACGTGGTGTCATGCCTGGGGAATATGTGGTCAATGTACTTCATTATAAATCACAAACCTCCGCACCAGTTCCAATTTCAATCAAAATTGAAAAACTGAATCCACAACTCACCGTGAGCTATGCAGGCAAAGTCGTCTTAAACGGAGCTGGCGACGAACAAACAGCCGTTCGCTTCACCTTATCATCGACAGGTGACGTGATCGACGTGTTCACACGTCAAAAACTTTTAGTCCGTTCG
>CBFHLW010000059.1:0-10425 GCA_965656805.1 Alphaproteobacteria bacterium
GATCACTGCTGTTCATATGACGACATATGAGAAGTTCTTCTCAAATAAAGAGAAAAAGGTCATTTACTTCACGCCGCGTATCTCGGGTATGCGTGCAGGGGTCAGTTTCTCGGCGAGTAATGATAAGGGAACAGTTGTAGCTGGGACGCCATCCTCATCGATTGGACAGGAAGATATTTATAGTTACTCGTTAGATTATACCCGTACACTTCCAAATGATATTTCATTTGCAGTATCATATGGGCTGACAACAGCTAATAACGGGCCTGGAAAAGCGGCGCTTATTGGCTGGACAGTATCAGACCCAGAAACCAGAGATGCGGCTTTTCGTGCTACTTATCGCGATGTCACATTTGCCGCTCGGCAAACATCATATGATAATTATGGCGGTGACACCAATCGTGATATTAAGACGGTCAATTACACTGTCTCTTATAACCTAAATAATTCAACTCTTGGATTTGGTTACACAGATGGTCAAGATGACGGCATAACAGGCTTTTATGTGCCTGTTGACTATAAAGAATGGCTTATTGGCGGCACGACACGTATCACGGACGGTGTTGCTGTAGGCTATTATTATCAAGATGCACAAGCTGACTTTTCGGATGGGGTTACAAATGATGTGTCTATTCTTGGTGTAACGGTGAATTTTGAATTCTAAGTTACCTTGATGCTTTCTCTCTGGTGCTGCGTTGGGCGTTGCTCGTTTTATCCCTCCTCTATGAGCTTCGCTAAACGTGGTGCTAGAAAGTATAATTAATAAATTATGTTTTCCTGAATTATGTTTGTTTGATAAGTCGCGTATAATTTCAATTATGCTTTATTCTGTTAATCTATATTAAAGTAGCTTTTAAATAGATTTCGCATTTTGTGTTCGCTCTTTTCTTAATCTGAATCCTCAAATTTTATTATTCGATTAATGAGAATTTTACGTTAGGAAATTAACTTACCCTATCGCGCGAGAGTAATCTTTAATTGTTGTTTATCAACAGTCATTTCTTAAAGATATTTCTTCCAAAAAAAATTTTTAAAAAATTATGAATTATTATAATCTGCTCAGAGGTTTAATCGTGTGTCGCTTTGCGCGACCTTTCTTTAGGCATTTAATTCTAAATTTTAAAATGTTTAGATATCCAGATATCAAAATTGGAATTTTGTGACATTAAGAACTTTATCAATATAGGCTTATAGATATTCGAAGCGTTCTCCAACCTGCTCGCAATCATAGCTTTCAAAAGCGGTCTATTTTGTTTCATAAAAAATGAGACCTCAAATTAAGACTTATATTGAAGGCTATATTATTTCTAATCACGCTTAGTTATGTGTTTCCAGATCTGCGCGTAATGTCCGTCCTGCCCAGAAGTAATGAAATGCACCCCATATATTGAGCAATGTCATCGCCGCCAATGCATACCGCAATGAATCTATGCCATAAGTCGGCGCCAGATAGTCGCTCATAACACCAACGATAAATGGGCCTAAGCCAAGTCCAATAATGTTAATCGTGAATAATAAGAGGGCAGATGACAAAGCCCGCATATCTGGTGGCATGAGGCTTTGTGTCATAGCGAAACTACTTGGCAGATAAAAGCCGCCAACAAACGCCGTTATGACCATTATGCCAGTAATAACGGCAAGATCATTGCTAAAGTAAAAGAGCAAGACAGCTGGAATAACGGCAATTTTGACAGCACCAGTTATCCAAACATAATAACGTCGATCTTTACGTGCCATGCGGTCTTGGATCCAGCCTCCAAAGAATGTACCTATACCGCCAACAAGACCACCAATGAGAGCAAGAATTGTTCCGGCTTCTCCTGCACTTAAACCAAGGTTACGTCGAAAATACACACCATTCCAGTAAAGTGTTCCATAGCCAACAAACACCACCAATGTGCAGCCGATCAAAATATGCCTTTGGCTGGGTATAGATAGCATGAGCTTATAACACCGCCATGCATGAGGGAAGAAGTTCAGATTAATTGGTTTTGATGGTACTTTTCTACGTGGCTCTTTGACTGTTAAGATCAGGATTATGCCGAGCATAATACCCGGCAGGCCAACAACGAAAAAGGCAACGCGCCAACCGTAAATTTGATCAACCCAGCCGCCAACAAGAAAACCTACCAACACACCCACATTAATACCCGCCGAGAAAATACCCATAGCCGCACCGCGCTCCTCAAGCGGGAAGAGATCCGCAATCATCGAGTGACTAGGTGGTGTGGAACCTGCTTCGCCGATACCTACACCGATACGCGCAAGGGCTAATTGGGTATAATTTGCAGCTAAGCCACACAAGGCCGTCATGAATGACCAAATAACGACGGATGCTGCGATGATATTTCGTCGGCTATATCGATCGGCCAAGATTGCGATTGGTATGCCCAGAGTTGCATAAAAAAGGGCAAAGGATAAACCGATTAAGAATCCGAGCTGGCTATCTGATAGGTTGAGATCTTGTTTGATGGATTCGGCAAGAATGGCGACAATTTGTCGGTCGATATGGCTAGAAGCATAAATAAGCACCAATATTAAAAGAGTGTAATATCTCGACTTCTTGTCAGCGGCATCCTCTGTCGCTGCTAATTGTTCTGTGTTCATTCCGCCCTCCAGCTTAAGCCTAAATTTAAGTTTAGATATAAAATGAGGCGACGAGCAAGCTTAAAGCAGCGTCTCGAACACTTAATACGCACGATAGTGCTTAAAAATAGGTGATCAGCACAATGAGAATGATATTGTCGTCTTTAATCCTGGTCAAAAAGAGATCGGACTCATCGACCTGGGTCTGAAATCTTGCTTCGAGCGATAGGCTAAGCTTGTTTAAGAGTTAGCTCGTAAGCTTAAAGCGGGGGCTATCATTTAATATACTGTATAATACTTTTAAAAATAGGTGGTCAGCTCAATACGAATGAAATCTTCATCTTTAATGCTGGTCAAAAAGAGATCGGACTCATCGACCTGGGTCTGAAATCTTGCTTCGAGCGATAGGCTAAGGTTGTTTGAGAGGCGCCGCTCGGCTTCTAGGGATAGGCCCATGCTTTGGTGGTCAAGATCAATAATCGCTCCTGCGAGTAGCGTCGTAGAGTCAACATCATTTGCGGTCCACCGTAAGCCAATGCCAAGATCATTCGCAAAAGGATGAGCTGCCTCTTCTTGTTGTTCATCCCATAAATACTCGACGACCACGCCCAGGTCAGAACTGCTTCCCGCTAATCCGTAAAAACTATATTCAAATCCAGTAACGGCACGGGCTGTTTTTTGCCCTAATTGGTCTTTTTGAAGCGCTTCGAGTTTCAAAAGCCAGGGTCCTAGTGTGGCCTGCGTATCGAGTGATATTTGCGTTAGGAGTGGGTAATAAGGTACGATTGTGCCATCTCGTATATTGCTTGGGTCGATAATCGGGTCACGTGCTGTGCCATCAAAATAGGCAAGGCCAATATCCACAGCGTCGAGAGAATTCTGATAACGTAAAGCAAATTCGTTTTGTTCATAAGCGTGCTTGCTTTCATAGGTTTCATGACTATCATTTATGACAAGACCTGATGCAGGTCGTCCTTGTTCGTCGGCAAAGTTACGCGGCCGATGCAATGGCATATAAAAGCCGGTAAATGTTCCATAGTCACTGACATAAGACGAGCGAACCATGGGTTGTCCAAGTTTTTGCTCGCCATCAACACTCTCAATCGCATCTGTTTGATTAATAATATCTACAATATGCGCAAATTCAGTCACACCCCAAAACACATGATCAATGCCGATTATTAATTCGTAATTATCTCTTACAAAGACATATTTTGCCTCGCGAAGGTCGCTATGAGATCGATTATCATCCTCACTGTCCCCCCGCGCAAAACCTTTAATGACTAAGTTATGGGTATTGGTGTCATCAGCGACACCCATTTCGAGGAGCGTCGATACACTCCCATAATTACGTTTTCCATGCGGTGAAGCGGGCGCATTTAAGAATGATCTGGTTTCAAGTGTGAGCTCTCCCTCAAAAAAAAACTCGGCTGCGCTGAGAGCTTGTGGCGTCGATAGGGCAAGAATGGATGTGCTTACGCATAGAGATATGTATTTTAATCTTAACATTAACGCGCTCTTTTTAAACTATTTTGAGAGAAGTCTGATTCGGATAGCCCTGTTTTAAAGGCGTAGTCAGTCCATGTTAAATTTGTTGTTTTCTTTGTCGTATGGTTGACCATGAAGAGACTATGTGCACGCCAGTGCTTATTGAGATAAAGGCGGTAATCAGAAAAGGTAAGTGTTTTGAGTAGCTTATCCTTGCGATCGTAATAGTCGATTTTACGCGGAAGAAAGTCAACTGAATCAGTCCAGCTGACCATCCGCGTATATCCTGAATGTTCGTAGAGTGGTTTGCGCTCAACAACATGGCACAACAGTTCACCACAAGGTTCATCTCTTACCCAGCTATGACTATATTTAGCATATTCTTGGCTTGAGAGGTCTTCAAATGCAAATTCTGACCCCATAAACGGTCCAGATTTATTGACAGATGAAATGCGTTTGACACGCTTTAAAGCTGGTAAGAACATCCATTGGTCATCGGCTTCAAGAATATGGGAATAGGTCAGCATTGCCGTTCCAGCAACGTCGCGAGGCTCTTCAAAGACCATAAGACTTTTGTCGCCATCTTCGGGGTTTGGCACTTCTAAGGTTTTAAACTTCATTTTTCTGGTGCTGACATCGCCATTCGCATTGGTCAGAATCATTTCCATTTCGCTAATGGAATCATTAAAGCCTGCATCCCTTTTTTTGCTTTCCTGTGCAATCACCAATCCACGAAGCTCAGGTTGATTTTCAGGCGGCAGGTCGATGGCATGAGCTGCAGGACCAATCAATGCAGTTGATAGAACAATGGCTGCGGATATGGAACGAAAATATATCATAAATCTATCTTTCTTCTATGTAGTCTGGCTTCTATGTAGTTTGGAGGTCTGATTGCTGATCGACATCTTTATCAATCGCAAGAAGAAGTGTGGGTAAAAACAAAAGGTCAATGATGAGAGCGATAAGAATGGTCAATGAGACCATGACGCCGATCATGCCATTAATCAGGAATGGTGATTGTGCCAATACCAAAAACCCACAAATCAAAATTAATGAGGACACGCCAAGGGCAATACCAACCGTTTTAAAGCTGTAACGTATAGCGTCTTCAGGCCCATAACCGAGCTCTAAACGCGCGACTCGGTATTTAGAGAGAATATGGACTGTCGCGTCCACAATAAGCCCAATGGCTGTGGCTGTTATGAAGCTTGTCCATAGTCCAATTTCTGTCTGAAAGAGGCTAAAAATACCCATTGCTACTGCTGTTGGGGCAATATTTGGTATAAGACTAACTAGCCCTAGGCGTATGCTTCTAAGTGCAATGAACAGACAAAACGAGATTAACAAAAAGGCGTAAACTGTCCCTTCTGCCATGGCAATAAAGTTTCGCTCACCAATATAAGAAAACATAACCGATTGCCCAGCGGGCTCAACAACACGCTCTTGTGGCCCATTTTCTGCCATCCAATCTAGCGTGCGTTGGCGGAGGTTTTTCATGTCTTTTGTGCCGATATCGGTCAGAGTGACGATGACTCGCGTTGCCGATTTATCGATATTAATTTGGTCATTAAGGTCGAGCCCATAGGGAAGAGACATTTCATAAAGCAACAGATATTGCGCCGCTAAATCGCGGTCATCGGGTATGACATAATAATCCTGCTCATCCCCATTCATGCTTCGGTTGATGCGTTTAATAATGTCAGAAAACGTTGCCACATGCTTGACTTCAGGTTGTGTGCGCATCCATTTCGCAAATTTATCCAAATGCGTAAGATAATCTGGGTTTGAAATATCGCCTTGTTCGCCAGCAGGAATGGAGAAATTAAGAATATAAATACTCGTTAAATTTTCAGCCGACCAATCCGATGCAGTTCTAAACTCCATGCTTTCGTCAAAATACTCGACAAAGCGATCATTGAAATAAAGGCGTGGTAACATGGCGGTGCATGCAACAACTAAAAGAAGGGAAGAAACCATCAAGAATCGTCTCTTTTGGATAACAAAATCTGCAAGTTTTCCCATGAAAGCGCTTTGGTTGCTGAGGGTTTTGTTGGCCTTTAGAGGGATGATGCTTAAAAACGCCGGAAAAAGTGTAATAGCCAAGAACCAAGCTGCTATAGAGCCAATACCCGCAATTGTTCCCAGATCTCGATAAGGCGGAGCGTCAGAGAAGTTTAAGCTTAGTAGGCCAATTGCTGTTGTGATCGATGTTAAAAATACCGCTTGAAAGTTAAGATTAGAACTTTCAATAATGGCTGTTTTTTTATCTTTTCCATTACCCATGGCGACCAAAGCCGAGATAAGAATGTGCACACAATCAGCGACGGCAACGGTTAGGATAATCGTTGGTGCGCCTGAGGAGGGTGGAGACAGGGGAATGTTGAGCCAACCTGCGGCACCTAAGGCAATCATCGCGCTTAGGATAATAACGATAACACTGATGAGTGTTGCCCAGAATTGGCGCGTCAAAAGCATCAAAACGATGGCGATGATGACGAACATAAGGGGGGTCAGGGTTGTAATGTCGCTAAAAGCGGATTCTGAAAATGAATTAGAGAGCATCTGGCTGCCGGTCAATTCAACTCGATAGTCAGGATAGAGTTCTTCGATTTCAGCTTTAATTTCTCTCGCTTTAGATACGATTTCTGCTGTTGCTAGTGCATCATCTTTGGGTGGTTTAAGCGTAACAACCACAGCAGTTGTTCTGCCATCTGCCGATAAAAGCCGGTTGGCGAGCAGGGGCTCTTCCATAACGACACGTTCAACATATTGGCTTAATGCCTCTGTAACGTTTTCTGGGTCAGGGACGAGGTCTCTCACCTCTAAATCGTCATCTATCGCGCGAGTATTTTGAAAATTGGTAACTGAGTCAACGCGTGTTGAGAATGGAATTTGCCAGGATTTTTCTGTGAGCGCACCAATTAGAGATAAACCTTCTGGTGATAGGGCTGGACCCTCAGTAGGCTGAATGACGTATAGAATATTGTCGGGGCTTGAATATGTTTTCTCAAGACTTTCAAAGGCTTGAAGGTACGGATTATCTGCCGTAAAGAAATACCGATAGTCATTGGTGAATCTGATATCCTTGAGACCTGCCATTGCAGCAAACGCAATAAGTAAGGAAATTAAGATGATCCGGAAGGGGTTGGCAACGACATAAGCGTTAAAGTTTTTATAGTCTGGCATAGTACTCTCTATGAAACATAAACTGGAGCCTTCACCCTAGAAGTAACATGACCTTTAGAGCAAGAGATTAAATTAGCTTTTGTGAAAGACTTTAATCATCGTCGTCATCGTCATAATGATGCCGTCGCATATGCGCACCGAGTGTTCGCCGTGCATCAGGAGACAAGCGAGTCGCCAAGTCGCGGAGTGTTGAATGGAAGGCGTTATTAATGTTACTTGCTGCTTGTTGAGACCGGTCCAGGATAGGCACGAGCTCACTTGTTTTAGGCATGTCTGTCCCCATAGCTTCTGCAAAGTCTCGGCGTGCTTCTCTAAGATCTCTCATTGCGCTTCGTAATTCGGGTCTGTATTGCCTGAAAATTTCTTTTGCTTGATCGCGGTCTTGCCCCTCAAGTTTGCGAAGAAAATAGCGTTCGCCATTGTCGAGACGTTTTTCAACCCAGCCTAATTTTTTCACTTCATTCAACTTATAAGCACCATAACTAAATGCGCCTAAAGTAAAAAAATTGATCGCTATTGAGACGAATAATGCGCCAAAAATCCAGTATTTTTGTTTCTTTGACATGAGCTTCACCTACCTTAATGATGTCCAAATTTCGAGGCTTGTCATGGCCAAGGTTGTTTCATCGCTATATGCATGAAGCAGAAATGCAAATAAATAGGGTGATAGAATAATTCCCGCGGTTACACATGCGACGAGTGTTGAGAAACAAGCTATTTTTTGCCGCGACGACAAAATGATATCGTCATTTTGATTTATCATTTTCAAAATTGTTTTATCTAAGAACTCTGACGAGGGCGCTAAAAATACCTGCGACAATTTTAAGTCGAGTGCTGTTTCGCGGGCTTTTAACGCTTGTAGAGAAGGCGTGTGTTCGATCAGACGGGCTAGGTCATCGCGTACCGCTTCAGGCCACATAGCGTCATTCGCGCCATAAGTTTCTAATATCGCCTCGGCTTTTTTGCTGGTTATCGGTTTGTTCGACATTATTCTCTGTCCCTATATTGATGTAAGTAGCGGGCGTTGTTTCGCGAGCTCGGTGTGAAGTGCTTGGCGAGCCCTGCGTAGAATTGACTCAAATGCAGCTAATGAAATCGACATTTCGGCTGCAGCTTCGGCTTGTTTTACATCCTCAAAATATATCAAAGCTATGGCTTTTTTCTGTTGAGGCGATAGGCTTTCAATAGCCGAGGCGAGTAAGCGCTTATCATCTGCATAAAAAAGTTCTTTATCAGCGTTTGGCGCATCACTCGCAAGGTTATGAAAATCGTTAATATCGACGGTTTCTTTCGTACGTCTCAAGACATCGATTGATTTGTTAACGGCTATTCGATAGAGCCATGTTGTAACTTTTGCTTGGTTTGGCTGCCAGCCACTGGCAAATTTCCAGACCGCCACAAAGACTTCTTGTGCGGCCTCTTCTGCCTGTTCTCTGTTTCCTAACTTTTGTTGGCAAATACGTAAAACATATGACATATGGCGGGTGACAAAGCATTTTGCCGCTAATGTGTCACCATTGGCCATTTTGACCATTAATGTCTCATCATCGGGTTGCTCACTTATGGGCATGTTCTCACTCTTTGTCGCCAAAGCTAAATAAGGCACTGCTTTACTCCAAAACAATAAATCACTCTTGTGATGATCCAAAGTTTAATACGCAACGTAAAAAGAGTATCAGTCAATAAAATGGCTGATTTGATACGCCTCCCCTCAATTAAGCGTATCTTAATGCCCCGCTAACCCTCACAGCGGGGCATTTTTTTATCTATTGGTGCCTGATCATCCTTAAAATTCTCGCTTGAGCCAGTCATTGATGGCAGTTCCGATTTCATTTGGGCTATCTTCTTGGATGAAGTGGCTGCCTTTCACGGTTATTTCGTTTTGATTTGGCCATAAACGACAAAAATCCCGCATCTTTCCGACTAAAATCGATCCTGGATCAGCATTTATGAAGAGTTTAGGCATTGGACTCTTTTGCATAAAATCGGCATAGGCCTGAACGCGGGCGACAACGGCAGGGGGTGACCCTTCGATTGGTATTTGGCGCGGCCATGTGAGTGTGGGGCGACGGTCTTCGCCGGGGTTTAGGAATGGTTTGCGGTATTGATCCATTTCCTCTGTGGTTAAGGCGCGGATGATCGAGCCCGGCAAAACGCGTTCTACAAAGACATTTTTGTCCAATATGACTTCTTCTCCAGCCTCAGAGCGGAAAGCTTGAAAGATCCCGCGCGCATTTTCAGGCCAGTCATCCCAGCTTTCAATGGGTTCGACGATAGCTTCCATATAGGCAATGCCATCAACCCGCGATGGGTTGCGTGCAGCAAAGTCAAAGCCAAGAGCTGAGCCCCAGTCGTGAATAACTAAAATAATGCTTTTATTAATATTGAGGGCAGCTAATGCTTTTTCGAAAAATTGACTGTGACAGTCAAAGCTATAACGATCCGGATAATCATCGGGAAGTTTCTGGCTATCGCCCATGCCGATAAGGTCAATGGCTATGCACCGGTTACCCTCCGTAAGATGCGGCATAATATTTCGCCATAAATAGCTTGAGGTTGGGTTTCCATGTTGAAAAACAATGGGTCGGCCCTCTGGATCCCCCATTTCAATATAGGTGAGATTATAACCGTCAATATTTATGCTGCGTTTTTCAATATTAGTCATTCAGTCCTTCTTTCGTCGGCTTGTTTCGTGTCAAGGCCTCGACCAAATTGCTGATGCGTTTTAATTCCGCGCGTTCAGATTTGATCTCAGAGCGCTGAACTGTGAGCCAGCTACTCCCCTGTTCTTCATAATGATTTATGGCGTCTTCTGCCTCGGCTAAAATTTTGCGTTGCTGACTATCAAATCGACCAAGTTCATCTAAAATTGCTAATCGTGTTTTTTCGGCCTCGTCTTCTAATCGATGGAGGTGTTTGTGAAGCTTATTAATCACTTTGCTGATCTGAGGCGCGCGTGCGGGGGCTGGTCCCGTTTGGTGCGCGCGGAGAGATATACTTGGGTTTTGTGCGGTGTGAGATTGTCGCAGTTTTGCAAGTACATTTTTAAGGTGGTGGGATAGCTGGTCGAGATCTGTTCGGACGTTACGTGTTGGCGCTTCTGCGGTGTTTGTATTGGTATTATGTTTTTCATTCGCTCCGTGTTCAGACTGTGCCAGGACATTT
>CBFHLW010000060.1:0-10297 GCA_965656805.1 Alphaproteobacteria bacterium
TGAGGGCAAACGCTGAGACAACGCGAGACGCCGAGATGGCCTTAAAATTTGGGGCAGATGGTATTGGTCTATGCCGAACAGAGCATATGTTTTTTGACCCGCTTCGTATTGATCTTATGCGCCAAATGATTATTGCCGATGACCAGGCCGTGCGTCAGGAAAAGCTCAATGCATTGCGTGTTTTTCAGGTGTCAGATTTTGTCGACTTATTCAATATCATGGATGGCTTGCCCATCACCATTCGATTGTTAGATCCACCGCTGCATGAGTTCTTGCCCAAGGCGCAAGAGGACTGCACGCGTTTGGCTCAAGAGCTCAATATGCCATTGCCCGAACTTAAAGCGCGCATGCAAGTGCTTCATGAAACCAATCCTATGCTTGGACATCGTGGTTGCCGCTTAGGTGTAACCATGCCCGAAATCTATGAAATGCAACTTGATGCAATCTTTGAGGCGATCAAGTGTAGTGATAAAGCGCAGGCGCATCGCATTGAGATTATGGTGCCCTTTGTTATAAGTGTCGCTGAATTGAAAAGTTTGCGCGCATTATTTGAACAGCGCAAAGACACCTGGATCACCGAGAGTGGCTCTATGCCAAATATCTTGTTTGGTACAATGATTGAAACGCCAAGATCGGCGCTGATTGCGGGTAAGTTAGCCCCCTATATTGATTTTATGTCTTTTGGGTCGAACGATCTCACACAAATGACAATGGCGATTAGCCGAGATGATGCGGCAAGCTTTTTGCCAAGTTATGTTGCCAAAGGATTGCTTGCTTCTGATCCATTCATGCATCTTGATGACGAAGGTGTGGGGGCGCTTATTCAAATTGCTGTTCGAGGTGTTCAGGAAAGCGGATGTGATGTTAAAATTGGACTTTGTGGTGAGCATGGCGGGGATCCAAACTCAATACGCTTTTTAAATGATATTGGGATAAATTACGTTTCTTGTTCTCCATACCGGTTACCTATTGCGCGCCTGTCGGCCGCTCAGGCCTGGATTTTAACGAAAAAATAACCTTTACCTGGTTACTATTGATCTAAATACTATATTTAGTGCATTATAAGTAAATAGCATACTAAACTGGCAAAGATGGGGCGTCATCCGCATGAAAAATAAAGGCACAGAAAAAAGCGGCAAGAAGGTCAGGGGTGACGAACAAATTCGTTCACCTTTCCTTCATTTCATGTCTCTACGCGCCTTGATTGCAAAGCCGATTTTATCCCGACTGCACATTATGACGTCAGCCTTCTTACTGGTCAGTCTGGGTGCACTGATCGTGATGCAATTGGTTCGAATGTCTGAGGATAAAATCAAAGACACAATTGCAGTGATTGATCAAAATGTGGTTCTGCAGCTCAAAGAAGATACGTCTACTATGCGGGCCTTGTTTACGGGATCCCGCGCTGATCGTTATACGGGTGAGACCAGCCAAGATGCTAGAAAGTGTTTAGCTCAAGCCATTTATTTTGAAGCGCGAAGCGAGCCGCCCGAAGGTTGGGTGGCGGTTGCTGATGTTGTCATTAACCGCGCACGTAACCCGCGTTATCCAGCCTCTATTTGTGGCGTTGTATTTCAAGGTGAATATCGCAAAAACAGATGCCAGTTTTCTTTTGCGTGTGATGGACGTTCGGATCGCGCTTATAATCGCGCGTTATGGGAAAAGGCTGTTCGGTTAGCTGACTATAAATTATCTAATATTTCACCATTCCCAACGCTTACCGAGGCCACACACTATCACGCTGATTATGTCACCCCATATTGGTCAGAAAAATTAGAGCGTGTCTCAAAAATTGGCCGGCATATTTTTTACGTTGATCCGCGCTAGCTGCATTTTATGTGTTGATGGTAATATCAAGTCCGAGATCAAGGCATGGCGCAGAATGTGTGATGCGACCTACAGAGATATAATCAACACCGCTTAAAGCTATGTCGCGCACAGTTTCGAGTGAAACGCGACCTGAAGCCTCTAGTTTTGCGCGTTTATTTGTGATTTCAACAGCTTGGCTGAGTTGCTCAGGGCTCATATTATCAAGCAAAATAACACGTGCGCCTGAATCGAGCGCGTCTTGCAATTGCTTAAGTGTGTCGACCTCAATTTCTACCTGAACCATATGGCCAGCATAGGCAAAGGCTTGCTCGAGTGCTTTTGAGATCGAACCGGCAACGGCGATGTGGTTATCTTTAATTAAAATGGCATCATAGAGACCGAAGCGATGGTTAACACCACCGCCCATGCGGACAGCATATTTCTCAATGGCCCGAAGGCCAGGCGTGGTCTTGCGTGTATCACAAATCTTGGCATGAGTGTCTGAAATGCATTTCACAAGTTTTGCTGTCTCGCTGGCAATGCCTGACATGTGTCCCATAAAATTCAGCGCAACACGTTCAGCGCTTAAAATAGACCGGGCATGACCTTCAATATGCATGAGTTTGCTGCCAGGCTGTAATGGGTCTCCGTCCTTAACAAATCGCGAAATTTGATTGGATGGGGCTAATTGCCTGAAAGCTTCTTCCGCAAAATCGAGACCAGCACAAACGCCTGGGTCACGCGCCACAATATCGACCTGAGCAATCGCATTATCTGGGATCACAGAAAGAGATGTAAGATCGCCGGCATCTCCGAGGTCTTCCATAAGAGCATTGGTAACGAGCGCGCGAATGTATTCAGGGTTTAAAGAAGTTTGGGTGGATGTCATCGGTTTGCCTCATACGCGGGCTGTAAATTGGGCAAGCCAACGTCATTGGCGATTTTATCGGCAATATTACGGGCGCTGTCCAGTGTCATTGTTGTCCGAACAGCGTCCGTGGCTTTAGTTGGAAAGTCACTGCGAAAATGTCCTCCTCGGCTCTCTTCGCGAAGATATGCGGCTGTTGCAATCATGAGGGAGGTGGTGAGCATATTGGCAAATGGTGCGCGGCCCATCGAGCTTCGCTCTAATCTTACAAGGTCTTTAATGAGCGTTTGAAGCCCGTCTTTGTTGCGTTCAACCCCTGCATGGGCAAACATCGCAATGCGTAATTTTTGGATATAGGGAAAGCTGATGCTTGCATCTTGTTCAAATGTTAACTCGGCTGGCCGCGGCCGGGATATGTTTCGATGCGGTATAACGGCATTTACATCTTGAGCAATGCGGGCGCCAAAGACCAGAGCCTCGAGTAAGGAATTGCTCGCCAGTCTATTAGCGCCATGTGCTCCCGTGCAGGCAGCTTCACCGCAAACCCATAAGCCAGGAAGTGAGGAGCGTCCGTTAAGGTCTGTGGCGACACCCCCCATGTGATAATGGGCGGCAGGCGCAACAGGTAATAAGTTTTTTGCGCGGATCTATTTTTGCCCGCGCGCATGTTGCGGCCACAGTTGGAAAATGATTTGCAAAATGGCTTGTCAAAGACGCAAGGTCCGGGCGCGTAAGGTCAAGCCCTACAAAGCCAGTTCTTTGTTTTTCACGAAAGACAGCGCGGGCCACAATATCACGAGGCGCAAGCTCAGCATCCGGGTGTATGTCGCACATAAAGCGTTCACCAAGGCCATTTACCAACCAAGCGCCTTCGCCGCGTAACGCCTCAGTTGCTAACGGCGCAGGGTCGCCGAAACCGAAAAAGGCTGTTGGGTGAAATTGCACAAATTCGATGTCACTCGTAATTGCACCGGCGCGGGCCGCCATCGCAATCGCTTCGCCATTTGAGAAAATTGGATTGGTTGTTACTTCAAATAAATGTCCACTGCCGCCTGTGGCAAGAATAACAGCACGAGCGCGGATCAAGAGAGGGGCTTCAGTCGTGTTGGTGCCACTTGGCTTAGCAAAAACACCAACGACACGTTCATCTTCGACGGCCAGCTCATATGCTGATAAGCCATCCATAAATCTTATGGCGGGATTTGCCCGTGCACGCTGAATAAGTGATTGCATAATCTCATGACCTGCAAGGTCGCCTTTAACACCAACAATTCGATTATGGCTGTGAGCGGCTTCACGGCCTAATGCCAATGCGCCATTATCATGTCGATTAAATGGAATGCCTAGGTCTAGGAGGTCTTCAATGCGGGCTGGTGCTTCCTTCGCTAAAATATGGGCAACTTTATTGTCCACTAAGCCGTCGCCAGCGTTAATTGTATCTTCAGCATGAAATGCCGCCGTATCATCATCGCCAATTGCGGCTGCAATACCACCTTGAGCCCAACTGCTGGCAGAGCCTTCGGTATGACGACCCGCAGCCATTACGGTTACTTGCCGCGGTTGAAGCTTGAGGGCCGTAAAAAGGCCAGCAAGGCCTGCACCAATAATGAGGACATCGCCAGCGTCTATAATATTGCCAGACAATGGGCCAAATGAATTTTGCATTAGTTGCTCAGTTCAATCATACGCTCAACAGCTTGTCGGGCCTTGACTGCGATTGCGGGGTCAACGTGAATTTCTTCACGTTCAAGAATGAGAGCTTCTAGTATTTTAGGTAATGTGATCTGCTTCATATGAGGGCATAGATTGCAGGGGCGAACGAAATTAACGTTTGGGTTCTCAACCGCTACATTGTCACTCATCGAACATTCTGTAACCATTAATACTTTTTCGGGCTGCAGATCTTCAACCCATTTGATCATTGCTGCGGTTGAGCCGCTAAAGTCAGCTTCTGCCAAAACGTCGGGCGCACATTCTGGATGGGCAATTATGCGCAGACCAGGGTCATTTGTTCGGTAATCCCGAAGCTCTTGTGCGGTAAAGCGTTCGTGAACCTCACAACGGCCCTTCCAGCTTATGACGTCAACATTGGTTTGGTTGGCAATGTTTTGGGCAAGATATTCATCAGGTATACATAGGACTCGATCAACATTGAGAGCCTCAACGATTTTAACGGCATTAGATGAAGTGCAACACACATCGCTCTCAGCTTTTACATCAGCTGATGTATTGACGTAAGTGACGACGGGCACGCCGGGATAGGCTTTTCGTAAATTACGAATATCTTCAGCGGTGATGGACTCGGCCAATGAGCAACCTGCGCCCATGTCGGGGATTAAAACTTTTTTGTTTGGATTCAAAAGTTTTGACGTTTCTGCCATAAAGTGAACACCGCATTGGATGATCATATCCCCTTGGGCATTCACCGCTTCGCGTGCGAGTTGTAAACTGTCGCCAACAACATCGGCGACCCCATGGAAAATTTCTGGTGTCTGATAATTATGTGCCAATATGACAGCATTTTTTTCTTTTTTGACTTGGTTAATTGCTTTGATATATGGCGCGAATTGAACCCATGCGATCTCTGGAATTACGGATGCGACGCGGTCATAGATCGGGGCCATTTCTTTGGCTAATCCCGGCGTATATGCAATATCCATTTCTTTTAAAATATTATCAGCAATCACGTTTTCACCGTATCGCCCCAACCTTATTTTCATGAAAACTATTTCCTTGAAAACGGGTTATTGGGACTTATCCTTATTATTTATGCTCAAAATGAGCATAATTCAATGCTTAAGATATGGTGTCTAAACGCTAATTGTCAAGCAGTAGGATGATTAAGCTTAGGTTTTGTTGCGCCCGATTGGTACGCGAAGTCCTGAATATGTGCCCTCTAAACTAGCTCCTTGTCGGAGACAAAAAAGTTCTGCGGGTCGCCCTCGGGCACGTGCAATTTTTCCTGTGCTTTCTAACATATTGGATTTTTCTGTCATACGTCGAAAGTTTTGCTTATGCAAACTGACCCCTAGAACAGCCTCGCTGGCGGCTTGCAACTGGCCAAGCGTGAAGAGTTTGGGCACGAGATCAAATATGACTGGACGATATTTCATTTTTCCACGTAAGCGTCCTAATGCGGTTGCTAATATGCGGCGGTGATCGAGCTGAAGTGGTTTGCCTAATATCGTTGGATTATTGCTGATAGACGAAGCATGGTATTTTTCGATCCGGTCATCTGTTAAAGCTTCTGGTACAAGCCCAGCTTCATAAAGCAATTCGTAACGCTCTAAGACCAGTTCTTCGTCCCAATTATTTTTAAGTGTACCAAATGCAATGCTAACGCGGCTCTCTTTTTCAGCCCGTAGGTTTTCATCTGGCATATGAAATAACCAATCTTTTAATGCTGGCAATAACACGTTATCGATTATCTCTGGCCGTCCGTTGCGCCAATCTTCAAAAGGAAAGAATTCATAAATTCGTCCCCATTGCCGTTCGTTATTCTGCGCGTTTAATATGTCTATCTCTTTTTTATCGGTCTGAACAAATCGGGTAAGAGCTAAATAACCTACCGAAACGACATGATCCCGATCAAGTTGAGGTGATAGATGACGCCCTCTATCACCAAATGTGTATAATTGTTCTACATGACCAAGCCCAACGCCCACCTGTTCTTGTACCCATTGGCGAAGTCCAATTTCCATTGTTCTGTGTTCAGCAGGAAAGAAGGGGCCAAAAGGCAGCCTTTGGGGAAAACCATCTTGGCCACCCACTAAGCAACATACGGGTTCGTCTTCGGTCAGGTTTATAATTGCGGCGCTTAGGTCAATTAAGACCGCGCCGTGCTGCTCAACATCACTCATGAGCCTACATGTACCACATTGCAGTAGCGTGTAATAGATAACCAATATAGAAAGGTTCAAGTCCCTTTGAAGCTGTCAGCAACATAGTTAATTGAATATATATTAGGCTCTAGCGTTTGCGTAAAATAACGGACCCAGCTGAATAGCCAGCCCCAAAGCTACAAATGACCCCAATATCATTTTCTGCAAAGTCAGCTTTGTTTTTATGAAAGGCAATAATAGAACCAGCTGAGCTTGTATTGGCATATTGGTCGAGCACCAGAGGGTTTTCCTCAGATTTTGGTTCGCGACCGAGCACTTTCTTGGCTATCAAGTCATTCATGTTTTTATTGGCCTGATGCAGCCAAAACCGACGAATATTATCTACTGCAATTTGGTTTTCGCTTAAATGATCACTAATCATTTCTGCCACCATTGGCACAACTTCCCTAAACACTTTGCGCCCTTCTTGTACAAAGAGCTTGTCTTTATTTTTTGCATGTTCGGGAGCACTTCGGTTTAGGAACCCAAAATTATTGCGAATATTATTTGAAAATTGTGTTTTGAGTCGGCTTCCCAAAACATCGAAGCCTTTGCCCTTTGTCGCAATATCATCAGATTCAATGATGACAGCTGTTGCAACATCGCCAAAGATGAAGTGGCTATCTCTGTCTCTAAAATTTAAGTGGCCAGTACAAATCTCTGGATTAACCATTAGGACCCGCTTAACGCTTCCTGATCGGATCATGTCATGGGCTGTTTGAATACCAAATGTCGCCGATGAGCATGCCACATTCATGTCGAAGCCAAAACCGTCAATGCCAAGCAAGTTTTGAACTTCAACAGCAATTGCGGGATAAGCACGTTGTAAGTTTGAGCAAGCGACCAAAACTGCATCTATATCATTTGCGCGAATGCCAGCTTCGGCAATGGCCTGCTGAGCCGCATTGACTGACATTTCTGCTAAAATACTTGGCTCATCATTCGAGCGTTCCTCAATTTGAGGGCAGAGCGTATCGGGATCAATAATGCCAGACTTATTCATGACATAACGACTTTTAATGCCAGAAGCTTTTTCAATAAATTCCGAAGAGGAATGCGTGAGTGGCTCGATAGAGCCTGCGTCAATGGCCTCTTTATTTTCGGTATTAAAATTATCCACAAAGGCATTAAAGGCGACGACAAGCTCGTCATTACTAACTGACTGACTGGGGGTAAATAGCCCCGTTCCACTTATAACAACTCCAGACACGGCAAAACTCCTTAGGTGATTCGTAACACATTACCTGCTTCGTCGCATTTTGCCAATTTTAAGTTATTGTTTTTAAGCTAAGTTTCAAAGGACCCGATGATAGCGTTTCAAGAGTCGAAACATCATTCTTGAGAAGAGCAAACCCTTCAGCATTATGATTGATAGCAATAAGGGTACCGCGTGTGCCGATATCGCTGGTGATATCGGCAGGGAGTGAATATGGTTTAAGAAGTGAATTTGATGGATCTGTAACATTCACAGCAAAAATTGATTTTTTTAGCGTGCCGCGGCGATAGCTTCGCGATGTAACCTCTTGACCAATAAAACACCCCTTATCGAACGAAATTGAATTGATGAGGTGAAGGCCATAGTCGAGTGGAAAAATGGTTCCAGGCGGCATTTCGATTGGGCCCTCGGGAATGGCAAGGTGAATACGCCATGCGTGCCAGTCTGTGGCTGGTTTGGTAAGCGCCTCATCTGCGGGGGGCGGGGGTAAAATAAAACGTGCCCCAAGCCGGGGATCGCGCGGATCGAGCTTGCTCTTATCCTCCATTGCTATTGATTCTTCGTGCGACCATAAAATATAGGGGTGGCCATTAACGGCCTCAATCTCAACATGTGCTCGCAATTTATACATAAGAAGGCGTTTTATAATTTCATTGCGGCGGGATAGAGCGCAATCAATGAATAGCGCGTCAGCCTCAATAAAAATTAAAAATTCATCGAGAAGCTTACCTTGAGGCGTGAGCAGGCATGCCGCCAGCCAGCAATCTTGGTCTTTGTTTGCGCCATCGGATTGGTTGGGTATTTTGCGGGTGAGCAAACTATCGAGAAAGGTCAATCGATCATCGCCTGTTACGCGAATAAAACCTCTTTCCTCAAGCTGTGTTAAATATTGTTCCACTTTGATTGCTTCTTATCTTGACCAGAAAACCCATCTTACATGAATGGATTTACATGAATGGATTTGATTTCAACCCGTGATACCCGCGCTGATGACGACCTTTACTATATAATATGCTTCATCGATAAGTTCTAGGGATCTTGACATAAAGAAAAATTATCACTTCGGGAAACCGATTTTTAATGAACTCACCCGCTAATTCCGATAGGGTTTTCCTGTGAAATATCTCTTATATAGGTGGCAAAATGGCTCAATTTGACAAAATCATTCGCGGTGGACAGTTAGCAACTCATGAGAAGACAGGTTTAGCCGATATTGGTATAAATGGTGACCGTATTGCTGCGATTGGTGATCTGTCAAAAGCCGATGCAGACAGCGTCATTGATGCCAAAGGCCTTCATGTTTTGCCAGGTGTTATAGACACACAAGTGCATTTTAGAGAGCCAGGACTAGATTACAAAGAAGATCTTGAAAGTGGAAGTCGAGCCGCAGTGCTCGGAGGCATTGTTGGTGTCTTCGAAATGCCAAACACCAAACCAGCAACAACAACATTGGAAGCCGTTGCTGATAAAGTTACGCGCGGGCGGAACCGGATGCATTGCGACTTTGCGTTTTATGCCGGGGCAGCTCAAGATAATATTGACCTTATTCCTGAACTAGAACGCGCTGAGGGTGTGGTGGGGATTAAAGTCTTCATGGGATCATCAACAGGGTCGCTTTTGGTGCCTGATGATGAGAGCGTTGCTGCTGTTTTAAAAGCGATCAACCGACGCGCGGCTTTTCACAGCGAAGACGAATTTCGGTTACGTGAAAGACGCCCATTGGCTGAAACGGGTCGCGTCGAGACGCATCCTGTATGGCGTGATGCCGAAAGTGCCATCCTGTGTACAAAACGGTTGCTCAAATTAGCACGCGAAGCTGGAAAACAAATTCATGTGCTTCATATCTCAACCGAGGAAGAAATCGCCATTCTTGCCGAAAACAGAGATATTGCTTCTGTCGAAGCAACGCCTCAGCATTTAACGCTCTTTGCACCCGACTGCTATGAACGTCTTGGAACTCATGCGCAGATGAACCCACCTATTCGTGAAGCACGTCATCGCGCTGGCTTATGGCGCGGGATTGAAGACGGTATTGTCGATATAATTGGCTCTGACCATGCGCCGCATACGATTGAAGAAAAAGCGTCAGCTTATCCGCATAGTCCCGCTGGTCTTCCGGGTGTTCAGACACTTTTGCCTTTAATGCTCAATCATGTGTCTCATGGGCGGTTAAGTCTTAACCATCTTGTCAAACTGACAAGTTATAATCCACGCAAACTATTTAAACTCTCCGACAAGGGGATTGTGGCCGTTGGTGCCTCTGCTGATTTTACTTTAGTGGACATGAACCGTGAAGAGGAAATTCGCCAAGACTGGTTGGCGAGCCGATGCGGTTGGTCTCCCTTTACTGGCGATAAGGTTAAGGGTTGGCCTATTGCAACCATAATTCGCGGCGCGCTTATTATGCAAGAAGCTGAGATTGTCTCGCCAAGTCGCGGTCAGCCAATATCTTTCGATATGTAATTGTTTTATAAGTAAGTCTATGTTCAATAACATGCTAATTAACATTTGAAATTAAGGGAG
>CBFHLW010000061.1:0-10254 GCA_965656805.1 Alphaproteobacteria bacterium
TGCACGCGAAAATGGTATCTTAACCGTTGGTGTGATTACTAAGCCGTTTGAGTTTGAAGGTGCGCGCAGAATGCGTTTGGCCGAAGCTGGCATTGAAGCCTTGGCGCGCGAAGTGGATACGCTGATTATTATTCCTAATCAGAATTTATTCCGTATAGCGAATGCGCAGACAACATTTGGTGAAGCATTTGCTATGGCCGATGAGGTTCTGCACTCAGGTGTTGCCGGTATCACCGACTTAATGATCCGCCCTGGTCTGATTAACCTTGATTTTGCTGATGTGCGCTCCGTTATGGACGAAATGGGCAAAGCAATGATGGGCACAGGCGAGTCCCAAGGTGATAATCGTGCCATTGAAGCTGCCGAAGCGGCTATTTCAAACCCATTGCTTGAAGATGTCTCTATGAGCGGTGCGCAGGGTATTTTGATTAATATTACCGGCGGACAAGATATGACCCTTTATGAGGTCGATGCTGCTGCTAGCCGTATTCGCCAAGAAGTTGATGGTGATGCAAATATAATCATTGGATCGACATTCGATGAGGCACTAAGTGGTATCATGCGCGTTTCCGTGGTGGCAACTGGTATTGAAACGGCAAAGGCATCACGCCCAGTTTCTGATGAGGATCATAAAGTTGTTTCCATCGGACGTGAATATGCTGAGCCATTAGCTCCGCTAGCCGAAGAGGCGCCTGCCCAGTTTGTTGCTGAAGCACCCGCTGAACCAGAGGTTGCTACTGCTCAAAATGAGGCGCAGTTACCACAATTTATAACAGAGCGTCCAAAACCAGCTCCCAAACGTGAAATCCCAAAACGCTCACAGAGCTTTATTGAGCGCGTGTTTGGTCAACGCAAAAAAACATCTCAAGAAATATCGGATGAAACGCAGATCGATCGTCATGACCCTGAACTTCAGGCAGAGCCAAGGGTGACAGAATCCGAGCCGGCGCCAATCGATGTTAGCGCAGTGGAAACGCCGCCAGCACCAGTTGAAACGCCAAAACCAGCTGATGCAGTGGCTTCAGTTCCTGAAACACGTGAAGCAGTCATCGCAACAAGTGTTCCAGATAAAGCCTCAAACAATTCTGAGGATGATGATGGTCTTAGCTTGCCAAGCTTTCCATCTCGCTCTGCGCAAGCAACAGCGTCACAAGAATCATATGGTCAAGCTGAGCCAGTAAAGGCTACGATTAGCCAACCTGCCGTCGCCAAGGCTTCATCTGCTGACCCGGTCTCTAAAGGTAAGCCTGTTTCATCTGTATCTATGGATGAGCCTGTTAGCTCAACCCCAGTGCAGTCAAGTTTGCATAACACCGTTCAGACAACAATGGGTTCAACCAATGCTGTTTCATCCGGCTTTGATAGCGAACAGCTAGACATTCCAACATTCTTGCGCCGCTAAAGCTATCGTTTATGCCTATGATGAAGGCTGGCGTCCCCATGGACGTCAGCCTTTTTCGTTTTGTTACAGAACGTAATAAAGCGTTATTTGTATTGATCGTCATGATTTCGTAAAACAAAATCACAGATGCAGGAAAAGTTATTATCTCAACAAGTTAATAATGTAATTGTATCGCATAAAATTTAAAATGATTATGGAATTCAATATCTTATGACACCGCCACCAGCAACCATTTCGCAGATACAGGAACGCTTCCAAGCGCATCCTTTGCCTGCAGCAATTGCGCGGATCCATGGGATTAATCAAACAACGCTTGCTGAAAGCTTGAGCTTTTCAGGGATTGGCTTGCATTCTGGTGCTGAAGTGAATGTGACATTAAAGCCTGCTGCTGCAGATGTTGGCGTTTTGTTCATCCGTACTGATGCACCTACAGTTGAAGAGGGCCTAATTCCCGCTTTGTTTAGCCGTGTTTGTGATGTGACCCTTTCAAGCTGTATTTCAAACAATAGTGGCTACAGCGTTGGCACAGTCGAGCATTTAATGGCGGCGCTATATGGTTTAGGCATTGATAATGCGATTATTGAGATCGATGGACCTGAAGTGCCAATCATGGATGGTTCGTCTCGCTTCTTTGTTGAACGTATGAATGCTGTTGGTAAATCAGAGCTCGACGTGGCGCGTCGTTATTTGCGGGTCACGAAACCTGTTCGGATTGAAATGGGTGATGCTTATTGCGAGCTTTTGCCAGATGACAGATCGCGCTTTGAAGCCGTTATTGATTTTGAAAGCGACTTTATTGGCCGTCAAGAGCTTGCGCTTGACCTAGACCCGAAATCATTTGCCTCACAACTTAGTGAAGCGCGGACTTTCTGCATGCATAGCCAAGTTGAAGCGATGCATCGTGTTGGGCTTGCTCTTGGTGGGTCAATGGATAATGCCATTGTTGTTGGTGATGAAGGTGTCATGAATGAAGAGGGATTGCGTCAGCAAGACGAGTTCGTACGCCATAAAATTCTCGATGCCGTCGGAGATCTTTTCCTCGCTGGATTGCCTATTATCGGTTGCTACCGTGGCTTTAAATCTGGTCATGCACTCCACAACAAGCTTTTGCATGCACTGTTTACGGACTCTGACAACTTTGAGCTTGTCAGTGCTGGTTCTCAGCTCATTGCTGCTGAATAAAGCCGTAAGAACCCACATAAATCTCTAAAAACGACTAAGTGATGGTGTTAAATCATCTTGTACTCAGCACAGAGTCGGGTAAAGTCATCGCATGACAATATATTTTATAAAACCTATGAGATCCATTCTTATATCATTCGTCTTTGTGTCATTTTTAGCGGCATGTGGCGCTGATGATGCCCTTATTGAATATGTTGAACGCCCCGTTGAGGAAATTTATAATGAGGCAATGGATCGACTGGAAGATGGCGATTTCATCTATGCCTCAGCACAATTTGATGAGGTTGAACGTCAGCACCCTTATTCAAAATGGGCGCGAAAAGCCATGGTTATGTCCGCCTATACCTATTATATTCAAAACCAATATGATCAGGCTATTTTAACTGCCCGTCGTTTTGTTTCATTATATACAGGTAAAGAACAGGCGCCTTATGCCTATTACATAATCGCTCAATCCTATTACGAACAAATTTCTGATGTTGAACGGGATCAGCGTAATACAGAGCTTGCGCAACAAGCCTTGGTCGAACTTATACGCCGCTATCCAGAATCAGATTACGCACGCGATGCCGTTTTAAAACTTGATCTGACCCTTGATCATTTGGCCGGCAAGGAAATGGAAGTTGGTCGCTACTATATGAAAAGTGGGCAATATGCTGCCGCCACACGTCGGTTTAGAAATGTTGTAGAAAATTATGAGCGAACAACCCATGTGTCTGAAGCTTTGCACAGGCTAACCGAAATATATGTAACGCTTGGCCTTTTAGACGAGGCCCAGAATGCGGCCGCAATATTAGGGTATAATTATCCCAATTCGGATTGGTATGCTGATAGCTACAGAATTTTGGTGGAAAAAGAACTTGTTCCTCAAGTCGAAAAAGAATCTTGGTTTAATAAAGTTTGGAATTCAGTTTTTTAGGAGCCATTTATGCTGCTCTCTCTGTTGATCCGAGATATCGTCCTTATTGAAAAAGTTGAATTACATTGGTCTAAAGGCCTGTCAACGCTAACGGGTGAAACGGGGGCTGGTAAATCAATATTGCTCGACGCATTGGGGTTGGCTATTGGCGCACGCGGAGACGCAGGGCTTGTTCGACAATCATGTGCCCAAGGAAGCGTTACAGCTGAATTCCTGGTTCAGGACAGGTCAGATATTCACACACGTTTGAATGATCATGGGTTGCCAATTTGGGATGATCCAGATCGTATCATGTTGCGGCGTGTTCAGTCGGCCGATGGAAAAAGCAAAGCTTTCATCAACGATACGCCAGTAAGCGTCAATGTGCTCAGTCAATTTGGTCAATTATTGGTCGAAATTCATGGGCAAAATGACAATCTCTCGCTTAATGATGCCATGGAGCAGTTGCGGCTTCTGGATCAATTTGGTGGACATCAAAAATTACGAGACGACGTTTTGCAATCCTTTGATATTCTAGAAAACGCAAGGGCTTGCCTGGAGCAACATAAAGAGCGTGTGTCAACAGGTGCGCAAGAACTTGAGTTTCTTAAATTTTCTATTTCCGAATTGGAAAAGTTAGACCCAAAACCTGGCGAAGTTGCAACGCTCGAAGAAAAACGTAGTTTACTTCAAAATGCCGGTAAATTAACGGATGATATTGATGCGGCATTACAAATATTAACAGATGATGGCGGCGTGGAAGTCGCGTTAGGGCGTGCTATTCGTCATGTTGAACGTGCCAATAATTTATCCAATGGGCTTTTAAGTGATGCTGCTGCTGGATTTGAGCGCGCGCGGGTTGAGTTGCTTGAGGCGATGAGCGAGCTATCGATAACGGCGCAAAAAGTAAGCTCAGATCCAGATGTGCTGGAAAAAATAGAGGATCGATTATTTGCAATGCGGGACATAGCGCGCCGTCATGCATGTGGCGCTGATCAATTGCCCAATACTCTTTCCGATTTAAAAGAAAAAATGTCCGCGATTGATGATGATCCAATGGTTCTAAAGAGATTAGAGGCCGATTATGTGCAGGCTGCAAAAGATTATAATCAAATTGCAGCCGACTTAAGCAAAGCAAGACGTGATGCTACGCAACGATTGGATAATGCCGTTAATACGGAGTTAAAGCCATTAAAGTTGGAAAATGCACGCTTTCGATGCGAACTAAAGCCGCTTAATGCTCCCTCTCGTTTTGGGCTTGAGGGCGTTCAGTTTTTAGTGCGCACTAATCCAGGAACGCCAGAAGGCGCATTGTCAAAAATAGCTTCTGGGGGGGAGTTGTCGCGCTTAATGCTTGCGATTAAGGCCGTGTTATCTAATAGCGTTGAGGCAAAAACCCTAATATTTGATGAAGTCGATGCTGGGGTTGGAGGAGCTGTTGCTGAGGCTGTTGGTTTGCGTTTAAAGGCTCTGGCTTGTGATCATCAAATTTTAGTCGTGACGCATTCTCCGCAAGTAGCTGCACGTGGTGATACACAGTGGCAAGTTAAAAAGACCAGCATTGAAGATGATAGTCGGACACGTGTTGATGTGCTGAATGAGGATGAGCGTCTTGAAGAAATTGCGCGCATGCTATCTGGTGCTTCAATAACCGATGAAGCGCGAAGCGCAGCAAGGCGATTGTTGGAACCGCTTTCATGAGCGATATTGATAAATTAGATGAAGATGCGGCTAATCGCGAATTAGAGCGCATTGCCAATGAAATGGCGACCCATGACATTGCTTATTATCAAAATGATGCGCCACTTATTTCAGATGCAGCTTATGATGCTTTACGTGCACGTAATGAGGCGATAGAACGCCGTTTTCCTCACCTCATTCGACCGAATAGCCCCTCACTGCGTGTGGGTGTGGGGCCTGCTCAGGGCTTTACAAAAGTACAACATGCAGTGCCTATGCTGTCGCTTGGAAATGCCTTTCATGAAGATGATGTTCAGGATTTCTTAGAACGTATTCGTAAATTTTTAGGGTTAGACGCTTCCCAGCAGCTCTCTATGACCAGCGAGCCTAAAATCGATGGGCTTTCGGCTAATATTCGCTATGAAAAGGGTTATCTTAAAATTGCTGCGACGCGGGGAGATGGGCAGGAAGGTGAGGATATCACGGAAAATATTAAAACGATCTCTGATATCCCTGTCTTTATTGAAGGCGAGGTTCCCGACGTTATCGAGATCCGTGGCGAAGTCTATATGGCCCATAATGAGTTTAAGTTATTAAATGAACGACAAGTGGCATCGGGCCGTCCCGAATTTGCAAACCCCCGAAATGCAGCAGCTGGTAGCTTGCGCCAATTAGACTCAAAAGTAACAGCCGAACGCCCTTTGCATTTCTTTGCTTATGGATGGGGAGAAGTGAGTGCCATGCCAGCAACAACCCAGTCCGGCATGATGCAATGTTTCAAGAAATGGGGTTTTAAAGTAAACCCTCACTTTCAAGTTGTGGAAGGAGCCTCGGCCCTTATGGGCACTTGGTCGGCGATCGAGGCGCAACGCGTTTCCTTGGGTTATGATATTGATGGTATGGTTTATAAAGTCGATCGCCTTGATTGGCAAAACCGGTTGGGGTTTGTTGCACGTGCCCCACGTTGGGCGATTGCCCATAAATTTCCTGCTGAGAAAGCTCAAACTGTTTTGCTGGATATCGACATTCAAGTGGGGCGAACTGGGGCAATGACACCTGTTGCGAAACTTCAGCCTGTAACAGTAGGGGGCGTCCGTGTGTCTAACGCTACTTTGCATAACGAAGATGAAATACTTAGAAAAGATATTCGTATTGGGGATAGTGTCATTATTCAGAGGGCCGGTGATGTGATCCCTCAAGTCGTAAGTGTTTTGATGAATAAGCGCGCGCCTGATGCCATGCCCTTTACGTTTCCTGTGCTTTGTCCGGTATGCGGATCAGAAAGCCGTCGCGACTTAAAGGCAGATGGTTCACGCGATGCTGTTCGGCGATGTGCGGGTGGACTAACTTGTCCGGCTCAGGCCCGAGAACGCCTAAAGCACTTTGTATCACGCGGGGCACTTAATATTGAGGGGCTAGGCACTAAACAAATTGATGATTATTGGACACTAGGCTTGATCAGACGACCAGAAGATATTTTCTCCCTGAAACAAAAATATCAAAATTCGCCCCCTGAAAATTGGATATATGGGTCGGGGAAAAATAAAGGACAACTAAAAGAGAGTATATTAAAGCTCTTTGAAAACATTGAACGCGCTAAGTATCCTGATCTTGACCGCTTTATTTTTGCTCTAGGGATGCGCCATATCGGCGAAACCAGTGCTCGACTATTGGCGCGCCATTTTGGGTCTCTCGATGTTATGATTGATCGCGCCTCAAAAATGGTTGCTCATGATCAAGAGACGCGATCCGCCCTTTTAGAAATTGATGGGATTGGTGAAACAGTTATTGATGCGATCTGTGATTTTTTTGGTGAACAACATAATATTGAAACGCTCATGGCTCTACAGACGCTTGGTCTAAAGCCAGTTCAACTTGAAAAGGTTATAAGTGACAGCCCTGTGGCAGGTAAGACGCTCGTGTTTTCAGGAACACTCGAAAAAATGTCGCGCGCGGAAGCCAAGGTAAAAGCTGAGAGCTTGGGTGCTAGTGTGTCGGGTAGCGTATCGGCCAATACAGATATTCTAATTGCTGGCCCTGGTGCGGGTTCAAAAAAAACAAAAGCAGAAACGCTTGGCCTACTGGTGCTTGATGAAGAGGGGTGGTTATCTTTGATCGAGGGTTATTAGCCTATGGGCGCGCAGGCGCTTATAAGCCAAGCATGTTCTTGCTTATTTAAGGCTGGACCCACTTCATTAAGAACCCGCTGATGATAATGGTTTAACCAGCTTATCTCTTCTTTATTCATTAGGTTTACATCGATCAGACGATGGTCAATAGGGGCGAGCGTAAGCGTTTCAAAGCTATGCATGGGCCGCTCCATATTTTCTTCTTGCCTAGCTGGTGTGACAACCTGCAAGTTCTCAATACGTATACCATAAGCACCTGCACGATAATATCCAGGCTCGTTTGATACAATCATGCCAGCTTCAAGCGGCACGTCACCACCTTTCGATATACGCTGAGGCCCTTCATGAACAGATAGGTAACTGCCAACGCCATGGCCAGTACCGTGATCGAAGTCTAATCCGACCTGCCATAATGGTGCCCGAGCAAGAATATCAAGTTGAGCTCCCGTCGTGCCAACAGGAAAGCGCGCGGCAGCAAGGGCGATGTGACCGCGTAAAACGCGCGTAAAACAGCTTTTAGCATCTAAAGGGGGCGTGTCGCCAATCAAGATGGTACGCGTCACATCAGTTGTGCCGTCTTGATATTGTCCGCCACTGTCGACAAGGTAGAGGTCTCCGTTTTGAAATTTACGATTTGTTGTTTCATTGACACGATAATGAACAATGGCTCCATTGGGGCCGCTACCCGAGATTGTATCAAAACTTAGATCGAGCAGAGCATTGGTTTCTGAGCGTAATTGTTCGAGTTTTTGAGCAGCGTCTATTTCCGTTAAGCCATTTGAATTTTGCTTTTGATCAACCCAATACAAGAAGCGCGTTAGCGCAATGCCATCGCGCAAATGCGCGGCACGTGCGCCATCAATCTCAGAGTCGTTTTTCTTCGCTTTAGGAAGAGATATCGGATTGTTGACGTGATAAATATGAGCATTTTCCAAGAGCTGAGCTATGTGCATGGGTGAGGTTGATGGGTCAATTCCAATAGCGCGGTTGGAATAGGTCGCTAACTCCGAAGCTAAATCAAATGGATCGCGACAGGTTAGGTGGTCACCGATAGACGCCATAACATCTGGAGCTATCCGTTGTGGATCGATAAACCAAATCACGTCACCATGTTTATCTATCACAGCATACGACAGAGCAAATGGTGTATGTGGTACATCAGAGCCACGTATATTTAGCAACCAAGCAATATCTTCGGGTTGGCTTATGACAAAAGCGTCTATGTTTTCTGCTTTAAGCTCGGCGCTAATCATTTCGCACTTTTGCTTGGCTGAGAGGCCAGCATGAACAAGTGGCTGACAACGTACCGCGGCTTGAGGTTGTTCTGGTCGATCCACCCATATATCGTCAATCATATTACCTGAGACATCAACCAATGTCCCTCCCGCTTTGGTCACCGTTTTGTCAAACTGATGATAAGCATTGACCGTGTGGAGTGTTGGGTCTATGCCCAGGCGCATTTTTGGATGAATGTGTTGAGCCAGCCAACTTATCGGACGTATTGTACTTGTATGAACAATCTCAAATATGGATGTATCTGTTTGTTCACTCGCCTGTAACGTGTAGCGCCCATCGACGCATAAAGCGGCTTTATCAGCGAAAATAAAGGCGAGACCAGCCGAACCTGAAAATCCTGTGAGCCATTGCAGGCGTTCATTGCATGCAGGTACATATTCCCCTTGATAGGCATCTTCACGGGGGAGGATAAATCCGTCGACGCCATAATCGCTAAAGATTGCTCTTAGCTTTTTCACGCGTTCAGCGCATGCGTGTTTTGTATTTGTATCTGAGAAATCTTGAAACATGATCTATTTATATCGCCTAAACAGTAAACTCGTCCATTCGTCAATATATATTTTTTTTTGCAAAACAAACCCATTTTCGCGGTATATGGCTCGGATCATGGCTTCTTGTCGTTTTAACAGTCCTGATAAGATAAGTTGCCCATTCGACTTTACAATGCGCCCCATGTCTGACGACATAGATTTTAAGGGTTGGGCCAATACATTTGCAACAACCAGCCCATAGGGGGCTTCACTGCGGATACGTCTATGATTAAGCCCTGCCGCGCATTCTAATGTGATCCGATGATGCAGTTGATTTAATTTTGCGTTATCGCGCGTAACTTGAATGGCGACGGGATCAATATCTGTTGCAATAATCGGGTGCGACGTTGCTCGGGCAAGCGCCAAAGCCAAAATTCCTGTACCGCAGCCAATATCGAGACATGGCCCTGATATACCTGCTTTGAGAGCGTTGCCAATCAGAATAAGACAGCCTTGGGTGGTTGCGTGATGACCTGAGCCAAATGCTGAACCTGCTTCCAGTTCTATGTTATAGCGCATTTTCTTGAAAGACGGTTTAGCATGGGCACCATAGACGCTGAAAGGCTTCGCTTCGACGAGTGGGAGGTTTCTCTGGCTTTCAAGAACCCAATTTTTATTAGGCATTTTTTCAAAAATAATATTTTGTGCAGACCCTAAATCAATAGGCCTTAAGTCGAGTTTAGTGTCGAATAATGCTTCCAAGCGATCACCATATTGCGGTGGTCCGCGCCATAAAGGAGATACGGGAGGCATTTCATTATCGGAAGCAATGTAAATGCTGAGCGCGCCAAGCTCTTCTAATAATTTTTCGATTGCTTCAAGTTCTTCCCGGGAGCTGCTCGTTAAACTGAGTTTATATATATCGGTCACGGCAACGCATTCCTTTATCATAATATTTTTAGAAGATTTCGCCGTGTTCTAGTATTGGCTTATATGCGCTCAACATAAGTGTCTATGACTTTTTTTATACCAGCCTTATCAAATCGGACTGTTAATTTATTACCCTCAATAGCCTCAACGCGTCCATAACCAAACTTTTGATGAAAAATCCTCTGTCCGTAGTTAATCTGACTTTGCGTGCTCGTCGAACGCTGGGTGCTTGTGTTGGCACTAACTGAAGATTTTGATGGATAATTT
>CBFHLW010000062.1:0-9951 GCA_965656805.1 Alphaproteobacteria bacterium
AATGACTGGGTATGGCCTTGGGTTGCAGCCATGGCTTCAACAGTTGTCCGCACAATATTATTATAAATGTCTTGAGCAGTTAAGCTCCAGCCAGATGTTTGGCAATGAGTACGCAGCGCCATAGACTTTTCTTTTTTTGCACCTAGTCCGCGTGTGAGTTGCGCCCATAAAAGACGCGCGGCTCGCATTTTTGCAATTTCTGTAAAGAAATCCATTCCAATCGCCCAGAAGAAAGAAAGGCGTGGAGCAAATGTGTCCACATCAAGTCCTGCTGCTACGCCGGCGCGAATATATTCAATGCCATCAGCGAGTGTGTAAGCAAGCTCGAGATCTGCTGTGGCGCCTGCCTCTTGCATATGATATCCCGAAATTGAGATGGAATTGAATTTCGGCATATTTTGCGATGTATAGGCAAAAATATCTGAAATGATACGCATGGATGGCTTGGGCGGATATATATATGTATTGCGAACCATGAATTCTTTTAAAATATCGTTTTGAATAGTACCTGCAAGCTTATCTGGGCTGACGCCTTGCTCTTCGGCAGCGACGATATAAAGCGCCATTATGGGCAGCACAGCACCATTCATGGTCATGGACACACTCATTTCATCGAGTGGAATTCCGTCAAATAAGGTGCGCATATCATAGATAGAGTCAATGGCAACACCCGCCATGCCGACATCACCCGAAACACGCGGATGGTCACTGTCATAACCGCGATGCGTTGCAAGATCAAAAGCGACGGAGAGGCCTTTTTGACCCGCTTTGAGATTGCGACGATAAAATGCATTAGATTCCTCGGCAGTCGAAAAACCAGCATATTGGCGAACAGTCCACGGCTTATTTACATACATTGTGGGGTAGGGCCCACGAATGAACGGGGCTAGGCCTGGTAAGCTATCAATATATGGTAAATCTGATAGGTCATTTGCCGTATAAAGCGGCTTAATGGTGAGCCCTTCAGGGGTCTTACGGGCGCCCTCTATAGAGGGGGGAGTGTTGGCAGCGATATCTGTATTCAATTTAATTTGAGTGAAATCTGGAAAGTTATTCATCTGTTAAACTCCTAACCCGAGTTTGTTGTGGATTTTGGTGGCAAATGAAATGATGTCACAACCAGCAAAACAGTAATCGTCAATGCCATTGATTTTGCGATCTTTGCCAGCCAATGCAATATGTGTTGCACCAGCATCGAGAAGGCCATTTGCAAGTGCTGCTGCATGTGTCTCATAATCACTATCGCTTGCGCAAAGGCAGGCTATTTTAGCACCTGACTTTTTGAAATCTGATACAATCGCATCAATATCCTCACCACCAGGCCCCGCAATCCCATGCACGCCAGCAATTGCGTAAAGATTGGCAGCAAAATTTACCCGTGGTGTGGCACGGGCGGGCGTGCCAATGGCAGCAAGAAATACGCTTGGTTTCGATGGCTCGGCGACCTTTCTTAGCTGTTCGATGGTAACAGCTAAGCGTTTTTCAGATAGGGGGCCATCCCCTATAGGCGCGCGTTCTTTAAGCGGTGCTTCGTCTAAATTTGGAAATTCACTCACGCCGATCATTGCAATATTACGAAGATTTACTTTGTCTTGTCGTTCGACGCGAATAGGCGCGATAAGTTTCTCAATATAACCCGAGGATAAGGCTTCTGCCATTCCTCCTTTGCGCTCTATTTCTTGGAAAATGCTCCAGGCTTGTGTGGCAAGGTCGCGTGTAAGTTTTTCGATATACCAGGCTCCACCAGCTGGGTCCATGACCTTTCCGATATGGCTTTCTTCTTGAAGAATAATATGCGTATTTCTGGCAACGCGGCGTGTTAAATCGTTGTCGCCTTCACTTACTGATGTGCAGGGGGCAACAGTGATAAGGTTTGCGCCAGCAATGCCTGCCGCTAGGGTAGCAATCGTTGCGCGTAGAATATTTGCCCATGGGTCTAAAGTTGAAAAGCATCGCTCGCTTGTCTCGGCAAAAATTATTGGGGCAACTGTCTTAATTCCAAACTGTTCAAAGACTTGCGACCACAGTAGTCGTGCCGCTCGAATTTTGGCAATCGTTGCAAAAAAATCTGTCTCGGCAGAAAGCGCCAGTGTGGTTTTTTGTGCTAAATGCTCAATGGCTATGCTGTCTTTTTGAGCAGCGCGCAAATAGTCTACCAAGGTTGCGATGATTATTCCAAGTTCTTGTGCTTGGCTTGCTCCAGCTGAATGATACATTTGGCCATTGGCACAAAGGAGGGTGACGTTCTCTCTTTCAGCACCCCATGAAAACAACCGCTTTAGATCAAGATTAATTTGTGGCTTGCCGCTTTGGGCTGATGTGCCGATTGGATCTGCATTTAAATATGCTTTGCAGTCAGTGTTTATAATTTTTTGGTCGCTCCACAGGCTTTCCATCATGTCCATTGCGTTATAAACATGTGTGCCTGGCATTAGACTTATTGGGGCAATATCGAGCAGAACACCACCGAGTAATTTTTGGGCTTGCTCATGGTCAAATGAATTTATGTTGGTTAGGTCGAGCGCCAGTGCACTAACACCACCTGCGAGATCCATTAAGATCGCTCTGTTATCGCTTCCTTTGCGGTTGGGCACAAACCGCTGTGCAATATGCCAAGGCAAATAAGGGGTGGGAGCATTCGAACTTCCCCGCATGAATGGAAAGAAGCCCGGCATGCCAGAATTATCTTCTGCCATTTTGAGATCTGTTTCGCGATAGAGCGGTTGGCGCGTCATGCCCCCCGGTTCAAAAGAGTTAAGTGTGTCGAGTGCAGCTCCCTTTAAGGCACTATCAACAGCTTCGAGCCAACGTGTGTCATTATAAGGTTCAAAATCTGATTTGAGTAATTGGTCAGACATAAATAAGCTCTTTCTAATTTTGAGTTTGGCGAAGAGATAATTTCTTCGCGCGAAAAGGCATGGCCCTATTTAGCTTTGATTATAACCTAAATCTAGCTTTCCTCGCGCTCTAAAATCAAGCTGATGGTGATGAGTAAAAGTATTGCAATAGGCATCCAGGCTGCCGCCATTGTTGGCAAAAAGGCAAGCTGTGATATTTTTGCGACTATTTGACTTGTGGCATTTGCAAGGAAACCAAAAGTGAGAGCAATCATAATTCCGCTAGACATGGATACAATACGTCCGCGGGGAATGCTAAATGCAATGGCAATAAAAACCATTAAGCTTAAAAAAAGGGGCGTCGCGAGCAATAAATGAAAACGTAATTCATGTGCCGTCATTGTTAAACCCGCCTTAGCGCCGCTCTCAATGCGCTCAGGGAGGCGCCAAATAGGCACTTTTTGAGGATCAATCAGCTTTTCTCGTAAATCTGTTGCATCTATAGTTTCGTTTGTCACTAAATCGCGCGTTGAGCCGTCTGGTAATGTAAAGCGCCACATGCCATTTACAATTTCTGCGTTATTAGATGATATTTGGTCAATAAGCTTATTTGATTTACTCATGATCAGTAAGTCAACATTTTCCATTTGCATGGAGCTTATATTCTTAACTTTTTCGCCGTGAATAATATAATTTTCAGTCTCACCGCTTAGGCGAACCCAGACGCCTGTTGATAATAGATTAAGGCTGTCATCGCGGCCTTCAAGCTTTCGTTCGAAACGTTCTTTGAGGTCGCTGGTTTTACTGACTATAGGGTCCAATGCCAAGACAAGCATAAGGCTAAGGGCAAGAGTGGCGAGTAAGATCGGTGATGAAATCTGCCAGATGGATAATCCCGTTGCGCGCATAATCGAAAGACTTTGAGATTCGTTTAATCTGATCAGCGCAACGACGGACGAGAACAGAATAATGAAAGGGGATAGCGCGAGTAAAAGTTCAGGAATTGTCAGCGCGGTAATAATGGCTGCGTCTATTGTCTCTCCGTTTAGCTTATTAACAAGCCGCAAACTTTCTACATAACCGCCAATGGAAATCAAAAGAATCAAAGCGCCAGTCACAATGGCAAGCCACATGATGTATTGTTTAAGGATGAAAATACTCAACAGGCGTGGCATAATATCGGGTCTTTCCTATGACATATTAAATATAGTCTACAGAGTTCGGACGATTGCTGCAATTTATGTGAGCATAATAGCGACGAAACAAACAAAATAAATTGCATAAAAAAAGGGAGGCGGCGCCTCCCTTTTTAATCGTTTGTTATGTGAACTTAAATGCGTTCAATAATCACAGCTGGTGCCATGCCGCCAGCGGCACACATTGTAACCAGACCAAACTGACCGTTGCGGCGTTCTAGTTCGTCCAGAACAGTTCCCACCAATAAAGCACCCGTGGCGCCAATTGGGTGGCCAAGTGCAATTGCACCCCCGTTAACGTTGATTTTCTGACGATCAATATTGAGGTCGCGAATAAACTTTTCAGTGACAACAGCAAATGCTTCGTTCACTTCAAAAAGATCAATATCGTCAATCGTCAAACCGGCTTTTTGCAAAACCTTCTGTGCTGCTGGAACAGGAGCGTTAAGCATAAGCGTTGGGCTATCGCCCATATTTGCCATAGCAACAATTCGTGCACGGGGTTTCATGCCATGTGCTTTTGCATAATCTGCAGATGTCAGTAAAAGCGCGCCCGCACCATCAACAACGCCAGATGAGTTACCGGCATGGTGAACGTGATTGATTTCAAGGTCTGGGTAGGCTTGTGCAACAAGTTTACGGAATGTTGTGCCTTGCTCGTCAAGTGGGTAGTCCGCGAGTTTTGCAAATGATGGCTCTAAATTGCCAATATCCGCACGAGAGGTTTGTGGACGTGGGAACTCTTCCTTGTCCAGAGCAAGCGTACCATCTTGATTATATACAGGGATGAGAGACTTATCGAAATGTCCGTTTTCAATGGCATGTTTGGCGCGCTGTTGACTTTCAAATGCAAGGTCATCGACGGCTTCACGGCTAATGCCTTCAAGTGTTGCAATTGCATCAGCACAAACACCTTGGTGCGGCTGGGGATGCAAATCGCGAAGATGCAGGTTACCATTATCCATGAAAGGTGATGTGCCTTTAAACGCTTCGCTTCCATAGAGTGACATCATTTCTGTCCCGCCGGCAATACACATGTCTTCCATGCCAGACATGATATTTGCAGCCGCAATATTAACGGTGGTGATGCCTGAACCGCAAAAGCGGTCTAATGTCATTGCGCTTGAACGCACATCATATCCAGCGTCTAGCGCGGCCATGCGGCCCAAATCTCCGCCTTGCGTGCCTTTTTGAGAGCTTGTGCCCCAAATGATATCGCCGACTTCAGCTGTGTTGATTTTATTGCGCTCTGCCAAAGCCTTTAGAACTGTTGATCCAAGGTGATGTGGGTGAATACTTGTTAATGCGCCTTTGCCAGGCTTACCAATGCCACGTGGTGTGCGGCAAGCGTCTATAATCCATGCTTCAGTCATAATGTTCTCCAAAAACTCATTTATATATCGTTATTCGTTATATATCGTTACTCGTTTCAAGTCGTGATCGGTAATAAAAAACATACCTGCATTAAACGCCCAATTAAGAGCCGTGCTCAAATATTTTAAGAGCGGTCCTCAAATAATAATGCATTATTTTTGTCATTTGGTAAGGGGTGAGCGTAATTGTTATTCACATTTTAATTCTTTTTTTGTAATTACGGCAAAACGAATGTTCGTGTCATGTTGTCAGTAATTAAGAATTAAGTTATAAAATAATTTCTTTAGAAAGGTCTGCTATCTTATTAGAAGCTTAAACATTGATTTAGGCACCGCTTGAGCTCTTAAGGTGAGTTCACATTATGGCGAAACATGGGTTTTGTAATTATGAGCGGAGCAGGCAGGGGAATTATTAGACGGATTTTTTTTAGGTTAGCTTGTATTTGTTATAAAAGATTTGTCCCAAATTCTGATTTAACCGTCCCTGCATTTGACATTTAGTGAACACACTAATTTGTCTAATTCTTTCTCTAACATTCGACACGGTTAAATTTATGTTTCATTTTGATGAGACATAATGACGATGACTTGATGTAAACAGTTTGATTGGAAATTCGCATGCGACTTACAATAATGACGAGACAAATTTTGTTTTTGGCGCTTTTTATGTGCCTCACTGGATGGTCTTATGAAGCGACAGCGCAGACTTTAGATAATATTTCAGGGACGAGCCAAGGCGCGGTTAAAGACGGCGTTGAGTCCCAGGCTCGAATTGATAAATTAGATGATGAAACAGCTGCTCTGGTGCGTGAATATCGTGCAGCCCTCGTGCAATTGCAGTCTTTGCGCGAATATAATGCGCAGCTTGAAACACTTATTAAATCGCAAAAACTCGAAATGGTATCCATTCGCAAACAAATCGAAGATGTGACAAATGTAGATCGCAGCATTGTCCCGCTTATGTTTCGGATGATTGATGCGTTGGATCAATTTGTAAAACTTGATGTGCCGTTTATGATTGATGCACGTAAAATGCGAATTGATAATTTGCGTGAATTAATGGCGCGCTCTGATGCCAGCCCCGCCGAAAAATATCGTAAGATTTTAGAAGCATATGAGATTGAAAATGAATATGGGCGGACCATCGAAGCCTATGAAGGCCAGATGGAAATTGAGGGAGAAGAGCGTACGGTAGCGTTTTTACGTATCGGACGTGTTGCCCTGATCTATCAATCCCTAGACGGTGACCTGAGTGGCGCTTGGTCACAAGCTGAGCGTGCTTTTCAAGACCTTGATGGTGATTTTGATTCAGAAATCCGCAACGCGCTTCGAATTGCTAAGCAACAAGCGGCTCCAGATCTAATGATCATCCCACTTTCACTAAACGCCAATTAAGGATGTTGATTATGTCATTATATTCAAAATTAAAACTTACTTTACTGTCTGGCATTGTCGCATCCTCATTTGTTATTGGTTCAGCTTATGCCCAGGAACAAGCGGGGCCTCAAGACGATGCGGTCACGCTGCAGCAACTTCTGGACCGTGTTCGTGATGGTCGCGCGCGCGACCAAGATGCTTTTTCACAGCGCGAACAGGAGTTTTTGTCTGATCGCAACAAACAAAGGTCATTGCTTCGCAATACCCAAGCTAAAATCAAGGCAGAAGAAGCACGAAGCGAGCGTTTGGAAAAAGTGTTTAACGAAAATGAACTTAAACTCGCAGAGCTAGAAGGTTTGCTGAATGAGCGTTTAGGTGTTTATGGTGAGCTCTTTGGGATTGTTCGCCAAGTTGCTGGAGAAACCAAAGCGCAAATCGAAGAGAGTTTAATTTCTGGTGAGCTTAAAGATCGCTCAGAGCCGTTAGCTAAATTGGCAAAAACCAAAGGCCTTCCAGAAATGAAGCAGCTCGAAGAATTGTGGTTTGCGCTGCAGCAGGAAATGACAGCCCAGGGCGAAGTTAAGTCTTATGATGCTGAAATTATTAATCTTGATGGCACAATTCGCACCGGAAATGTGATGCGTGTTGGGCCTTTTACAGCCTTTAGCGACGGTGATTTTGTGCGCTATTCGGGTGAGGGGCGTTATGCCGACTTAGGACGTCAACCCCCCTCACGTTTTGTGAGTGCTGCTGAAGATCTTGCAGATGCGGATGCTGGCGAAATTTCTGCCGGTGTTGTTGATCCATCACGCGGAGCAATTTTGAATTTATTCTTGCAAATGCCGACGTTGCTGGAACGCGTGAACCAAGGTGGTCTTGTTGGTTACATTATTGTTATTCTAGGTTTCTTAGGTGTCGCCTTGGCGATTGAGCGTATTGTTTCGCTATCACGTATGGCAAAAATGGTGCGTGAGCAATTATCTGCTGGAACAGCTGTTTCTGGCAATTCACCTCTTAGCCGCGTCTGGCAATCTTATGAGGCGAACAAATCTGTCGATGTAGAGACTTTGGAGCTTAAACTTGATGATGCCATTTTAAAAGAAATGCCAGCACTCGAGCGTGGCTTATCATTGCTTAAATTGTTGTCGGGTGTGGCACCACTTTTAGGTCTTTTGGGAACGGTGACGGGTATGATTCTCACATTCCAAGCCATCACACTATTTGGAACGGGTGATCCAAAGCTAATGGCAGGTGGTATTTCTCAAGCCCTTGTCACGACAGTTTTAGGTCTTGTTGTTGCTATACCAATTCTGCTTTTACATGCCGTTGCATCAACGCGGTCGCGGGAGATTGTCCAAGTTTTGGAAGAGCAGGCTGCAGGTTTGATTGCGGCACATGCTGAAAAAGCAAAGAAGTAGGCTCGGGTCATGGCGTTTTCTGACATCATTTGGATGTTTCTAAATCCGTTTGAAGCTTTCCGCGGGGTTCGTGACTTTCTCGAACTCGGTGGAACAGTTCTGATGGTCATTATGGTGGTAACAGGTTTGTTGTGGTCACTTATTTATGAGCGTTATAGCTTCTTACGAAATGGCTTTCCCGTGCTTGCTGAATTTTATCGGGAGCAGTGGCGGTCACGTAAGGAACATAAGAGCTGGATGGCCCATCAAATTCGACGCCAATACATTAGTGATGTGCGCTTACAGGCAAATAGAAATCTAACCTATATTAAAGTCTTGGTTGCTTTAGCGCCATTTCTTGGTTTGTTAGGAACTGTAACGGGTATGGTTGAGGTATTTGATGTTATGGCCATTACAGGCTCAGGGAATGCGCGGGCTATGGCATCAGGTATTTCTAAAGCAACCTTACCAACAATGGCTGGCATGGTTGTGGCTCTGTCTGGTCTGTTTTTCACAGCCAGTTTGGAGCGTCGCGCCGCAATAGCCGTAAATCATGTAGAAGACGAATTGCTATTAACCGATTGATCGGTTTGGAGGACTTTATGCGCAGAAGAAGAGCAAGACCAGAGGAAGATACAAGCATTGATATGACACCGATGCTCGATATCGTGTTTATTATGCTGATCTTTTTCATTGTTACAGCGACTTTTGTAAAAGAGAGCGGTATTGATGTGACGCGCCCTGATGCTGAAACATCGGTTAAGCAATCACGAGTGGGGATTTTGATTGCGATCAATGACAATAATGAGGTCTGGATTAACCGCCGTCAGGTCGATTTAGCTGCCGTTCGTGCGAATGTGGAACGCTTGCACGCCGAGAATCCGCAAGGTGGCGCTGTTATTCAAGCAGATAAACGCGCCCAAACCGGTATCTTGGTCGATATTATGGACCAAGTGCGATTGGCCGGGGTTAATTCAATTTCGATTGCTGCTGAGGAAAAATAATGCCGAGTACGCAAACGAGCATTATACGGTTTGGCATAATTGGAGGGTTGGCGCTCGTTACCACGATGAGCCTGTTCTTAATTATGAAAGTTCTTGTAACAGGTCGTAATTTCGAAATCGAGGATCCTGCCGCATCAATATCAATCGATTTTGTACGCATTGAGCGTGATGAAGATACCAATTCAAAGGATAGAGCATTAAAGCGTCCTGCTAAGCAAGAACCAGAAGAGCCACCCCCGCCACCCAAGTTAGAGCAAGTGCAGCGTCCTAATATGGATAAAGGCGCATCTTCAGCTGATTTTGGTCAATTCGCCCTTGGGATGAATTTAAATGCTCCGGTAGATGGTGATGCTCTGGCGATCGTTCGCGTTGCTCCACGTTATCCAAGTCGTGCCTTGTCGCGTGGTATCGAGGGTTGGGTTTTGCTTGAGTTTACCATTTCCGAGATTGGGATGGCTATTAATCCTATTGTTGTGGATGCTGACCCACCTGGCATGTTTGACCGCTCGGCGCTCAGAGCTGTTGAAAAATGGAAATATCGCCCCATGATGGATGGGGGGCGGGCTGTTCCGCGTCCTGGCGTCCGACAAATGATTAGTTATGAGATTGCAGATTAAATGAGTGTTTGGAAAATGATGATACGCAAACAGTTTGTTTTTGCCCTTATTGTGATGTTGGGACTGAGCGTTATGCCTGTATCTTTTCAGGGATTATCGTTTAATGAAACGTCAGCCCAAGAACGTCGCGAAAAGCCTAAAACGCGTCGC
>CBFHLW010000063.1:0-9837 GCA_965656805.1 Alphaproteobacteria bacterium
TTTATTACGGATTTTAACAAGATAAGTCTCTTTCTCTCTGAAATAAACGATTACAATAACTGAAATGGTTATCGCTTTAATAGGTAAACCTTTTATTGCTTTTTTCCAAACTCTGAAGCCGCAATGTCTTGAGCTCTTAAGCGTTCTGCTTGACCCGGCTCCAGCAGGTCAATAGCACGATTTGCGTGGCGAATGGCCGATGGGTCCCCTCGCAATGCAAGGTTCTCTGCTAAAGCCCATTCCGCCATGCCGATATTGTTCATATGACCATAAGCTTTGGAAAGTTGAGAAAAGGCGATCAAATTAGTTTCCTCTAGTCGAGTTGCCTCGCGCAAAATCTCTATCGCGCGTAATGTCCGCGCTTGACCGCCATAGTTTTGGTCACTGGCAAGTAGAGATGATGCGAGGCCAATCATCAAAAGCGGTTGGTTCGGCTTAAGCTGCAAGCTTTTTTGATATGGTTCAACGGCTTTATCAGCCAAGCCAGTTTCATAATAAATTTGGCCTTTCAGCTCTTGGAACCAAGGATTCTTGGGATGCTTGCTTATGAGTTCATTTAATACAGATATAGCTTCATCTGTTCGCGCAAGGCGGTGATATGCAATTGCCCGCGCATAGAGCGCTGGTTCTGAAGCATCACTATATTTTCTTAATACAGATTGTGGGTGTTTAATAAAGCCATCCAGTTTTGCTTTGGCCATATCATGACGCCATTGCATGTATGGGTTGTCTTTTTCATTAAAGTAAGGTGATGTCTCAGCGTGGGAGCGATAAGCATTTACTCGATCGCGCGACATAGGATGTGTGCGCTGATAAGGATCTTGTCTTTGTTCGCTTAAAATTTCCTGGCCTGCCAAGTGGTCCATAAGGTCCATAATGCCTTGGGGTGATTGTTTGGTCTCTTGGAGTAATTGTAAGGCAACCTGATCGGCACTAGCTTCTTGGGCTCGGCTATAGGTAAGATAACTGGCAAGCCCAACTTGCTGGCCGCCTGCAATCAATGCCATTCCAACTTGTGGCGCTCCAGCTAAGAGAGAACCTAGGCCAAGAATAGCACCGACAATTATAGGCGTTCCTGCTTTTTCTCTGGCCGCTTTGCCTCGAGCTAAATGTCCGCCAGTGATATGCCCAATTTCGTGGGCCATCACGCCAATAACCATATTTGGATGTTTGGCTTCTGTGATTAATCCTGAATATACAAATATGTTTTGACCGCCACTGACATAAGCATTGATCCGTTCATCAGCGATGATACCGATTTCGACATTGTCAATGACAAGGCCGGATTCTTTGAGCAAGGGCGATGTATAATCATGGAGCAGAGCCTCAACTTCAGCGTCGCGAATAAACCCCGCTGATGCTGAGGAGATGGAGGCAAAAACCAACCCAATACAGACGACTAAAACATCTAAATTGCGGAGACGGAAGCTTTTTAAGCTCATGCCTTTTCCTTCCTTAGTAATAGTGTAACGCAGCCAACTCTGCCTCGGGGCAAATACTACACTAAAATAAGGCCAAACAAAGACCCCAAAAGTAATAACGAAAAACTTATGGTGCAAGCTTGGAGGCTATGCGTTAGCCCCTTCGCCACCATCCACGCCGCGAAGGTTTGCTAGCGATATCTGCTGTTTCATCACTCGCGGGCTGTTCAGCGCTTTGCGTTTCTTGACTAACCTCAGTTTGGCCTGCATCTGCAGCACTTTCTTTGAGCAATTTGGCTTTTGGACGCCGACGAGCAGGCTTGGGTGCTTTTTCAGTTGTTAAAGCCTGATCGGCGGCAACCGTTTCAGAGATAGTGTCAGCTTGTTCGCTGGATATAGACGACTTTTCTTCTGGCTCTGATGTTTTTGAGGAACGTTTTGTTGCTCTACGACGCTTTGGCTTAGCTGCCTCTTCAGTTGTTGCTACGTTTTCAGCTATTTCAGAAACGGGCGAATTTCCATCATTAGGATTTGAGGTCGTAATATTTTGTCCTTGAGCGACAGTCTCAACGGGTGAGGGGGGCTGATTATCTTTTGCCTCATTTAATTGTTCGCTGCTTTCAGTTGCCGTCTCATTTGTTGGCTCAGTGTTGGTTTCTGGACGACGGTTGCGGCCACCGCGACGCCCGCGACGACGGCGTTTTGGACGCGTTTCTTCCGTATTTTCATCATCGGAAACAGGCTTGTCGGTTTCTTCTTCCGATTTGGAAAGTTCTGTTTTATCGGTACGCTCTTTATCTGAGTTGCGATCGTTTCGATCTCTACGGTCGCGTCGACCTTTTGTGTGACGCTCGCCTTGGCTTGGGGCAGTGCTTGCGTCCATTCGAACAGGCTTTTCAGAAGAGCCTTGCTGGGTATTGATGGTCATTTCCATTGCCATTAAATGCGTATCAATTGAAATCGTAATGGCGATATTATGTGCTTGCTCGAGTTCGACAATTGCTGAACGTTTTTGATTTAATAAATAAACAGCAACATCACTTGGTAAGCCAACATTAATTTCTTCTCTTGCATTTTTGGTGATCTCCTCGCCAATTTGGCGAAGAACATGCAATGCGCGGCTTTCAACAGAACGGATAATGCCTGTTCCCTGGCAGTGTTGACACGTATTGCTAGAACTATCAATTACTCCAGAGCGTATGCGCTGACGTGACATTTCAAGCAAACCAAAAGGACTAATTCGTCCAACCTGAATGCGTGCACGATCGTTTTTCAATGCATCTTTAAGGCGCTTTTCGACTGCACGATTATTACGATTTTCATCCATGTCAATGAAGTCAATAACAAGCAGGCCTGCAAGGTCACGTAAACGCATTTGGCGCGCAACTTCGTCAGCAGCTTCTAAATTTGTATTAAGTGCGGTGCGTTCAATCGAATACTCGCCTGTGGAACGACCTGAGTTGACGTCGACGGACACTAAGGCTTCGGTTGGATTAATTACAAGATAACCACCAGATGGAAGGGTGACTGTCGGGTTAAACATAGCTGCAAGCTGATCCTCTACACCGGATTCTCGATAGAGGGAGACAGCACTTTTGTGCTGTTTAATTTTCTTCACATGACTTGGCATCATGAGTTTCATAAATTCGCGTGCTTCGCTATAGGCGGTTACACCGTCAACGATAATCTCTTCATAATCGGGATTGTAAAGGTCGCGAATACAGCGCCGAATTAATGAGCCTTCTTCATAAACAAGTGCAGGAGCTGTGCTTTTAAGCGTTAGGTTGCGGACTGTTTCCCATGTTTTAATAAGATAATTATAGTCGCGTTTGATCTCGATCGCTGTTCGCTGCGAACCAGCTGTGCGAATAATTAAACCCATGCCGGCAGGTACGCCAAGTTTTTCGACAGTTGTTTTGAGCTTCTTTCGATCGGCTGAATTATTGATTTTGCGCGAAATGCCACCGCCACGGGCAGTGTTAGGCATTAAGACACAATAACGACCAGCTAAAGAAATGTAAGTTGTTAAAGCCGCACCTTTATTGCCGCGCTCTTCTTTAACGACTTGAATTAGAATAACCTGGCGACGCTTAATAACTTCCTGAATTTTATATTTGCGACTGGAGCTGTGTGAGCGCGTGCGCTCCGACACCTCTTCATGCGCATCACCACCGACGCTTTCTATGCGTGGGCTGTTATCATCGTTTTCATCATTGTCTGAACTATTTAAAGTTTCAGACTCAGGTTCCTCTTCCTTTTGCTCATCCGCATGTTCTTTTAACAATGCTTCACGATCTGAGACGGGAATTTGGTAATAATCAGGATGGATTTCACTGAAGGCGAGAAAGCCTTGTCTGTTTCCACCATACTCAACAAAAGCTGCCTGAAGAGATGGCTCTACACGGGTAACTTTGGCGAGATAAATATTCCCTCTAAGAGGTAGTTTGTTTTCAGATTCAAAATCAAATTCGATAATCTGTTGGTTTTTTTGGACGACTACACGTGTTTCTTCTTTGTGAGCCGCATCTATAAGCATGCGCGATGTCATTGTATAAAACTCCAGTCGCTCGTTCTTCCCCAAACAAAGCCTGAGGACGATTAGCGACAAAAAATGTTGATTTGTGAAGGTCTAAGGCGTTGCAAAAGAGCGACGGTTTTACGTTTACCGTCATACTCAATTCAAGAGTGCTTCCGTATTGTGTATAAGCTCTCAACCTGTGTAACCTCGATTGTGGCTTTCCCTTTTTAGGGAAGGCCGAAAACACTGCTTCGGCAAAACAATTACGTAAAACCGAACTTTGCTTGGCTTTTTTTCCGATCGTGTCGCGCGAAGCATTTAAACGCTTTTCGCTGGCGGGTTCGAATTTAATATATCAAGCTTAACTTTTGTAGTCTGCGCCGAGGGTCCACGCAAGTAATTTCGGCAATACACTCTTTAAGTGCCTCTCTTAAATAAGTTTTTTCTTCTTTTTGAAGGATGGATAGTTGAACTTCTTCAACGATTCGGGGCATAGTTGGTTCAAATTTAGGATTGCTATGACCAGAGCTTCTTCGTTCTCATTACCAAAGATGTTCTTTGCGTGCTTATTTTTGAGTGCGTATCTTATTGTTTCACAGCCTGCTCTTGCGGGCGCGACGCTGGAGACATTACGAATAGGTGCCTCCGAGCAGGGCACACGCGTGGTAGTAGAACTATCTCAAAAAGCTAAATATGAGATATTCACACTTAATGATCCTTATCGCGTTGTCGTTGATATTTATGATGCAGATTGGCCAAATGGCAAACGGTTGCCAGATGGCGCTGGGCTTATTCAAAATATTCGTAAAGGTCTTTTTTCTTCAAATGTTATGCGTATCGTTATGGACACAACTGGGCCGGTTAATGTCGCGCGCGACTTTGTCTTACCGCCATCAGCAGGTTTTCCTTACCGAATGGTTATTGATCTTGCAAAAACATCTCGAGAATCTTTTATTAAAGACCTTGAGAGCCAACGCGCTAGTAAGCAAAGGCCTACTAACGATACCGCGATCATAAAACCTCCTAAGAAAAATGATAAATTTGTTGTTGTGATTGATGCGGGCCATGGTGGCGTTGACCCTGGGGCAAGTGGTAAAAAGGTTCGAGAAAAAGATGTTGTGCTAGCTTTTTCTAAAGAATTGGCTGCGCAGTTGCGTCGCGATAAGCGCTATAAGGTTTATCTCACGAGAAGTCGCGATGTCTATATTCCTCTTCGAGAGCGGGTGAATATTGCTCGTCGACGCAGTGCCGATTTGTTCATTTCAATTCATGCGGACGCGATCGGACGAAAAAATGTGAGGGGTATGTCTATCTATACTTTATCGGAGACTGCGTCTGATAAAGAAGCCGCGGCACTTGCCCGAAAAGAAAACAGGTCTGACATTATTGCTGGTATTGATTTTGGAGATCAACCGAAAGAAGTCACCAATATTTTGATTGACCTGGCTCAGCGTGAAACCAAAAATTTGTCTGTTAAGTTTGCCTCAACAGTTGTTTCGCAAATGAAGGGGCATACTGTTCTGCTTGACCGAACCCATCGATTTGCTGGGTTTCGTGTTTTAAAAGCTCCTGATGTGCCATCTGTGTTGATTGAGCTCGGCTTTTTGACCAATTCGCGTGATGAAAAGCAGTTGGTCTCGACAAAATGGCGAAAATCTGCGGCTGTGGCGCTCAAACAGTCGATTGATGTATTTTCAAGCTCTTTGACGGCAAACTAATTTGTTGCGATCGAGACATTTATTGCTTGCTAAACAACTGGCATTTTAGCTCATTTTTAGATACATATGCGGGGAATAATTACTGTGTGATCGAATGAATAGGGCATGCGCATAAGACGTCTATCAACACCAAGGGCTTGCGGCTAAGAATGAAAATTATCAAAATCTTATTGAGCGTTAGCCTTCTAGCTACGGCAGTGATCTCATTCTTATTGGGCGCTTACCTGTGGCAGGTTGGAAGTAGTCTACCCGACTATAAGCACTTGGCTGACTATGCGCCTCCTGTCACCACGCGTGCGCACGCCGGAGATGGAGAGCTTATTGCTGAATTTGCAAAGCAACGCCGGTTATTTGTTCCAATAGATGTTGTGCCAAAGGTCTTGGAAAATGCATTTTTAGCCGCTGAAGATAAAAATTTTTACAATCACTTTGGGTTGGACTTTTTTGGTATTATTCGTGCTGTGGTTCAAAATGTTTTGAATGTGGTTAACGGGCGACGTTTAGAAGGTGCCTCAACCATTACCCAACAGGTTGCCAAAAACTTTCTGCTTACAAATGATGTAACATTTCAAAGAAAAATAAAGGAAGCGATTTTAGCAGTACGGCTCGAAAACGCTTTTGATAAGCGTCAAATATTAGAGCTTTATCTTAACGAAATTTATCTTGGTATTGGTAGTTATGGTGTTGCTGCAGCAGCATTGAACTATTTTGATAAGTCTCTTGCCGAATTAACTTTGGCTGAGGCTGCTTATTTAGCGGCATTGCCTAAGGCACCGAATAATTACCATCCCATTCGCGGCTCTGCGCGAGCGATTGGGCGGCGTAATTGGGTGCTTGAGCGAATGGTCGACGAAGGTTTCGTTACCCGAGCAGAGGCGGCTATTGCGCAAGCCAGTCTTCTAGAGGTAAATTTTAGATCAGTTGGTTCCCAAAGCGTTGAAGCTTCTCATTTTGTAGAGTCTATCAGGCGACAAGTCTATGACCTCTATGGTGACAAACAATTATATGGCGGAGGCTTGTCGATACGCTCAACATTAAACACACAAATGCAAGCGATTGGTGTTCAGGCACTTCGTGATGGTCTGGTTACTTATGATCAGCGCCAGGGGTATCGTGGTCCTGTTGTGCAACTTGAGCAATTAACTGATTGGCCCAATCAATTATCAGAAATAAAACCTCCCGCTGATATCGCGCCTTGGCGACTAGCCGTTGTACTATCGGTCGATGATAACGCAGTTGAAATAGGACTGCGCCCCGAGGATGTTTTGACGCCTGATTTTATTCCTGAATTGGGGCGTATTCCGCTCAGTGAATTACGATGGGGCCGTCGCGCAGCAAGTTCTCCTTCTGGTTCTTTAGGCGCGCAAATTATTACGGCCCATCAAGTTTTGGGGGCAGGTGATGTTATTTATGTTGAGCCTAAAGGAAGTGAATTTGCTTTGCGTCAAATTCCTGAGGTGAATGGTGCCCTTGTCGCAATGGATCCACACACTGGTCGGGTTATGGCAATGGTTGGTGGTTTCAGTTTTAGCTTAAGTGAGTTTAACCGTGCGACACAAGCCAGACGCCAGCCTGGTTCAGCTTTTAAGCCAATTGTTTACGCGCGTGCTTTAGATGACGGTTATACCCCAGCTAGTCTTGTCCTTGATGCACCTTTTGTGATTGATCAGGGGCGTGATCAGGGCCTGTGGAAACCTGAAAACTATGCGCGACGTTTTTATGGCCTCTCGACTCTTCGTTTGGGCATGGAACAAAGCCGAAATTTGATGACCATTCGATTGGCGCAGCAAATAGGGATGCGTAAAGTTGCTGATTATGCCCGTGCTTTTGGGGTCAGCAAGTCAATGCCGCCCGTTCTTGCTATGGCTTTGGGTGCGGGCGAAACAACTTTATTGAAAATGGTGAATGCTTATTCGATCTTTGTTAATGGTGGCAAGTCCGTCTCGCCGGTCATGATTGATCGTATTCAAGACCGCTATGGAAAAACAATTTTTAAAAATGATCAACGCGTATGCTCTGCTTGTGTCGTTCGCACATGGGATAATCAAACCCCGCCAAGTTTACCTGATATGCGTGAGCAAGTCTTACCGTCTCAGACCGCTTATCAAATTGTGTCCATGCTCGAAGGCGTTGTTCAGCGCGGGACAGGACGGTCCATACGGTCATTGAAACGTCCGCTTGCTGGTAAAACCGGGACGACAAATGATAGTCGCGACGCTTGGTTTCTTGGGTTTTCTCCTGACCTGGTTGTTGGTGTTTACATTGGATTTGATGATAATCGTTCTTTAGGGCGAAGGGAAACTGGCGGACGTGTTGCCGCGCCCGTGTTTAAAGAATTCATGCGGCAAGCATTGCGTGATGAACCGATTATTCCGTTTCGCATCCCGCCTGCTGTTAACCTCGTGCGGATTAATGCTAAAACGGGAAAACTTGCTCAGAATGGTGATAAAAACGTTATTTTAGAAGCCTTTAAAGTAGGGACAGAGCCAATTCGTGGGCGTCGTCAATTGGTTATTGATGGTAATGCACCAGCTGCCAATAAAGGCGATCAAGCCGAAACAGGTGCTGATATTGGCGGGCTTTATTAGCTAAGCCCAAAGTAATTTGAGCAGTCGAAAAATTTTCTAAATAAACATATAAATAAAGTGATTAATCGTTACCTAAATTGTAAAGGAATATTGCGTGAGCGCAGAAGCACAAGATCATATCGAAAGCATCACTCAGTCTTTAACCTTATTGCGGCGGCATTTGGACTGGGATAGGGCGCTTGCACGTCTAAATGAGCTCAACTTACAGGCAGAGAGTGCTGATTTGTGGAATGATCCCGATCAAGCGCAAAAGCTTATGCAGGAGCGCAATCATCTCGAGCAATCAATTCAGATGTGTAATAAAATTGAAGCTGAGGTGACGGAGAATAGCGAGCTGGTGACAATGGGCGAGGATGAGGGAGATGCAACGATCGTTGCTGAGGCGGTTTCTGCGCTTGCTCAATTGCGCGAAAATGTCGAACGCATGGAGGTTGAGACCTTACTATCAGGTGAGGCTGATGCGAATTCAGCCTTTATTGAAATTCATGCGGGTGCTGGTGGGACTGAAAGTCAAGACTGGACCAGCATGTTGATGCGTATGTACTTACGTTGGGCTGAGCGCCGGGGATATAAAACTGATATTGTTGAGATTACAGACGGCGAGGAGGCCGGCATTAAATCTGTTACAATCCACATTAAAGGGCATAATGCTTATGGTTGGATTAAAACGGAGTCTGGGGTTCATCGACTTGTGCGAATTTCGCCATTTGACTCGCAAGCGCGACGGCATACAAGTTTTGCCAGTGTTGGCTGCTTCCCAGAAGTTGATGAAAATATTGATATTGATATTTCAGAGTCGGATGTGCGCATTGATACTTTTAGGGCTAGTGGCGCAGGTGGACAGCACGTGAATACAACCGATAGCGCTGTGCGGATTACGCATATTCCAACTGGGATTGTGGTGCAATGTCAGAATGAGCGCTCACAGCATAAGAATAGGGCAACGGCCTGGACGATGTTGCGCGCTCGACTTTATGAGCTTGAATTGCAAAAGCGTGAAGAAGAAGCTTTGGCAGCGGCGCAGAATAAAACGGATATTGGCTGGGGGCACCAAATTCGTTCATATGTTTTACAGCCTTACCAGATGGTTAAAGATTTGCGGACGGGTGTTGAAAGTGGGAATACGCAGGGTGTACTTGACGGTGCCATTGATCCATTTATTGAAGCAGCTTTGGCTCAACGTGCATATGGCGATAGCAACACATAACCTTAATCTGTATTGTTTTGGGTTGGTAGAGATTTTGTGAATTGCTCAGAACGCACAGAAGCTTCGGCTAGTGGATCTTTTTCGCGTTTAACAGCACCGTTCAGCTCAGCGCCGGATTCAATGGCAAGGACTTCGTGGTATATATCTCCATTGATTTTTGATCCTGTGCACAAATGTACTTGTTTGGCGCGGATTGTCCCATCGACGGTTCCTTTAATCGTCACAATTTCACCAGCAACTTCGCCGATAACATGCGCTGAACTTCCAATGGTGACAGCGTGTGATGAAATATTACCGAGAAGGCGGCCATCTAATTGGACGTCGCCATCGGAATAAATTTGTCCCTTAACAATGAGGTCGGCGCTTAAGATCGATGGGGCAGATC
>CBFHLW010000064.1:0-9780 GCA_965656805.1 Alphaproteobacteria bacterium
CATATAGTTTAGCTGATAGAACAGCCATGGACATATTATGAATTCCCAAACGATGAACAGCCAGATCAAGACCAAAATCTGGCATGGTCATGCCAATGGCTGTTTCGTTAAGGCCATATTTATAATCGCCCGCCAAGCCGATACGCATGTCACCTGCCAGCATCATTAAAGCACCCGCAGCCATAGCGTGGCCAGTTGAGGCAATAATAATGGGCTTAGGGCAAGATAGCATCTGACACAAAAGCCGCGCGCCCGTATCAACCAGGGCAACAACGCGCTCTGGTTCGGTTTTCATCACTTTTAAATCAAACCCTGCACAGGTCATATTTGGGCGCCCGCGTAATGTAATGGTTTTTGCTTCGCTTTGACCTTGTGCAATGGCTTCAGACAAATCAGCCATCATTCCAAAGCCCCAAGCATTCGCTTTTCCATCATCAAGTGTGATGATTGCGTTTTCACCCTCGCGTGAGAATTTTATAAAATCAGACATGTGCACGCCGCTCCGTTGTAAATACGTATATGCGCAACACAATAACGACGCTTAGTAAAAGCACAAGAAACAATCGGGTAACATTAATCAAGGACCCGTCATTGCTGACAACGCCCGTTGAATAAGTCACAGCAAATATTAACGCAATATAGTGAGTCCCAAACCGATGTAGCCTTGACCAGGCTTTGGTGCCAAGTTTTCTCACCATATTATCATTAGAAGTTAAAGCCATTAAAAACATCGCGACATAAGCACCTCCACCTAATATTACAGTAGAAGAAAGAGGGCGCTCACCTATTTTCGCCAGGTAAATCACCAGAGCCGCAAGGTGAACAATATGAAGAAGCGCAAAACTTAAACCAAGATTTCGACGGTTATAGCGCAGAAATATTGGAAACCGATGTGTACTCAACGCTGATAATGGGCCTGCAATATAGCTGGCAAGAAACATAAGGAAAGATAAGCGAGCCGTGTATCGTGCCCATAGAAACCATGGGTCTTTATTACCTGCGATTGGCGCAAAACTATAAGATGCACAAATTGCGCTCAAAATAACGCTAAAAACGATCCAATATTTCAGATTTTCTTTCGCAAGACCATAACCATTTCGCCGAATAATATTAACCATTTTAAACCTTAATTTTCATAGCTTTCTTATAATCAATGCGACCTAAAGTCTTATACTCAACAGGGTATTATGCTACTATAAAGGTCAAATATAGCAATCTGGGAGTTTGAGTGATGAGATACCGCGCACCTGTTGAAGAGATACGTTTTGCATTAATGCATGAAGCTGGCTTTGGCCGGCTGATTGAAAGCGGTGCTTATCCTGACCTTTCGGAGGATCTTGTTGATGCAATTCTCGAAGAGGCCGCCAAATTAGCAAATAATGTTGTCGCGCCCATCAGCTGGGACGGCGACCAGACTGGCGCACATCTGACAGATGATGGTGTTAAAGTACCAGAGAGTTTTAAGTCAGCATATAAACAATATGTTGACGGTGGCTGGCCAACCTTAGCAGCACCTGTGGCTTATGGCGGACAAGGGTTACCTCTAGCATTGTCAAATGCAGTAACGGAAATGATGAACTCAAATATTGGTTTCCAGCTATGCGCCATGCTGTCTAATGGTGGTATCGAAGCTATCTCTGCCCATGCCTCAGATGCACAAAAAGAAAAATATCTTACAAAGCTAATATCGGGTGAGTGGACAGCGACAATGAACCTAACTGAACCCCAAGCTGGTTCTGACGTGGGCGCCGTTAAAACGAAAGCCATACCGCAAGAAGATGGAAGTTATAAAATTACAGGTACTAAAATTTACATTACTTATGGTGATCATGACATGGCTGAGAATATTATTCACCTTGTCTTGGCACGTACCCCCAATGCCCCAGAAGGAACCAAAGGCATATCTTTATTTATCGTTCCCAAGTTTTTTGTAAATGACGATGGTAGTTTAGGTGAACGCAATGATGCAAAATGCATTGGCCTTGAAGATAAACTTGGCATACACGCAAGCCCAACATGTGTCATGGCATTTGGAGAAACTGAGGGGGCTACAGGTTGGCTCGTTGGTGCCGAAAACAAAGGTATGGCATGCATGTTTACGATGATGAACAATGCCCGCCTTCATGTTGGCTTACAAGGTGTCGGTGTAGCTGAAATTGCACTTCAGGGCGCACTAAATTATGCAAATGATCGCAAACAAGGAAAAGCGCCCGGTGTTGATAAAAATAGTCTAGATTCTTCAGCAATTATCGAACACCCAGATGTACGCCGGATGTTGATGACAATGCGCGTCCTAACTGATGCGGCGCGGGCTATTTGTTATGAAAATGCCGTATATGCAGATTTGGCAGAAAAATCAGGCGATGAAGAAGCGAAAGCGCGAAACGATCTTCTGACACCTTTGTCAAAAGCGTTTTCAACTGATATTGCAAACGAGGTTGCCGCAATTGGTGTCCAGGTTCATGGCGGAATGGGCTTTGTTGAAGAAACTGGCGCAGCCCAACATGTGCGCGATGCCCGCATTCTCACGATTTATGAAGGGACCAACGGAATTCAAGCTATGGACTTGATCGGCCGAAAACTTAGTCTCGATAATGGGGGCATTGTTGAACGTTACATTCAAGATATGCGCGAAACAGCCAAAACATGTGCTAGTATAAATGAAAAAGCTTATCAGGATATGGCATATCAACTTAATAACGCCCTTGATGCACTTGCCGATACAACCGAATGGATGAAGGCGCATGTTAAACAAAATCAGCCAGATGCTTTAAGCGGTGCAACGCCCTATTTACGCCAGTTCGCACTTTCAGCCGGCGGGCATTACCTGATTAAAGGCGCCCTGGCCAGTCGCGATCAGAACGGTATTTCTGAGACCTATGCCCAGAGAAAACGAGCCACTGCACAATTCTATGCCGCAAATATGCTGCCAAATGTTGCCGCTTTAAGTGATGGGGTAAAATCAGGTTTTGATGTCTTGGACGAGATCGGTTTAGAAGCCCTGGCGTCCTAGCACTTGAATATAATTAATAATATTGTGACACACATATCCTGATAAGCTCTTAACTTACCATGCGTAACATATCGTCAATAAGTGTGATTTGGCAATTTATCGCAAATCCATATAGATCTGAGTTATGAATTAAAATTGAGGTTACCATATGGCTCAACTCAGTGATTGCGGCCTTATCATTTTGGCTGCTGGTAAAGGCACGCGCATGCAATCTGCGTTACCTAAAGTCATGCATAAAATTGCTGGTCTGTCGATGCTTGGGCACGTGATCCAAAACGGTCAAACCGCGGGTTTTAACTATATTATTCTCGTGACATCACCCGAACAAGACGCGGTGAGGGCCGAAGCTGAAACCATTCTTCCATCTATCAAACACGCAATACAACAAGATCAACTTGGGACAGGTGATGCTGTTCGAGCTGGCTTTTCAGAAATAGAGGAAATGAGCCGCGCCGTCGTCGTATTCGGCGATACGCCACTCCTACGCCCTGAGATTATGGCAGACCTTGGCAAAAGCGAATCTGATCTTATTGTTCTGGGATTTACCCCCCATAACCCTGGACGCTATGGACGCATCATAACTGAAGATGGACGACCCAAAGAAATCATCGAGTTTAAAGATGCAAACGAAGAACAGCTTGGTATTCGGTTATGCAATGGCGGCGCGATGGGGTTTTCGACAGCCTTATTGAATGCACTATTACCTCAATTATCTTCTGAAAATGCTCAAAACGAATACTATCTCACCGACCTTGTTAAGTTAGCCCATAATAAAAAATATAAAACTGCCCTCATCGAAGGCTCAAAAGATGATGTCATTGGAATTGATACACGAGAAAGCCTAGCCCATGGCGAACAAATTATCCAAGAACGATATAGGGGCAATCATTTACGAAATGGCATTACAATGGAAGACCCAAGCAGTGTGTATTTCCATTATGACACTGAGATTGCAAATGACGTCTACCTCGAACCCCACATCCGTTTTGGACCAAATGTAAAAATTGAAAATAATGCGCGTATAAAAGCTTTCTCTCACATTGAGGGTACCCAAATTGGGGAGGGTGCCCAAATTGGACCCTTCGCGCGTTTACGTCCAAAAACTATTGTTGGCGCACATAGTAAAATCGGAAACTTTGTAGAAGCAAAGAACGCTCAGCTAGCTGCAGGCGTCAAGATAAGCCATTTATCATATATCGGGGATGCAATCATTGGTGCTGAAGCCAATATTGGCGCGGGCACCATTACTTGCAATTATGACGGCTTTAACAAGCATATAACTGAAATCGGAGCTGCCGCCTTTATTGGTTCCAATACGTCATTAATAGCGCCCGTTAAAATTGGGGAAGGGGCCTATATTGGCTCAAGCTCTGCTATATCAGGTGATATTGAACCTGACGCCCTTGGGGTGACGCGCGCGCCTTTACGTATAATCAAGGGCTGGGCCAAAAAATTTAGACATCGCAATAGCGGGAGTAAGTAAATATGTGTGGCATTGTCGGAATTATTGGCAAAGAAGACGTTTCTGAACGTGTCGTCGAAGGCTTACGCCGTTTAGAATATCGAGGCTATGATAGTGCTGGTATTGCAACGATCAGTGAAGGACAAATTGGTATTCGTCGAGCAAAAGGTAAGCTGAGTGCACTTACCCGCACCTTACAAGATGCGCCTCTTGCGGGCTCAATTGGCATCGGTCATACAAGGTGGGCCACACATGGCCCCGCGACAGAAGCCAATGCACACCCGCATGTTACCGATCGCGTTGCTGTTGTTCACAATGGTATTATTGAAAATTATCGCGCACTAAAAGATGAGCTTATAACGAAGGGTGCTGTATTTTCATCAGAAACAGATACAGAAGTGATTGCTCATTTGCTTACAATGTATTTAGACGAAACCAATAATATTCATGATGCAGCCCAAAAGTGCTTAGAACGCCTGCAAGGGGCTTATGCCGTTGCAATATTATTCAAAGATTATCCTGATCAAATTCTTACGGCTCGGGCAGGCAGCCCTCTCGCCATCGGATTTGGTGATGAGGAAATGTTTATTGGGTCCGATAGTTTTGCACTCGCACCCTATACGAATAAAGTTTGTTACTTGCATGAGGGCGATTGGGCAATCATTACAGGATCTAGCGCAGACATTTTTTCTCGAGATGGCGCGCCCGTCGAAAGGCCAATCGAAATCGTTGATAGCACCCAAGCCATGGTGGATAAGGGCGGTTATCGCCATTACATGGCAAAAGAAATTCACGAACAACCGGATGTTTTATCGCGCACATTTGGGCAATATATCGACACTAATAATGGCATAATTCGCATGCCAGAACACGATATTGACCTATCACAAATTTCGCGAGTAATGCTTGTTGCTTGCGGTACGGCTTATTTTGCCGCGCTTGTTGGCCGTAATTGGATTGAACGCTACGCCCGCATTCCAACAAGTATCGATATTGCATCAGAATTCAGATATCGGGAATTACCGCTATCTAAAAATACGTTAATGATTTTTGTTTCTCAATCTGGTGAAACCGCCGATACATTAGCGGCCATGCGTTATTGTAAAGAGCTAAACCTTAACACGATTGGCATTGTTAATGTGCCAGCAAGCTCTTTGGCACGCGAGGTGTGTTTGACTCTTCCAACTTATGCAGGACCAGAAATTGGTGTGGCATCTACAAAAGCGTTCACCGCCCAAGTCGGCACGCTTGCCGCGCTTTCAATCTATCTTGGGCGCCTTAATGGTTCCATTGAAAAAATCGTAGAAACAGAGTTGTGTGAAGCACTTATCACAACACCGCGTCAAGCTGTTGAGGTTTTAGCAAATGAAGATGATATTATTCGCATTGCAAATGAGATTAGCGACTGTACTAGTGCTCTCTTTATCGGGAGAGGCACAGCCCATCCGCTAGCGCTCGAAGGTGCCTTAAAATTAAAAGAAATTTCTTATATTCACGCAGAGGGTTTTGCCGCCGGAGAGTTAAAACATGGATCAATCGCATTGATTGATGAGGACATGCCCATTGTCACAATTGCGCCCGATGGTGCTCTTTTTGATAAAACAATTTCCAATATGCAAGAGGTGATGGCACGAAAAGGCAAAGTCTATTTAATTGCCAGCCAAGCCGGCGTGGACGCGGCAGGTGAGGCTTGTGATGGCTTGATCACCATGCCTATAATTCACCCATTCACCGCGCCTATCATATATGCCCTTCCGTTGCAGCTATTGGCTTATCACACAGCATGCATTAAAGGCACTGATGTCGATCAGCCTCGCAATCTCGCAAAATCAGTGACAGTGGAATAGGCGGATAGTTAAACTGCCGCAGCCAGATAAGCGGCTTGATTAATCGCTGTTTTGGCGTCTAGTTCTGCGGCTTCGAAAGCTCCACCGACCAATTCCACATTAAGATCAGCTGTTAAACACGCATCGTAAAGCGCACGCTGGGGTTCTTGTCCTGCGCAAACAATAATTGTATCGGCAGGAATAATATCGGGTTTTCCCTCCCGCAAAACGTGAACCCCTTCATCTGTAATGCGCTTATAATCAAGGCCATTCATCATTTTAACGCCACGCCGATTTAGAGTAATACGATGCGTCCAACCGGTTGTTTGCCCCAAACCACGTCCGACAGGCGTGTTCTTGCGTTGTAACAGATAAATTTCTCTATCTGACTTTGCCGTAACTGGCTCAACACCCGTTACGCCACCGCGAGGGTGGTTCTTGAAGTCAATTCCCCATTCACTTGCAAATAGGTCAATATCAAGTGCAGCAGAAGGTCCGTCATGAGAAATAAGATCAGCAACATCAAAGCCAATGCCACCGGCGCCAATGATTGCAACTTGTTTTCCAACTTTTTCTGGCGATAAAATGGCGTCTATATAACTCATGACGTTGGGGTGATCGATCCCGTCAATATCTGGGTTGCGTGGCGTAATACCTGTCGCGATAACGATATGATCAAACCCTAAGCTTTTAAGTATTTCGACATCGACCCGCGTATTCAACTTTAAGGTCACGTTGAATTTCTCGATCATTCGACCATAATATCGGATCGTCTCATTGAATTCCTCTTTGCCCGGAACGCGTTTGGCCAAGTTAAACTGCCCACCAATCTCGCTACTGGCTTCGAATAAAGTAACATGGTGACCGCGCTCACCTGCAATTGTTGCATAAGCAAGCCCTGATGGCCCGGCACCGATTACAGCAATTTTTTTGGCTTTTAAAGTCGGTTCATATTTTAAGATCGTTTCGTGGCAAGCTCGCGGATTTACCAAACAAGAAACATTTTTACCTTTAAATGTGTGGTCTAGGCAGGCTTGATTACAGGCAATGCATGTATTGATCTCATCAGCGCGACCTTCTTTAGCTTTCAACATAAATTGACTATCAGCCAACATTGGGCGCGCCATGGATACAAGATCTGCATCGCCGCGTACGAGAACCTCTTCTGCAACATCAGGCATATTAATTCTATTCGAGGTGATAACTGGCACAGATATCTCTTTACGAAGACGATGGGTTACCGAAGTAAATGCTGCGCGCGGAACCATGGTTGCAATAGTTGGCACAGCGCTCTCATGCCAAGTAAAATGCGTGGATATAATATTAACGCCTCTTTTTTCTAGTTCTTTGGCGAGCAATACAACCTCATCCCATGACATGCCGCCTTGCAGCATATCCATAGCTGCAATGCGAAACACCACAATGAAATCAGGCCCCACAGAGGAACGGATAGCTTCCACAATTTCTAAGGCAAACCGCATCCGGTTTTCATAGGATCCACCATAAACGTCATCACGTTGGTTTGTTTTCTCAACCAAAAATGTTGATACAAGATAACCAGCCGAGCCAATAATTTCGACGCCATCATAGCCAGCCTCTTGAGCGCATTTGGCGCAATTTGCAAAATCATTAATTTGTTTTTGAATACCTGCTGCGTCGAGCTCTTGGGGCGCAAAGGCGCCAATTCGAGACTTAATAGCGCTAGGCGCTACAAGCTGTTCATTAAAGGCGAGAGGGCCCATATGCAAAATCTGCATAACAATTTTGACTTCAGGGTCAACGGCATGCACAGCATCAGTTACCAAACGGTGTTCTGCAACTTCTTCTTTATTAGAGAGTTTAGCGCCACCAACACCCCCCTCAATATTGGGGGAAATACCGCCGGTAATAATCATTCCCACACCACCAGCTGCGCGCTCAGCAAAATAAGCCGCCATTCGTTCAAAGCCATTAGGGGCCTCTTCAAGCCCAGTATGCATTGATCCCATAATGGAACGATTTTTAATTTTAGTAAAACCTAGATCGAGTGGAGAAAACAAAGTCGGGTATTGGGTCGACAATTCCATTTGGGGCCTCTTAAAATTCAAACAAATAAATTAAGTTAGCATTAGGCCTTAAAATCACCTTTGCTGGCAAGTCATAACAGCATATTCGACCTACATTTGCGCTTTTCAATCCGCTATAGTGGGGCAAGAGGAGTAACCCATTGATTCGCGTAAAATTCTTATCAAAAAACCCTATACCAGACTTCCAGTTTGCGGCGAAGAGTTCAGAACATAGTGACGTCATTTTTGAACTTAATCCAAAGAGCCGTGACTATGACTGGCTGGTTGTTTATGATGATCTTGCACCCTTGAAAAATGAGCGTTTTGCTCTGTCTCAAGAGGTGCTTGCTTGTCCATCGCAAAATACAATGCTTCTGACTTATGAACCTTCGTCTGTAAAACTTTATGGAAAAGATTATACGCATCAATTTGGTGTTGTGATGACGAGCCACGAGGAACATATTTTAAAACATCCAAACCGTTTCTTCATGCCCCCAGTTGGATTTTGGTATTACGGCAACGCCGACAATTGCGTGAACGAGCCAACCATTAAGCACAAAGATTTATCCATTTTTATGTCCGCCAAAACTGATAAACACACAATGCACGCTTTGCGCTATAAGTTTTTATGTGACATACGCGAACATTTTGGTGATCGCGCTGATACTTTTGGCAAAGGGGAGCGTTTTGTCGAGAATAAATGTGAAGGCTTAGATCATTATCGCTACACACTAGCCCTTGAAAACCATCTCAGTCCGCATCATTGGACTGAAAAATTATCAGATGCATATCTTGGATATAGTATGCCGCTCTATGCTGGATGTCCAAATGTGAGTGACTATTTTCCAGAAGATAGCCTTATTCAATTAGATATGCGCGACAGCAAAGCGGCAATCGACATAATTGAAAAGACAATAGCCGATAACAGGTATGAAGATTGCCTGCCGTCGATTATCGAAGCAAGACGCCGGGTACTCGATGATTTTAATTTACCAAATTATATCGCTGGGGCGATTAAGAAAAATACATCGAGCTATGTTCCACAAAATAGAGGTTATATTCTTAGCAGACGTCTCAAACGCGTTCAAAACCCTACGAATATGCTTCGATATGGATGGGAAAAGGCCCAAAACAGATATTATTTTGCTAGACAAAATAGAGACTATCGACGTTACTTATAATGATATACTGCAAAATTCACGAGTTAACTAACTGAGGAGATTGTTATGCGTAAACAACCGTTATTCATTTTAATAGCTTTACTTATTCCTGTAATGGGCCACGCAGACGATTGGTTTAAATCTCCTTTTGGCAAAACCGACGAGCTCGGAGCCGTAAATTACCTGTCTAAAGATGGGGTTAAAAGAGCCGCAGACCTCGTAACAGATGGGAAAGTATATCAGCTCGGCATGGTCTCAGGCCCTAATACACCGG
>CBFHLW010000065.1:0-9588 GCA_965656805.1 Alphaproteobacteria bacterium
CCAGCCTGCCAGAAACGATTTTTACAGTCTGGGCCAATGTTTTTGAAGGCGCTCGTCTTGAAGCGGGCAACACACTGCTCATTCATGGCGGAACCAGTGGTATTGGGACAACCGCAATTCAAATGGCCAAGCAAGCCGGCGCAACTGTTATCACAACTGCCGGTTCTGATGATAAGTGCCAGGCTTGTATGAACTTGGGAGCAAACCATGCCATTAACTACAAAACCCAGGACTTTGTAGAAGCCGTTGGAAACCTAACAAATGGTGTCGGCGCTGATGTTATTTTGGATATGGTGGGCGGAGACTATGTCGCCCGAAACATCGCATGTGCCGCTCGCGGGGGACGCATCGTTAATATTGCATTCTTAAATGGCTCTAAGGTAGAAATCGACCTTATGCCTGTTATGCTCAAAAACCTTACATTAACTGGCTCCACATTGCGCGCACGTGCCATTGAAGAAAAAACCCGATTAACAAAATGCGTGGCGGAAAATACCTGGCCTCATATAGAATCAAGTATCAAGCCAGTTATTGACCAAGTCTAACCATTAAGCGAAGCGGGAGCTGCTCATAATCGAATGGAGACCAGCGTTCACATAGGCAAAATTATTCTTGATTGCACGCTTTAAAAAGACTTTTCTCAAAGCTTATTTCAGCCTATACAGGGTTATTCCCTAAATTCTAGGTTCTGGTCAGTTTGTTTAAAGACAATCCGACATAAGGAGAAATCATGTCTACTCTACTCATGCCAAAAGCAACAGCCGTATGGCTCATCGAAAACACTGCGCTAACATTTGATCAAATAGCGCTTTTTTGCGGTCTTCACCCACTCGAAGTACGTGGTATCGCTGATGGTGATGTGGCCAGCGGAATCAAAGGCCTTGACCCGATTAATAATGGTCAATTATCGCGTGAAGAAATTGAACGCTGTCAGCTTGATCCGACCGCGATCCTCGCAATCGCAACCAGTAAGCGAGATATTCCAGAAGCAAAACCTCGCAAAGGGGCCAAATATACCCCCTTGTCAAAACGCCAAGAGCGTCCAGATGCAATTGCTTGGTTGCTTCGCAATCACCCTGAGCTCAACGACGCGCAAATTAGCCGCCTTGTTGGCACGACAAAATCAACAATTGAAACCGTACGTGATCGGTCTCATTGGAACATGCCAAATATCAAACCTGTTGACCCCGTGTCGTTAGGCTTATGCAAACAAATGGAGCTTGATGCGGAGGTTGCTAAGGCAGCAAAACGCCTTGAGCGCATCCGAAAAGCCGAAGCAAAGGCCGCAGGCCTAAGTGGCGCTGTCCTTCAAGATGCCGACGTGACGACCGCAGAAGTCAAACCAACCATTGACTTATATCAAGAGCCAGAAATGCGCAGCGACCTAACGGCCGATGACGTTTTTGGTAACTTTAATAAAAGCGAGTAAGGCGGCGAAAGCTCTTATCTCTCTACATAAATATCAAACGGCGGCTTCGGTCGCCGTTTTCATTTATAGGGCCACAATCCCAAAAATCTGCAATTTGACCCTTAAATCAGTTAAAAAACCGTTTTAAACCCTATTTATTCTCTCTTTTGCTTTTATTTCGTTCCGCGAACATATATAAATATTTTTTGAAACTGATCGGCCGTCTATCTATAAGACGCATTTGGAGGCGATAAGTTGGCACAATCACCCGTCATCGGCATCATCATGGGCAGTCAGTCTGACTGGGAAACCATGAAGCACACAAGCGAGACCCTCAACAAACTCGAGATTGGTCACGAAACACGCATTGTTTCTGCCCACCGAACGCCCAAGCGTCTCTATGACTATGCGCAATCTGCTGAAGAACGGGGTTTAAAGCTCATTATCGCAGGTGCCGGCGGAGCAGCACACCTTCCCGGCATGACAGCAGCCCTAACAGCTCTACCAGTGCTCGGTGTGCCTGTCGAAAGCAAAGCACTATCTGGACAAGATTCACTTCTTTCGATCGTCCAAATGCCAGCAGGGATTCCCGTTGGAACCCTTGCAATTGGTCGCGCAGGGGCGATTAACGCAGCATTATTAGCCGCAGCTATGCTAGCCACCACAGACCCCGACCTTTCGACACGTCTCAATTCATGGCGCACACAACAAACCTCAAACGTAGAAGAGACCCCGCGTGACGCTTAAACCGCTCGCACCAGGCGCTCGCATTGGCATATTAGGTGGCGGACAACTTGGCCGCATGATGGCCCAGTCTGCTGCTGAGTTAGGCTTTATGGTTCATATTTACTGTCCCGAACGTGACTGTCCGGCCACTCAAGTTGCCCCCCAATTTACCTGTGCCGATTACTCAGATCAAAACGCACTTAAAGCATTTGCTGAGAGTGTTGATGCGATTACCTATGAATTTGAGAACGTTCCGCAGGATACAGCTCATTTTCTAAATACACTTAAACCCGTAGCACCTGCACCAAAGGCGCTTGGGATTGCCCAAGATCGCTTGCTCGAAAAAACCTTCATCCAAGACCAAGGTATTGATGTTGCGCCATTTTTTGACATTACATCTCGCGACGACCTAGTCAAAGCACTCGACACACTCGGCGGCAACGGCATTTTAAAAACACGACGTTTTGGCTATGACGGAAAAGGCCAATGGCGCTTATCACCCACATCAAATATAGATGAAATTTATGCCGAGTTAAATGCTCAGCCGGCTATTCTAGAAGGGCTGGTTTTATTTCAAAGCGAAATCTCGGTCATCATCGCCCGCGACTATAAGGGCAATATCGCGTGTTATGACCCAACCGAAAATAGCCATGAAAATCATATATTGCGCCATAGCCGAGTGCCCGGAAATATGTCAGTCGATCTCCAACAAAACGCCCAGCAGGTCGCTCATAAGATTGCCTCAGCACTCGATTATATTGGCGTACTCGCTATTGAATTATTTATTGCAGATCAAAAACTGATCGTAAATGAAATAGCCCCCCGCGTGCATAATTCTGGGCACTGGACAATGGATGCAGCAGCCACCAGCCAATTTACTCAACACATACGTGCAATTTCCGCATGGCCACTAGGTAGCCCCATTCGCCATAGTAATGTTGAAATGGAAAACCTGTTGGGAGATGAAATAAATAATTGGTTATCTCTCGCCAGCGAACCAAACTGCCACCTTCATCTCTATGGAAAACAAGAGGCCAAACCAGGTCGTAAAATGGGGCATGTCAACCGGACAAGCCCTCTTACGCAAACCCGCTAGTGATTAGTCCCATATCGTAAATTTGAAAGTGTCTTTAGACCGTCTTCTATCAGTCCGCTTGCTTTTGTGCCTAGCTTAACCGCGCGTGCCTTTGTCTTCTCAAATGACATGACATTATCAATTCGCCGATCAAGGAAGTCCCAAGTCGCCTCATTAGCTTCACTATCATCAGCCAGCCAGCATAAACGTGTACTAGCCAAGACACCTGTTAGAATAGCGCGTTTGGTGTAAAAATTGTAATCTGTGGAGGTATCGCCCGCCCATCGCCATATCGCATGAACCGTCTTGTAATTAACCATTATAGCCAAACTGGCACGTGACGGCAGGCTTAATGCTGCAATGGCACGCCTAAAGACCTCTTTGCTCTCTTCATCCACCTCAATGCGCGCGCGCACTGCATCTGTGATCCGTGTGCGAATTTTTTCAGGATAAGGTGAGTCATTTAAACGCGATAGCATACGCTCATCTCCAAGCGTAAAATAATAGTCCAGAAGGTCATTGAGCCCATTTGGTAAAGCCAAAAGCGCATCCGACGAACTGACACCACATTTGGCTGCCGCGTCAGGGATGAGGCGTTCATGCCAGCCATCAAAGACGATATCAGGCAATGCCGCGTCTAAAATCTGAGCCTTAATGTGCTCGAGAGGGTTTTCCATATCCATGAGCATAATATGGGCTTAAAGATGATGAAAAACAAGTCTCAGGGCTAGACATATGGGCTCGGGTTTGCTAATTCAAACCTACATAAGACATCATGTCCAACGATTAGAATGGAGTTGATACACAGTGCAAGTATCAGTAAGAGATAATAACGTCGATCAGGCTTATAAAGTTCTAAAGAAAAAACTTCAGCGTGAAGGCGTTTTCCGCGAAATGAAGCTCCGCAATGCTTTTGAAAAGCCATCTGAGAAGCGTGCTCGCGAGAAAGCAGAATCAGTTCGCCGCGTTCGCAAGCTCGCTCGCAAAGCAGCGATCCGTGAAGGTGCCGTTATCGGTAAGCGCAAATATTAATTTCTACTCTCTGCGCCGTAATTGCGCTCTTTTTCATTAAAAGAAGACTTCAGAAATAAAGAAATAAATTAAAAAAAAGCACCCTTCAGGGTGCTTTTTCTGTTTGAGCATATTTACTGCTAAATATGTTTCATCATCGATTAGAATGCCTTGATGATATTTTCCACCATCTTCTTGGCGTCTGCAAAGAGCATCATTGTATTGTCACGGAAGAACAATTCATTCTCAACGCCAGCATATCCAGATCCCATACCGCGCTTGATAAACAATACAGTTCCAGCACGCTCAACATCAAGAATCGGCATGCCATAGATTGGGGATGCAGTATCCGTTTTTGCTGAAGGATTAGTCACATCATTGGCGCCAATCACAAAAGCAACATCAGCTTGAGCAAATGAGCTATTAATATCTTCAAGCTCAAAGACTTCATCATAAGGCACATTGGCTTCTGCCAATAATACATTCATGTGGCCTGGCATACGACCGGCAACAGGGTGAATAGCATAAGATACTTTGACGCCCGCTTTTTTCAGCTCGTCGACCATTTCGCGCAATGCATGCTGAGCTTGCGCAACTGCCATGCCATAGCCAGGAACGATGATAACAGATCCCGCATTCTTCATAATAAAGGCCGCGTCTTCCGCGCTACCCTGTTTGACAGGACGTGTTTCAACCACGCCAGCGGCAGTGGCTGTCTCGCCCCCAAAGCCGCCAAGAATCACGGAGAAGAAGGACCGGTTCATGCCTTTGCACATAATATAGGATAGAATCGCACCAGATGACCCCACCAAAGCCCCAGTGATGATAAGCGCCATATTGCCAAGGGTAAAACCGATACCCGCTGCCGCCCAACCAGAGTATGAATTGAGCATAGACACAACCACCGGCATATCAGCGCCACCAATTGGAATAATCAGTAAAAAGCCAATAATAAATGACAAAATGGTCACAATCAAAAAGATGTCACTCGATGGATAATCGCTTAAGCAAAGAACGCTAATACCAATAATGATCGCGAGGGCTAGTCCAATATTGATTATGTGACGGCCTGGCAACATGATCGGAGCACCCGACATCACACCTTGCAACTTGGCAAATGCGATAATGGAGCCCGAAAAAGTAATAGCTCCAATCGAAAGACCAACGGACATTTCAACAAGGCTCGCGGCAAAAATGCCACCTGTCGGGGTCGCAATACCAAAGGCATCCGGTGCCAAAAATGCAGACCAAGCAACAAGCACTGCCGCAAGGCCAACCAAAGAATGGAAGCCAGCAACAAGCTGGGGCATATCCGTCATAGCAATGCGTTTTGCAATCTGTGATCCAATAATACCACCAATAGCGATGCCGGCACCAATCGTAAGCCAGATAGTCATATCGTTTTGGTCGAGTTGAATAAGTGTCGTCACCACAGCAACAGCCATACCAGCCATGCCATAATAGTTTCCTTGACGAGACGTTTCGGGTGAGCTTAGGCCTCGTAAAGACATGATGAATAAGACGCCTGAAACGAGATATAAAATAGCCGTAAGGTTAGCTGACATTTGTAAGGCTCCTATCTGTCTTTTTTACGATACATGGCCAGCATGCGCTGGGTGACGAGGAAACCCCCAAATATATTGACCGAGGCCAAAATGACCGCGCCAAAACCAAGCCAACGCGACAAGGAATTTGCCTCTGTGTTTTCTAGGCCAGATTTTCCAAGAGCGATCAAAGCACCAACAATAATGACTGACGAAATAGCATTCGTAACGGCCATTAAAGGCGTATGCAAAGCTGGCGTTACAGACCAGACAACGTAATAGCCAACAAAAACAGCCATTACGAGAATACTGATTAAATAAATAGTTGCTGAAATTTCCATTATTTATTTCCTCCAACAGGCTTTTTGATCGCTGGCGCAGCTTTCTTTGTAGCTGTTTTACGAACGGGTGCTGCCTTGGCTGCTGGCTTTTTGATCGCTGGCGCAGCTTTCTTTGCCGCCGGTTTTTTCGCTACAGGTGATTTAGCTTTAGGCTTTGCTTTGGTCGAAGACGTCACAGCAAACATTTCATGCACAACCTTTCCCTCATGGGTGATTCCAATCCCCTTCACAATTTCATCCTCCCAATCGAGAATGAAGCTTTTCTTCTCTTGATCCCAAAAAGATTGAACAAAATTATAAAGATTACGTGCAAAGAGCTCACTGGCATTACCAGCCAAACGACCTGCCACATTTTCATGGGCAACAATATGAACACCTTTATGATTGATAACCTTACCCGCGCGCGATAATTTGCAATTACCACCCTGCTCAACAGCAAGATCAACCACAACAGAACCCGGCTTCATGCTTTCAACCATTTTGGTCGTCACCAATTCAGGTGCCGGTCGGCCAGGAATTAAAGCGGTCGTGATGACAATATCTTGCTTTGCAATATGCTCGGCAACTAAAGCAGCTTGGCGCTTTTGATAATCCGCGCTCATTTCTTTGGCATAACCACCAGAAGTCTCGCCACTTTCGTCGCTATCTGTTTCAACCATAACAAAAGAACCGCCCAAACTTTCAACTTGCTCTTTCGCTGCAGCACGCACATCCGTCGCCGTTACAATAGCGCCAAGGCGCTTTGCTGTTGCGATCGCCTGAAGACCCGCAACACCCGCGCCCATAACAAAAATGCGAGCAGCAGGAACAGTTCCAGCAGCCGTCATCATCATCGGGAGCGCGCGATTATAAACGCTTGTGGCATCTAAGACTGCCTTGTAGCCTGCCAAATTTGATTGAGATGATAAGACATCCATGGACTGTGCACGCGTTATACGGGGCATTAACTCCATCGACATGGCTTCAATGCCCATCGCCGCATATTGTTTGATCAAGGGGCCATTTATATATGGATTGAGTGTTGCAACGAGGACAGCACCTTTTTTGACACCAGCCAGTTTAGACGCGGCAGGCGCACGAACCGACAAAATAATGTCTGCTGTTTTTAATGATGCACCAACGGATTTGACGATACTTGCACCAGCATCCGAAAAAGTCTTATCACTGAAATTGGACAATGCACCTGCACCAGCCTCAATAGTGACGGACAACCCAAGAGATACATATTTCTTAATGCTCTCAGGTGATGCCGCTACGCGACTTTCATTAGCGTAGCTTTCTTTTAAAATAACAAGCTTCATCGCTATCCCTCTTCAAACTTACTCGATCAATAAAATCAGCTACTCTCAATAAAAGCTGAAATCAACTCTACTATTTTAGGTGATTAGTAAACAAATACCAAAAGACCGAGCAGAATTGCGCAGACAATAATGGTGCCATATTTAGAATAATTTATAAAAGCTTCATATGTTGTTTCATGTTCTGGTTTATCCATTTCTTTGGACCATTTTGTGTTATCGATATTCTCGCTCATTATTAGCTCCTCAAAATTATTCAACGAAATATAGCAGAAGACCATGCTCAAACAAGCACTGATCTTGGTATTGTGCGCTTAACACATAGTTAAGCAAAGTCACGATCTGTTCTCGACCCATAGAAAACTTGCTGCCCCATGCGAGGATCCCTCAAAGCGGTTTGCATAATGGCAACAAGATGCGCCAACCATTTCTGCCTTGCCGCCTCATCCATAGCAATATCTTGACGGATTTCAATCAAACCATGCGCCAACCCTCGTCGGGTGGCGTGACGATAAAGACAATCCCCCTTAAGACGCCCAGTATACGGAATATTATCGCCAAAAACGATCTCAGGGCGTTTTGCAAAATAGTCATGCATATGGTCTTTTAATCTTGGATCATTATCCCACAATATCGCGCCATGCCATGGGCGTTCTTCTCCCCGCCAAACCGGCGTAAAACTATGCACAGATAATATAATTGGGTAAATTTCAGCAGCCAAAACCCGCTCCAAATGTGCATCAATAGCGTCATTATAGGGCTGATAAAAAAGATCAATCCGTCGCTGCCACTCTTGCCGGTCTTGATATTTATCTACCCTCTGATTGGCAGGTATAACATTGCGATCAGAGAGCTTAACCACCAATGTTGGGTCATCGAGCCCTCGGTTTGGATCGATCAAAAGCCGAGAAAAATTGGATAAAATAGCCGGACATCCCAATGCCGCTGCCAAAGCAAGCGTCATTTCAGCCGCGCCCAAATCATATGCAATATGCGTTTCTAAACTGCCATCGGGTAAGCCCAAATCAGCATATTCGGGAGGGATGTAATGACTCGCATGATCGCATAAGAGCAAAATGCGCGGATCCTGATCAGCCCCAATATAGTTATATGCTTGCGGCAATACTGGCATTTTATAAATGCCCAGACGAATGTGACGATGGCATTCGGGCTGTTGCTTTTTCTGCCATTTTCAATATTTCTTTACTTAAAACAGATGCTTGCGTGTGGTGCGGCATATGCCCAACACCTTTAAATACCTTCATTCGAGAGGACGGAATATCGGCATGAAACCGCTCAATATTACGCTTACAACTAACAGTATGATCACTGTCACCCGACACAAGTAACAAATCGCACGCGGGTTGCTTATAATCGGCGGATATTTCCTTAAGATGCCCATCTAAAGCCATACTATAGACGCTGTTGGCACGGAAAGGTCGCGGCCTTAAAATAAGTGGCAAGCTGATTGTATCAACAAATCCCTTTGGAGGAATCTCAGGATAAAAATTTCGTTCAATCCCTGCCTGCAACTGTGTCGAACCATATTTGGTCAAAATTGTATGCATGAACAGAGACCCAATGATAGGTGTTGTCACCAAACGCTCATACCAACCTGGTTTTCCACCCCATGGATAAAGCGGCGGCGCAATCGAAACCACCCCGCTCAGCTCAGCACCAAATTCCATAGCATAGGCCATAGCAACGGCCCCGCCCCAACTATGACCCACGATAATAGGACGAACAACCCCAAGCCTGGTCATCGCCTCATGAATGGCGCGCGCTTGAGCGCGAGGAGAACTCAGTTCACCATCATCAATAAAATTGCGGCTATATCCAATCCCTGGACGGTCCACGCTAATAACATGTGTGGCTGAACCAAGATGAGAAAAAAAAGCTGCCGCCATGTCACGTGCAGACCCGCTCGCCCCATGGATCAAGACGATGGGCGGTAAGTCAGATGCCTGCCCATATTCTAAATAATGAATCTCACCACCTTTAAATGTCTGAAAGAGGCCAGATGGTGGGTGGTTTTTTTCAATTTGACGGCGCAAATAGGCATCCTGGATCCACATCAAGATTAACAGGACAAGGATACTTAAAAGCGAAATTGACAAAATCGACATGGGAGCAAAACTCTAGATCAAATAGCATTAACAATTATTGCAATTCATCAAACTGCAAA
>CBFHLW010000066.1:0-9247 GCA_965656805.1 Alphaproteobacteria bacterium
ATGGGTAACGGTCGCACGCACAGGCGAAAGTCTAACCTATAGCCAATCGGGCACTGGCAAGCCTTGATCGTGCAAAAATGTGGGATTAAAGAGCTTACTTTGGTAACGAGTGCCGTAATCACATAAAATAGTTACAATTGTGTGTCCTGGCCCCAAATCTCTAGCCAATTTCATCGCACCTGCGATATTAATACCACTGGACCCGCCTAAACATAGGCCTTCATGACGCAACAAATCGAAAACAATCGGCAATGCTTCGACATCACTGACTTGATAAGCATCATCAATTGGCGCGCCTTCAATATTTGCCGTGACTCGACCCTGACCAATTCCCTCTGTAATCGAGGTGCCCTCTGCCTTTAGCGTTCCATGCTTAAACCAATGGTACATACTTGCCCCCATTGGGTCAGATGCCGCAATGCGAATATTGGCGTTTTTGCTCTTTAAAAAGATACCTGTGCCAGCCAATGTACCGCCAGTACCAATTGCACATGTAAATCCATCGACTTTTCCGTCGGTCTGTTCCCATATTTCGGGGCCAGTTGTTTCAATATGGGCAATGCGATTAGCGACATTATCAAACTGATTAGCCCAAATAGCACCGCCTTCACGCTCAGCATTAAGTTCTTCAGCTAACCTACCGGAATATTTAACATAATTATTATCATCTTTGTAAGGAACAGCAGGCACTTCGATAAGTTCAGCGCCCAAAAGCCGCAACATATCTTTTTTCTCTTGGCTTTGCGTTTCAGGAATTACAATCACTGATTTATAGTTGAGGGCATTGGCCACAAGCGCAAGACCTATTCCGGTATTGCCCGCCGTACCCTCAACAATCGTTCCCCCTGGGCGGAGTGAACCATTTGCCTCAGCAGCACGAATTATATACAAAGCAGCGCGATCTTTAACGGATTGCCCTGGGTTCATAAACTCAGCTTTACCAAGAATGTTGCACCCTGTGATTTCCGAGGCTTTTTTAAGTTTAATTAAGGGCGTATTTCCAATTGCGCCTATAATATTGCTGAAGGTTTTCATGAAGTCTCATTTTCTTGGTTCGTTTATAAATCGTTATTCGTAAATATCTTGATAGACTTTACATAATTGTAAAATAAATACATGCCATGAGTATAAATTATTTGCCTAAATAGCCAACAATTATATATCTTTAGTACAAGCTAGCGAGAGTTTAGGGAGAAACTATTTTGAATATGAACGTAGCCCAGTCAGTCAACACAATATCAGCCCCACACAACTTGGTTGCACAATATGCTTTTGGCTCTTTAAGTTCTGGTATGAATTTACTTGTAGCAAGCTTGATGTCGTACCGCCCCGAGTTACTCAGCGAATATGACAATATAGCGACATTAAATGGCCAATTACTGGATGAGTGTCCACCTGCAACCCTTAATGACAATGCGCTCAATACTATTTTAAAAAAATTAGATGATCCAGTTGATACAACTCCCAAAAATAACCAAACAATTTCTAGCGTAAACCAAGACATAGCCGCGCCTATTCGTGCGCTTTTACCGACCAAGATAGAAAATTTAAAATGGCGTTACGCTTATCCTGGGGTACGTCAAGTCACACTTGATGTTGGCGACGAAGGTGAAGAAGTTACACTTCTTAAAATAAAACCAGGGAAAAGCGCTCCGCGCCATACACATAACGGCCTTGAAGCCACTCTTATTTTACGCGGCCACTACAAGGATAATGAAACGCTATATGGTCCTGGCGAGCTTGCGCTTGCTGACGAAAGCACTCATCATCAGCCGCGCGCTGAGGGTGATGAGGATTGCTATTGCTTGGCGGTGACGTCTGGAAAACTTAAAGTCACTGACTCTTATATCAAAATGGCACGTGATTTTTTAGGGCTTTAATGCCTACGCTTTAAGACACTTGTTTCGATACTGCACATTATTATTGTTTATGTAAGGGCGTCTTTTCAAAGAAATGAAAATCTCAAATCGTTTATGCTCAAAGTTTAGCCTCGCCATAATTCTGGCCCTTTCTTTCACTTCGCAGGGCATAGCCTCCCAGCTCCTATCAAGCACAAACGGCAATAAGAATAGCGTTGAGATATTTTCTCCCAGTTGGTCATCGGGTATTCCTGCATCTGGTCAAAAAGGGTTCTGGATCAAACGCAAAGACGAGAATATTGGCTTTCACTATATGACTTTTGAGAATGTAGGCGATCAAGTTCACGTAAACATTCATATTGAAATCAAAATTAAAATTGGTTTCATAACTGTCTTTGGCTATGTCCACCAAAATAAAGAAATATGGGAAAATGGCAGACTCGTATCCATGGTCAGCAGAACGGATAATAATGGCAAGCCCGAATACGCAAAGATTACTCGTGATAAAAATGGTTTTTTAGAGAGTGAATCAAGCAGATATTCTGGCATTATTGACAATGCAGTAATGACAACAAGTTATTTCAATCCTGATTTTGTCAAACAGTCACATGTTATAAGCACACAAGATGGACGAGAACTCAAAGTTCAGGTTCAAAAAGTTGGCACACATACAGTCAACGCGTCCAACCGTACTGTGGAAGCCTACCGCTTTCGTCTGAGCGGGGACCTGCCGCTTGATATTTGGTATACACCAAGTGGTGATTGGGTGCGCTCAGCTTTTTTACCTGCAGGAGATGACGTCAATAATGTTGACCCGTTAAGTCGCGGGGATGTTATTACCTATGAAGACGCAACCTTTAGTGAATTACCACAGCCTTCAACTTGGAGAACGATAAAATGAGCCTTGCCCCTTCTAAAACGGCCCGCGCTACAAAAGCTGCCTGCGCTCAAGACGGTTGCGTATGGATTACAGGTGCAAGCTCTGGCATTGGAATGGAACTCGCAAAATTATATAGTGCGCAGGGCTGGCGCGTTGCCATCTCTGCTCGCAACGAAGAGGAGCTCAACAAACTCACCACACAATTACCCAACTGCGCAGCTTTTCCTTGTGATGTTACAAAGGCTAAGAATGTTAATGAAACGATTGCTGCCATCGAATCCGATTTTGCTCCAATTGCGCTGGCCATTCTAAATGCTGGTATCTACTTGCCAACATCAATACCTCATTTTGATGCAAAATCATTTAAGCGGACATTCGATGTTAACGTCGGAGGTGTTATAAATTGCCTAGACGCTCTTATCCCGCTTATGCTTGAACGCAATTTTGGACAAATTGCATCAGTCGCATCGGTTGCAGGCTTTAACGGATTACCAACATCAGCCGCTTATGGTGCTACTAAGGCGGCATTGTTGAATATGTGCGAGTCTCTTGCTATAGAATACGCGCCATACAATCTATATTTCTCAGTAATTGCACCTGGCTTTGTTGAAACACCATTAACCGATAAAAATCGCTTCTCCATGCCGTTTATCTTAACAGTCAATGACGCGTCACAACGCATTATAGACGGCCTGTCCAATGGCACGTTTCTCATTGCATTTCCTAAGCGCTTTGTCTTCATTTTAAGAATGCTTCAGCTCATACCAAGAAATACATATGTTTCTATGATGCGGTTTTTTTTGAAGCGTAAATAAAGTTATCAGGCGGGTTTCTCGAGCCCGATTTGTACAACATCAATCGCGCCTGTTCTAAAACCAGCTTCACAGTAAGCGAGATAATAAGACCACATATTTTTAAACTTTTCATCAAAGCCGTCAGCTTCGATTTCATGCCAAACACCTAAAAAACGTTCGCGCCATATGGCAAGCGTCTTAGCGTAATCTAGCCCAAAATTCTCATAGGCATATTCGTTTAATCCACTCATAGCAAATTGCTCACGAAGCTTTGAGGGACTAGGGAGCATTCCACCTGGGAAAATATATTTTTGAATAAAATCAACGCGCTTGCTGTATCTTAAAAAATTTTCATCTTTGATTGTAATAATTTGCAGACCTGCTTTACCGCCTGGTTTTAAGACATCATAAACTTTACGAAAATATGTTGGCCAATATTTTTCACCTACAGCTTCAAACATCTCGATAGATACCACGCGATCAAACTGCTCTTTAACATCTCTATAATCTTGGAAACGTAATTGAGCTTTATTATTTAACCCGCGCATCTCAAGACGTTTTTGCGCATATGCAAGTTGAGATGGAGAAATTGTGAGGCCCGTCACATCGCAGTCAATCGAACCCGCGGCATGTTCGGCAAAACCACCCCAGCCACATCCTATTTCTAACACATGATGACCATCTTTTATGTCAGCTATACGTTCAATTGCTTCATATTTAGATGTTTGGGCCGCGCTTAAATCTTGGTCTAGCGATGTAAAACGGGCCGATGAATATGTCATCGTTTGATCAAGCCACTTTTCGTAAAACGAATTGCCAAGGTCATAATGCGCGTAAATATTTTTCTTTGCGCCTTTACGTGTATTGGGACGCAGAACATGTACCAATCTATTTAGGATACGCATCCAGACAGAGCTGTTAATAATATCCTGCATGCGCTCAAGGTTTGCCGAAAGCAAAGTTAGTAAGTGAGACAAATTATCTGTCTCAAAATCTCCATCCATATAGGCTTCGGCAAAACCAATAGCGCCACCGCGCACAATCCGCGAGAAAACAGCTTGCTGTTTAATAATAATTTTAGCTTTAAGTGCTGAATGCGCGTCACCAAAATGAACGCAAGCACCGTCAGGCAATTCAACCGTTAACTGGCCGCCGACAATTCGGGAAAGTCCCATAAAAACAAACCGCATCACCGCTGAAGTTTTAGCTGGCTCACGAATTGAATGTTTCGAAGAGCTGGGAACTTTCTTACCTGATAAATTTTGAGACATGACTTAGTTTTTCTTTCTTTTATTAGGGTGTCGATGGAACGTTACGCCTTTAAGCATTAAGCGAAAAGCTTGGTAGTGGATTGAAAAAATAATCTTAACTGTCATTAATGGGTAACTCAAGAATGCTAATCGCAATTCCCGAGTTGAAAGGGCGTGACGTTTGCCAACAAAACTTGTTAGTAAGAGTGGTTGGTCATCCTCTGTTTCGCGAATAACCAAGCGTACATTATCTTGCCAAATGCCTGTTGAGAAGTGATACAGCGCATTCATATCAATAAACGGAGAGACGTGAAACGCCTTCTCGTGCTGGTGCGCATATATTGGGCCATTGTTACCGCAAACTTTTTCGAAATAGATATGCTTTTCACCGAAAGTATTTCGTACTTCATAAATAATGGCATCAACAACATCATTGACCACCACAAAATAGACGCTCAATGGATTAAAGACATATCCAAGAATTCTTGGGTAACAGAGCAAATGAATGCGGTCTGGTTTAGGACACTCATTACGGCGCATTAAGTCTTCAATAAAAGAACGTGGGGAACGAAAATCCTCATAACCGTGATCAGCATAAAAAAACGAAAACAAATTGAAACGGTTTACAGAAAATAAGCGAAGGTTATGTGCCTCACGTTCAACCTGATCAAGATCAAGTAGCATAGAAAATACACGATACCGAAACCTATGCAACCGTGGTCGATAACGTGCGTGACGAACCTCACCAAAATAAAGCTGTGAACCAGGAATAATCATTGTGCCGCAAAAAACTTATCTACACGGGCATCAGACCATTCAACACCAATATGTTTACAAACTCTAATGGCCGACTGAAGACCATCTTCATGAAAGCCATAACCGAGCCATGCACCACAAAAGTATGTGTTATTCTCGCCTTGCCGACTAGCGATAGCAGATTGAGCTGCAATGGCGCCTGCATTAAATTGGGGATGATCATACACAGCGTGAAAATGAGTTTTATCTTTTGCCGGTGCCTTAGACGGATTAAGGCTTACAAAAAGAGGGTATTTTATCGGAATATTTTGCAACAAGTTCATCCAATAACTGACAAAAACAGTCTTATTATCTTTGCTTTCATTCATATAATTCCAGCTCGACCAGACGGTGCTACGCTTTGGCATTAAATCCTGGTCGCTATGAAGATAAACGTTATTTGGTGCATACTGAACTGCACTTAATAAAGCTTGCTCTTGTAGTGTAGGGTCAGCCAATAAGGATAATGCTTGATCGCTATGCGTTGCAAAAATAATTTTATCAAACTTATGCTCAACGCCACCCTCCTTAACAATCACGCCATTATCATCGCGCCAAATCTGTTCGATATTTGCATTATATTTTATGGATTGAGCAAAACTCGATATGAGCTTGCTAACATAATTACGACTGCCGCCAGTGACAGTCCGCCACTGAGGCCTATCTCGGTCAATCAAACGGTGATTATAAAAAAATTGAATAAGGCTCGCCGCTGGAAAGTCACCAATGTCATCAAGTGGCATTGACCAAATGGAAGCAGCCATTGGGAAAAGATACTGCGTCCTGAATACGTCCGAATAAGCATTTAAATCCAACCATTGTTTTAAGGACAGACCACCGAGATTATTAGCTTCATGAGCTCGACGAGATTCTTTATTAAATCGCAAAATGTCTAATAACATACGCCAGAATTTAGGCTTAAAGAGATTTGATTTTTGAGCAAATACCGTTTTTAGGGATTGCCCCGACCATTCAAGAGCGCCTTTATCCTGCGAGAAGCAAAAACTCATATCACTGGCTTGAGTTTCCACGCCCAATTCAGCAAAAAGCTTGATCAACCCAGGATAGTTTAGATCATTATAAACAATAAATCCTGTATCTACGGCTACCTGATGCCCATCCTCATATGTAACATCAACTGTGGCGCTGTGCCCCCCCGGCCGATCTCTCTTCTCGAACAAGGTAATGTCATGATGAGCATGTAAAATATAAGCAGCCATATTGCCAGATATACCCGATCCAATAATCGCTATTTTCATTTAACAAGTACCTTACGCAAAATTTTAGAGTTAGATCATAGTCAACATAAGACGGTCAAAAAACAGGCCAACCCTTTATTTTAGAGACCAGAAAAAGCTGCCAAAGCCCGTTCACGGGCAAACCCATGGTCAACGATTGGTAGGGGATAAGTCACCCCCAAATCAACATCTGCCGTTTTAAGCACTTCTAAAGGTGCTTCCCAAGGGGAAAAGGCATATTTAACAGGAAGATTATTTAATTCTGGAACAAATCGGCCTGTATAAAGCGCGTCTGGGTCAAATTTTCGTCCCTGAATGATTGGATTAAAAATTCGAAAATAGGGAGCTGCATCAGCTCCGCTCCCCGCCACCCATTGCCAACTCGCCGTATTATTTGCTGGGTCGGCGTCAACTAATTGATCCCAAAACCAAGCCTCGCCAAAGCGCCAATCAATCATCAAATGCTTGATCAAAAAAGAGGCTGCTATCATACGAACACGGTTATGCATGTATCCTGTTTCTCGTAATTCGCGCATGCCAGCATCAACAATCGGATACCCGGTCTGACCATTGCGCCAGCGCTCAAATCCTTCCGTATCATCTACCCACGGAAAGGCATTAAATCTTTGTTGTAGGTTATCTTTTTTTAGATTGGGGTTAAAATATAATAATTGAAACGAAAATTCTCGCCACCCAAGTTCAGCCAAAAACTTGTCTGCATCTTTTTCTGGAACAAGTCCAGCATGTACCGCATCTTGAACTGTATGCCATATCCGAAGAGGAGAAATTTCGCCCCAGCGTAAGTGTGGCGATAATCGTGATGTGCCGTCAATACAAGGCATATCACGCGCATCTTTATAGCCAGTTAAAATCTTTTCAACAAAATACGTTAAACGCTTCAAAGCGCTCGCTTCGCCAGTTTGCCAATGTGTATTGAGAGACGTATTTAAATGCGTTGCGGAGGTTAAAAGGTCCGACTTTGCCCACACCATTTCTGGCAAAGTGCCATTATAACCATTAATTTCCTTTGGTGCGGCTTGAGCCTGACGGGCGATTCCTATAGCACGACAAGCCTTCCAGAAAGGTGAAAAAACTTTAAAGGACTGACCACTTTTATTTTCAACTTGCCACGGTTCAAAAAGAAGTTGGCCCGTAAAACTTTGTGCGTCCAAACCAATCTCTTTAAGCTCAGTTTTAAGTTGAGAGTCACGACCAATATATTCAGGATCATAACAACGCGACCAATAAACTCCAATCGCTTTAGTCGCAAGCGCAAGCTCTTTTAATACTTTAGCTGTATCGCCTTTAAAAACATGAAGTCGTGCTCCACGCTCTCGCATTGTATGGCTTAGGGCTTTCAAAGAGTGCGATAACCACCATTTGCTTGTTTGCCCAAGAGGGCGAGGGACGGAGTCATCCTCAATAAAAACGGGGAGGACTGAGGTGCCTAACGAGCATGCTGCGATTAAAGCCAAATGATCATCGAGCCGCAGGTCTTGCCTGAACCATAAAATAACTGGACCACTCATTTCAACTCCACGATAACAAATCAATAGAAAACATATAAACCAGATGGTGTGTTTGGCAATGCTCTAGAAAGCCTAGCGTTTTAAGACGAGATAAATAGGTAAGCTTGCCGCCGCTGTAAAAAAGACTGTTAGTAAGATTAAAAACCAGCGCATTATGCCCTCAAGCCTCACGAGAAGCCCAATAACGGCCAAAGAAGAACTAAGACAACTAACGCCAAGCCCCAGTGATATTGGATGCGCCACAACCTGCTGAAAGCAAGCCAAAAAATTAAAATCCATGGCATAGATCCAAGCCCAAAAGCTGCTAGCAAAAATTAAGGATACTATGCCTGAAACCGCAAAAGCAAAAACTAAGCCTAATGATTTATTCATTCTGATAACCCACTTGATTAATAAGAACCCTTGTAAATCATCTAAACCGCAAAAGAGAGAGACATCGTCTTCTCAGTAAAAGAAATAAACACCGATACTAATGACCATCGCATATCTACAACTTTAACTCTGTGAAAAACATATTCTTAAATAGAACCTTTATTAAATCACTAAGAACATCAATGATCCGCAGCAACGCCATCAACAACAGAATAGACAACAACTGTATTAGAGAAATGAATATGAAACCTAGAGATTTAACTTAAATTAATCGATGGTTATATGACCAATGAAAATATTACGAAATATATAGATTTTAGTAATATGCTTATTCCAACAGAAAATGTACTCACCTGAAAAACTTAACCTAATAAAGATAGGCTGATCGACATGCTCTTCAACAGCCAATAGATTTAGTGGGGACAAAGTTTAGACTAAGTTTTTATCATCTTTTTTTAAAAAATCCACACGATTAAAATTTTACATATTCTGATAAAAAATTTTACAGCATCTTGCTCAGCCATAGCACA
>CBFHLW010000067.1:0-9245 GCA_965656805.1 Alphaproteobacteria bacterium
CCGTATCAAAGAAGATATTTTCTCCAGGCTGGGTCCATATAAGAGAACATCGAATGTCATCAACCCCGCAAGCCTCGCGTAATAAATGCCGATAAAGCGCCATTTGCCCTAGGTAAGTCGGATTATCATATTGAGGAATGCCAGTTTTGAAATCAGCAATCCATATCCAATTTTGCGCACGGTCATGCACATAGCGGTCAATCTGCCCCGTCAAATAAACCGTCTTTTTTGCGGGAGCCGTGAGCCAGCCAATTATCGGACGTTCAGCGCGGGCGCCTTGGCCAAAGAGCGGCGCCAATGAGGGATTATCTAAAACCCGGTTAATCGAAGCGACTTGCTGTGCGCGCTCAGCCAAACTTAGCATTGGCGCATATAGGCTTAAATAATTATCGGCAATCTTATCACGGTCAGTCCGTGCAACATCTGGTAGATGCTCAAACAAACGATGGATAATATGCCCTAAATGTGAAGCGCGCATCGTGTGGATAGGCTCAGATTGCTCATCGGCCAGCCAATCGCGCGTGCGATCAATGCTTTCAGCGTGATGACCAATAAAAGTCGTCACAGCAATAGGCTGTATAATATGTTCAAACGCGCGCGGCGCCTCTTTTCCCTTAGAAAGCTCAATCTCAGGCTTATAATGATTGCTCAACCAAGCTGGCACCGGCTCAGTCATCAACGGCGTTTCCTTATCTTCATCTTGAAAAGGGCCGGCTTTTTCTTCTTCCCCCAATGACCAGACAAAGCTGACGTCACCATCAGCCGTAGCATTCTGATCAGGGTCTTGGCACCGGGCATTAGCAGGTGGGCTGGCCGCCACCATGCCATACCAGCTAGCTGGGTTTGGGGTGGAGTTGCTGTTCGCTGAACCACCCATATAACCACCTATGTAAAGACGGTCTTTAGCACGTGTTAAGGCGACATAAAGCAACCGCCGCGACTCCTCCAAATCATCATTAAATGCTGCAGCTTGACGTTCCAAGTCACTCTCGAAAGTCTCAGCAGTTTTGGCGCGCCATGCGAGGTTATTATGATTAATGAAAATACGCTGGCGTGCGGATTGTGACGGTGGTTGACAATTATCTGGCAAGAAGACGATTGGCGCCTCAAGCCCTTTTGCCCCATGCACAGTCATAATCCGAACCGCCTCGGACTCTTGGTCCATATCACGCTTAATCTCGGTTGCATTATTTTGAACCCAGGCGAGAAAACCTTGCAGAGATGCTGGCTCACCACGCTCGTAATTTAATGCAAGCCTTAAGAACTCACTAATCGCATCATCAATTTGAGGCCCTAAGCGAGCCTTTAACTGTGCTTGCCCGCCGCGGCCACTAAGCAGCTGCGCATAAAAGTCAAATGGCGTGAGCTCATTAACCGCTTTTGTTAGCCAGACGATAAGGTCGCGTGCCGCGGTATAAATTGTATTTTTAGGTTGCGCCTGCGTAGCCGAAAAAAGCGCCTCAACCAAACTACCCGATCGATTATAAGCAATGTCAAAGAGAGCTTCTTCATTCATTCCAACCAGGGGACTACGCATAAGAATGGCAAGAGCTAGATCATTTTCCGGAATCAAAGCAACCTCACCGGCAATGATCAAATCTTTAATGGCAACTTCATCGAGCAAACTCATCCGATCCGCACCGGCAATTGGAATAGCATGCGCATTAAGTGCGCGCAGCATTTCAGAAAAAAATGCATTGCGCTGACGCACTAAAATAAGAATATCCTGCGGCCGAATATGCCCGCCTGGTTGATCGAGCAATGAGCGTATCTTTAAAGCAATGCGTTCTGCCAGTAAAACAGAAGGCGTCTGGACACTCAAAAAGTCGGGGAATGCGTCGGGCGTATCATCACTCTGTTTCCGATCAATACGAATAGCCGGCCACACTTCCACATACCCAATATCATGCGCGCGATAAGCCTCATGGATAATACCTTGATCAGACACAGTAAGCCCCGCCCGATGTTCGGTCGGTTTAAAAATAGCATCGACCGCTTCTAATATCTCCGGTGTCGAACGACGCGACATTGTTAATGGCACGTGTTTAAAGGTTGATCCGGCCTCCATAACAAGTCGTTCAAAATGTTGTCGCATCGCATCAAAAGCCGAGGGGTCAGCGCCTTGAAATGAGAAAATAGACTGTTTCTCATCACCCACAGCGAAAATTGTTCGCGTTTCCTCCCGTGCCGAAGCACCCACAAAAAACTCTTCGGCCAGAGCGTTAATCAAACGCCACTGCCTTTCACTCGTATCCTGGGCCTCATCAATCAATATATGATCTAATCCACCATCAATTTTAAACATGACCCAAGCTGCCGATTGAGCATTGATTAGCAAATGATTGCTGAAATCAATTAAGTCGTCATAGTCAAGTTCATTGGATCGATGCTTATGCAAATAATATTCTTGAAGCAGGCGGTCAGCCAATCGATAGAGCGCATCACTAAGCGCGCGCGCATTTGCTATTCGGCTCATGATCTCAAGATCGTGAAATGTGGTTTGCATCTCAATCAGTGCATCTGCAAGCACTGGGGTGCTTTTTCGAAATGCTTTGGTAAAGATTTGTTTGCGCAACTCACCTTTGCCAGTCAAAAACATTGTTTTTAAAATAGACCATTGAGCGGTTAAGTCAGGCGCCGCTTTAAAGGCGCGCAGGTTCTCGCCAAGCTTTTGATCTGTCGAAGCTTGGCTCTCCAGTGACCGTTTTAACACTTCAGACTCAAGCAAATTCAACTCTGTCATCAAAGCCATTTGCTTCTGCGCAAGCCGCGTTATATCTACATCACCAAACATTTCGGATAAATGATGATGCAACCCCTCCAGCGTATCGGGACGATGATAGCGGGAGCGTTCGCGTATCAAGCGCTTAGCCAACACAATCAGATCATCTGTTTGCATGTGCCGGCTCAAGAGATCAATCCCACTTGCAAGATCAGGATCATCTTCATTTCGCATTAATGTTAAGACAATATCTTCAATGACCTCATTGCCGCGGACGTCATCTAGCAATTCAAATCCAGGAACAAGTCCAGCTTCAAGCGGAAAACGATGCAACAATGACTCACAAAATGCATGAATGGTTTGCACTCTAAGTCCGCCAGGCGTTTCGAGTGCGCGCGCAAAGAGTGTTCGCGCACGATAAAACTCATCTTGCGTGGTCAATTCAAAACCTGTTCGCTCAAACACTTTATCTTTAAGCTCAAGATCATCCAAAAGGGCCCATTCGCTTAACAGGTCGAATAACCGTCCCTGCATTTCAGCTGCCGCACTACGCGTATAGGTAAGACAGAGCAATCGCTCAGGCGGTGAGCCCTTTAACATAAGCGTTACAAGCCGACTGATAAGCACATATGTTTTTCCAGAGCCAGCATTAGCGCCCACCCAGGCAGAAATATTTGGCCGTGCAGCAATAATATGAGGATCATTCATTATGTGCCATCCACTTTGTCGTCATGCGCGCCCCATTCGGCAAATCGCGCGAGGTGGTCATAGCTTGTTTCAAAGTGAATGCGCTTTTGACGCAAACGCGATAAATAACCAACGCGTTCATCGGCATAGGCAGCAAGTAATCGGTCAACAACATATAGCCCCTCGTTAATAAAAGCATCATCTATAGGCATTGTCATAAACTCACCAGGCGGGACACCCCCAGATAATTTTATATAATTGATCGCCTTAACGCGCCCTTTGGGTAAGTTCTCAAATCCACCCACTCGCATAATGGCTGCCGCTAAAATCAATTGCACCGAGAAGAAGCTTTTTATATCTGAACCAGATGGAATGGCCCCAGTCTTATAATCCAGCACTTCAAACGACCCATCAGTCAGTCCATCAATGCGATCTGCTTTAGCGGAAATAGTAAATGCTTTACCCGCAATATCTCGTTTTATCTCACCCTTAATTTCAGATGAAATATGAGTCAGGCTGACCCGCCTATTGACCTCCCAAGCACTTAACCACCCCGCCAACGCATCCAGTCGAGCCCGCCATAGGATTAAGCCCTCATTGAGTTGCCCTTCAGAGCCACCAATATCATAGGCAATATCGAGCAATGCCTGGTGCGCATTCTCAGGTAATTGATTTGGGTAACACTTCGTAAAACGTTCAAAAACATGATGCAACAAAGTCCCGCGATGCGCCGCATTCGAAGGCGCTGCCACCCGGTCCCAATCGGGTAACCTCAGAATGTGTTGAGCATAAATACGGTAGGGGTCGGTCATTAATGTTTCAATTTGCGTGACAGATAATCTGTTCGGCCTCGCATGGACAGGGGGGCGTGGATTTGGCCGCGGCGCGCGCGTAACCTGATGAGGCGCATCCAAACTCCGCCACCAATGCAAGCGCATTTGTGGAAAGCTTGTATCAATATTTTTCGCTAAGGTTGTTAGACGCCGCAGCCATCGTGCAGCAACCGTCGGCGTTCCATCGACTTTCTTAGCCCGCGTCATAATCACTTCGGCGGCACATGCATTTTGGATAAAGTCATGCGCAGCAAGGCCAATTCGGCGCTCTGGTAAACTCATCTCCATATCTGAACGCATCGGGCGCGAAAGCCATGGGCCTGTTTCCGGAACTGGCGGCCAGACGCCCTCATTGAGACCACCAAGAATAACCAAATCCGTTTGAAGCAGGCGTGCCTCAAGCGGGCCCCATATATTTAGTCGACTATAAACCCTTCCTTTGGGACGGAAGCTCGTTTGATCCATCCACTGTTGCACCAAACGGTACCAATCACTGACGGAAAGAGATGCCGTCCCCTCGGCTTGTTCAACCACTTGGTCAAGCAGCGCCAAGACGGCCAGCCCAGCTTCATTTTGCATGAAAGTATCTTGTTCGCCATTATGACAGAGCTGGGAAATTGACTGCTTGAACACAAAACAAAAATCTTTAAATGAGGCCTCTGCCGCAAGCGCCATAATTGGCGCCAGTGCATGCTCAACGCGATCGAGCAGATCACGAATATTATGCTCCGAAACGTCTGGAAAATTTTTCAGGGGAAAGGCATTGGCGCGCTGTGATAGATTTTTCTTATAAGCGCCAATCCCATGTGATGGCACAGGGCCTCTAAAAATTAAACTTTCCATTGCCCGCACATGTCGAATATGTGTTGTTCGCGCCTGCCCCATATGACAAAGCGGATGTTTCAGCAATGCTAACAATTGAACAGGATCCGCCTTTGTTTCTACAACACCCAAAACAAGCAAACCTAGGGCCGCAGCTGGGGTTTGCCGTAATGCAACCCCCCCCGAGTCATCGACTTCAATCCCCCATCGTCTCAACTCAGCCGCAACTCGGCGTGCTAAATTGCGGTCTGGCGTAATAAGGGCGGCCGTCTTATCCTTAACCTCTAAAGCCTCACGCATCATGACAGCTATCGCGCCTGCTTCGCTCGGCGCATCGGGAGCTTCTAAAAAATGAAGCCCATTGGTACCATGCTCAATATTTAAACCCTTCGCCAACCTTGCCCAATCACCAGTCTGTGAGGCTGGCGCCATTGCCGTGGATAATAATGAAAACCGCGGCGATGCGTTTTGTGCTCCCGGCCATATGGCAACTTCTTTTCTACTCACGTTAAGCTTGTTTAACAATCCAGCCATCGAGCGCTGTGCGTGTGAGGGGTCATCCATGACAGCATCCCACACATGGTCCGGACTTGTTTGGTCTAGCCCCGGCAAAACAACAGCACCGTTTGGCAAATGCGCAATGACTGATAATAATCGTGCCGTGGCAGGCATCGTACCGGTTGATCCAGCAGCAATAACGGGACCCGAAGGTGCCGTTTTCTGCCAATAGGCCCCCAGGCGATCCATTAATAAGTTTCGCCGAGCGACGGGGTCTAACCGCCCTTTATCTCTAAGGTAATCTGGCCAATCCTGAATAATAAGATTGAGAAAATCGATTGTCTCTTGCCAATTCTCAGCGAACTCATCCGGGACAATGTCCCGCAACTTTTCCCATTGCACATCATCGCCCTGGGCTTGATCGAAGAAGCGCACCAGATCTGCCGCAAGGGCCGCGCTTTGGCTGGCAGACATAAAGCGGCCACGCTTCTCCATCCAGATTGCTATCTTACCGCTTAAAAAGAATATGCGTTCATAAGAACCCACTACCGGAGCGATATTCGTCTCGAGGGCGACATCAAAATGTCCTCCCTCAGCGCCCTCCTCATCAACATCACCAATTGCCCGCAAAGCTGGCAAAAGGACGGCTGAGCGTTGATAGTTGTGCCGCATAAGATGCGCTATATCATTAGCCAACCACCGAGCGGCGCGCCGTGTTGGCAAAAATATGGTTATATCCTCGAGATGATGATCACCAAACAAAGTGCTTCGTCGAATGGGGTCGCATAACGTCTCGGCCAGACGCCTTAGAAACGGTTCTCCAGCAGGAATATTATATACGCGCGGCACAATTGTCTTCATGCCTTAGTCTACACCTATTCTAGGTCTGTTGCCTCAAACTTTTGATAAATATGACTCGGCCGCAGCGCGGCCTTCGGGTGTACCAACATGCATCCATTTGCCTTGAAGCGCACAACCATAAAGGCGACCATATGTGATTGCATCATTAAACATATGGGTTAAGGACACTGGCCCCTCAGGTAATTTGGCAATTGCGGCTTTAGTCGCTATTTGAACACCTGCAAAAATATAGGGGGCTGGCCCATCAACACGAGACAAAAGACCATTAGGGGCACAGGCGTAGTCGCCTAAACCGTCATAACCCATAGCTGTTTCACGTGGCGCAAGCAGCAAACATGCATCCATCTTTGCGCCCTCAAATTCAGATGCCAAATGCACCAAATTGGGTTGCTGTTCATGCCATAAAATATCCGCATTGCAGATATAGAATGGGTAATCGCCAAGCAGTGGCAATGCTTTTTTGACGCCGCCACCTGTTTCAAGAATGTGATCACGTTCATCCGATATATGGATTGTAACATCGGGTTTATCTTCGCCCCAGGCTGATAGGAAACCTTCTATTTGCTCTGCTAAATGATGCACATTGACAATCATGGTTGTGACACCCGCGTCACGTAATCGATCGAGCATCCTCCCTAAAAGCGTTTTACCACCCACTTTGACGAGTGGCTTTGGGGGATCATTTGGTCCTGCGCGCATTCGCGTTCCAAAGCCAGCGGCTAAAACCATTGCATGGGTTGGTTTAATGCGCATCGCTTTTCCAATTCCATGTTGGCGCATGCTCGCTAAGCCATTCCCGCAACGGGGCTAATGCTGGCCGCGCCAGACCCCGAACGAGGTAGGCTTCGATGCGCGGTAAATGGTTCAGGTAATGCGGCTTACCATCGCGCGCGTTAAGCCGATGAAATATCCCAGCGATCTTCAAATTTCTTTGTACGCCCAATATATCATATTCATGTCGAAGCTGAGCCGCCACATCAGCACTTAGGTGACGCCATTCACAATAATGCGAAAGCCCGATTTCTTCTTGCACATGATCCATGTCAACCCGAGCGTCCTGTAACAGACTCGCTAGGTCATAAGCCGGAGAACCAAGAAGCGCATCTTGCACATCTATCAAACCTATGCGCTGCCTCGCTTGGCGATCACGCAACCAAATGATATTGGGCGAATGAAAGTCACGCAACACTGTCACTCTTGGCAATGTTAAATCGCGATACACAATATTATGCCACATGTCTTTCCATGCCTGACCCGCTTCTTCTGATATATGAATGCCAATCGCCGGCAGGTACCAGTCCAGAAACAGTGTTGTCTCAAACCAGATCACTTTCGCATCATATTGCGGCAAGAAAGACGCAGGCGCCGCTTCGTGTAATACCGTTAATGTTGCGATACTCTCTGCCAGAGCGACGGGACGCGCCAGATTAGATTGTGGCATGTCTTGAAGGTTTTCGGCACCTAGGTCTTCGAGTAAAATAAGTCCCGCATCCTCATCCGCTGCGTGAAGAATGGGCGCTGATAATCCCAATGCTTTTAAGTATCTCACCATTTGACAAAACTGCGGCGTTGCTTCAGCCAGACAGGCGATTTTTGAATAAGGTTGACCGTCATAAACAGGTGGGCCGTCAGGTCCATGTGGCCAGTCCATAAGCACATAGGTGGTTAAATCATCCGACGCCCCCATAAACAGGCGCAAGTAGCGGCGGGCCGAGGCATCGCCGGCAATATGTTGCACATGAGCCTGCGCCAAATCATGGTTTGATAGAAATTCTGCGATCAAATGTTGACGGGTATAGCCGACGTCTAATTGATTCAAACGCACCTCATCATCACCCATAACAGTGATGCGGCGCTGCGTGATGCCGATTGGCTCTATCTCAATAATGAAGGTGGGCTTGGACAAATGACCTTCCCCATGCTCGGGCCATTCCACAAATAAAATATGGTCTCTCAAACACTCAGCTAGCCCCAATTCATAGACTTCCTCAGGGTCAGTAAGGCGGTAAAGGTCTGCGTGATAAACCCCTTTATGGCCATCGCTATAGGGATAGACTAATGTAAAGCTTGGGCTAGGCACAGCGAGACCATAAGGATTTAACGATTGGATTACTGCGCGCACCAATGCCGATTTTCCAGCGCCCATTGGGCCCTTTAAAAAAACGACATCCCCAGCAAATAAAACCTGTGCTAAAGCGCGACCCAAAATTTTTGTGTCATCTTCGCAACTAAGTTCGAGTTCTAATGTTGACGTGCACATAAAGGGGTTTTAATGCGCACGCCGTCGCTCAGCAAGCAGAGAGTTCTTAAAAATTGAAGACTCTAGTAGCGATAATGTTCGGGCTTATAAGGACCTTGCTTTGAAATACCAAGATAAGCAGACTGGTCATCGCTAAGTGTTGTAAGACGTGCGCCTAAACGCTCCAAATGAAGCATTGCTACTTTTTCATCCAAATGCTTGGGCAGGACATAAACGTCTTTGCCATAACTCTTACCATTTGTCCAAAGCTCGATTTGAGCAAGCACTTGGTTGGCAAAAGAAGCGCTCATCACAAAACTCGGGTGCCCGGTTGCACAACCAAGGTTCAATAAACGACCCTCAGCAAGTAAAATAATACGTTTTCCGTCTGGGAATTCGACTTCATCAACCTGTTGTTTCACATTATGCCACTGCAAATTACGCAGAGCCTCTACCTGAATCTCACTGTCAAAGTGGCCAATATTACCAACAATCGCACGGTCTTTCATTTGGCGCATGTGATCAAGTGTAATGACATCTTTATTACCAGTGGCAGTAATGAAAATATCGCCGGTTGCCGCAA
>CBFHLW010000068.1:0-9176 GCA_965656805.1 Alphaproteobacteria bacterium
TCTGTTAAGGCCGAATGAGTTCCGCCAATGGCTTTAATTGGACCTGTCATAACGCCCCCCTTATCCGTTGACCGCAAGCTTTGTGGCTAGCGCGTTATTATGCATTCGCGTTACGTCTGACGAGTGCATATCCGTGAAAATCTCATTTGCTGTAATCACACCATCAAGTGTAAGAACGAGCGCACGTTGAAGAACATTTTCAAGCTCACGGACGTTCCCTGGCCAATGATAGCTTAACAAAGCATTTGTTGCGCTGTCATCAAGCCAAGGCCAGGACGCCAGGTCTGTTCCAACATGACGACGCAATAAGGCACTGGCGATCGGAATAATATCATCAATACGCTCAGCCAATGGTGCCGTATTCAGCGGAAACACATTCAAGCGATAAAACAAGTCTTCACGAAAGTTACCTTTTTGAATTTCCGATGGCATATCGCGGTTCGTGGTTGCGACAACCCGCACATCGACTTTAATATCTTCATGTGACCCAATTGGTGTAACTGACTTTTCTTGAAGCGCGCGCAATAATTTGGCTTGCAAGGACATAGGCATTTCAGAGATTTCATCAAGCAAGAGCGTGCCACCATCTGCAGCCCTAAAAATGCCCTTATTCGCGGTTGAAGCGCCCGTAAAAGCACCCTTCTCATGACCAAATAAAATAGCCTCAAGCATGTTTTCAGGTATTGCGGCACAGTTCACAGCAACAAAGGGTTTGGCTGCACGTGGGGAATTATTGTGAATATACTTCGCTTGAACTTCTTTGCCTGTTCCTGTTGGACCATTAATAAACACTGTCACATCAGATTGTGATACGCGCTTAGCCAGAGCCAACATGTTTAAACTCGATGCTGCACCAACAGCAACATGCTGTGGTCCTGATAATAAAGCCGTAATCACCTGCAACCCATAAACCGTATGCGATATATTGGGATCCACTGAAACAGGAGGTAAATTTATGAGAATAGTGCGCCCACCCATCTCAGAATGCATTGAAAAGCTTGCCTGATCTTCATTAATCACAATAATCCGCTTTGCTTTTAATGAGCGCGCAACCTCAACCAGCCCATCAGCGCCCTTAAAACTCGCTTGATAAGCCGACGAACAAACGAATGTCTCTGCTTGCGCTGACTTTACCTGCGTATCTTTTGTGACATCAGGCGTTTCGATAAATGCGATACTGCGCTGTGCAAGAAGTCCTGCAAGCACGCCTGCAATCCCTAAACCTGAACTATTAATACATATCTCTACCATAGAGCGCTCCTTTAACTCAGACAGGTAAAGGCAAGAACCGGGCCAAATTGAACAAAACCAATCAAAAAAATAATTATTGCTGGATTACTGCCAAAAAAAGTTATTTTTCTTTTATTTTATTTTTTGTGTTGAATTCAATTTTCTGACAGGCAATACTTCCATTCACTAGAAATGACGTCAATTTTGTGACGAAATACCCCCCTGTGCCTTAGGCACAAAGGACAATCAAACGCGTATAAGAGTAGAAACATGCCTAAGATAGAAGACCTAATTGTCGGCCAAGCAGCCACCACAAAGGAACTACGTCACCTAATCTCCGTTGTTGCGACATCGGCTAGCACTGTGCTCATTCTCGGTGAAACGGGCTCAGGTAAAGATGTAGTGTCACGTGCCATTCATGCTGCTTCCAAGCGCAAGGGAGACCTTGTCTCAATCAATTGCGCGGCAATTCCTTCAGAACTACTCGAATCCGAACTCTTTGGTCATGAAAAAGGTGCGTTTACAGGTGCCGATATAACGCGCAAGGGCCGGTTTGAAATGGCAGCGGGCGGCACACTCTTTCTCGATGAAATTGGTGATATGAATATCGCCCTTCAGTCCAAACTGTTACGTGCAATTGAAAATAGAACGATCCAACGCGTTGGTGGTGGCAAAGACATTCCTGTAGACTTTCGTTTGATTTGCGCCACACACCAAAATCTAGAGGGGCTCGTTGACACAGGGCAATTCAGGGCCGATCTTTATTATCGGATTAATGTCTTTCCAATCAATGTACCAAACCTAGCGGAGCGCTCGGTTGATATACCAATGTTGATTGATCGCATCATGGACCAATCAGAGAATATTGAAAATCGTCCGAGCTTCGATGAAAGTGCACTTTCGGAACTCGCTAAATATACCTGGCCAGGAAACATTCGAGAATTACGAAATGTCATAGAACGAGCAACGGTTCTGTTTCCTGCCCGTAACGTTACAGGCAAGAATGTACGAGAAAACTTACTTCGCCTAAAGGTCCCCAATCACGATGAAGAGCAAAATGCACTTTGGGAAGCCTCTTCGGGTTTAACGGGTGTTAGCGGTGATACCGAAAACGGCGATGCAACACAAACACCACTTCCCCACCCATCGCATTATCAGCAATGGTTTGCTTATTTTGATCATATAGACATTCGGCGACACTTAAGTGATGTCGAAGCGGTTTTGATTGAAGCAGCGCTTGAGAAAACGGATGGCAAAATCAGTAGTGCCGCTGACGCTTTAAAATTACGGCGCACGACCCTGATCGAAAAAATGAAAAAGCTTATGATTGAACGTCCAATTATGGCGAATAACGAAGAGCGCGAAGCCAGTTAATCCAAAGCAACGACGAACACCTTAACGAAAAAAATATCTATCTGCTATAGGCCCGCATCATTTTTTGAGATTTACTAAATTGATGACTTAAGCTGGTTAAAGCTTCATCTAAATCCGCACTTATCTGAGCATTTTCAACGGCACAAGATTCAATATATGCCAATAGCTCATCATCTGCTTTGCTCGGAACACTCATGAAATCACTCAACAGAGCGCGGCGCTCAGCGTCGACGATGCAAACCGCCTCAAAGTCTCCAATCACCAAAGCTGAACGTAACTCATTATTAAGATGTTCAAATTTTTCACGGAATTCACTCATTTTATACTCGCACTCATCGACTCTTAAATAAATTTCTTGGGTAATGCCGGCAAAAGCTAGTCATCGGCTTTAATCTCAGCCCAAGCGTTTCGAATATCCACTAAAAGAACGTGCGCCGCTTTTGTGGCAACGCCGTGCCCAACTTTCATATCTTCAAGCATTTGCTGGCGGCAATACTCGTAGAGACGAAATAAATTATTAGCAATATCACCACCAAGTTCAAAATCCAGGCTCGACTGAAGCGCATAAACAATCGTCATAGCGCGCGCAAAATTTTTAGATTTTAACTCTAAATCGCCACCAGCCTTGAGATCAGCATTATCTGCAAATAATATCATGGACTTAAGGAGCTCATCAAACATCGTCAAGACAATGGCGTGAGGATCTGTAATTTCATTAATGGCTTGACGATCTGCGTTTTTATAAGCCTCGCCAACTTTTCCATAACTCATATTCATAATTCTTAATTCTCTTGCTTGATCGTTTAAAATTGCTTAATTTATAGGCATGGGACAGTTTGATAGCATCAATAGCGCACAGCATTTACGTATCGCGGAGTCGATCTCGACGACGCAGAAAGATGTATCCACTGCCGCAGTTGCTCAGTCGATATTTTCAACAAAATCATTATCAACGCCAGCAACCGCCCTTGCCGCTAACTTTGCAATCCCCATGCCAACTAATACAGACACGCGTGGGGCTGTGTCATCCGCCGCACCATTTTTTGCAAACACATCAACAATTCAAAATCAAACGCAAACGAAGCAATTTCATCCACGTGGTGCGCCATCAACTTTAGTGTCCGAACGTTTTTTTTCGTCACGGCAAACATTTGCGCCAACACCAATGCACAATGCGGCGGCTGTAAAAGCCATCTATACGTCGGACATCACTAAATCTGCACCAAGGTATCAAGACGAAATTAACTTAATTGCCTAATAAAAATGGCAGATGTCACGTTTACTTCTTTTCAATATCAATCAAATTATTTTGCAAATCTAAGTAAGCAGTAAATAGATCACTCTCCGTTACCACACCTAGCAAAACATTCTCTTCGCGATCAATGATGGGAATTGACTCACCTACAAAGGAACTCGCAACTTCAATAGCCTGGAGCAGAGATGCATCAGACTTTATAGATAGCTGTTCAAGGTCAGCGAGGGAAGACATAGGCGCAGCTGGATCTGAACGTAGCATATCAACAATTGTCGTTTTCCCTGCAAATTTGTCATTGTGGTCAACAATATAAATTTCGCTTGAGTTACTCTTTATCAATAAATCCAATCCCGTCTTGACGCGTGTTGTTGGCGTGGTCTTAACAAAATCGCCCTGCGCTAGAGACGTAATGGGGGTTTCCATCATTTTTAGGTGCCCGCGACCGCGCAAAATATCAATGCCCCTATCGAGTAGTTGGCGATCAAAGAATGAAGTTCCATACAGCACATTGGCAACAATACCTGACAAAACAACTGTGATTAACGCAATGACTGCCGTTTCATATGAAAGGGTTAATTCTAGTATAATCAAAACAGCGGCAAGAGGCGCACCTAAAACGGGGGCCGCCACCGCGGCCATGCCGCAGACGATGAGAATAGTAGATAAGTTTCCAACATCATAACCAGAAAATAAGGTTGCAAGCACAGCACCCGAAGCAGCACCAAGAAATATTGCTGGCGAAAAAACCCCGCCAAACAAACCAAATCCAATACAAAGTGCAGTCACAAAAAGCTTCAAAACAAGCAGCAATAATAATTCAACAGATACAAATCCACCACTTACAATCGACTGCACGACAGATGTACCCAAGCCAAGCACTTCTGGAACAAAAACACCAACGCCAGCGCAGCCAATGGCTGCAATCAACGCCAGCGGCAAAGGTGATAGTTGCGACATGGTTGCCAACCGCGCCGAATAACGGAGCGAAAACATAAATATAACTGCCATCAGACCAAAAATTGGACCACTCATAATAATAGGCGGCAATAACCCTAATAAGTCGATATTGGTGATTTCAATACGAAAGGCATGGTTAGAACCAAATAGCCAATGACTAAATGCAGACGCGCTTATTGATGAAATGGCAATGGGAGCAATCGCGCGAAGTGAAAAATGTCGCAAAATAGCTTCAAGAGCAAATATTACACCAGCTAGTGGCGCGTTAAATCCTGCAGATATCGCGCCAGCTACACCGCAGCCAATAAAAATATCTGTGGTCGCACTTGCCCCGAACCAACGTTTAAAAAAACTTCCCATCGTTGCACCAAAATGTACAAGTGGACCGTATTGGCCAACAGACGCACCACCGCTCGCAGAAATAAAAGCAATTAATGTCGAGCCCAGTCCCGTCTTAACATCTAGTTCGTTATCCGTGCGATGTGCGGCGTAAATACTATCAGCTGGTCCATGAAATCGCGTAATATTTAAACGCTTCCGGACAAGCACAACCAATAATGCGGCTGCAGGCAATACAACTAAAGGGGTTAAAGAATAGTCTTCGCCACCGATAGAAATAGGGAAGAAAATAAGGTCTGAACGTAGGCCAGAAAAATATGTCACTCCCAAGACAAAGGCGTTTGCGACAAGAGACATGAGTAATCCAACAATGAGTCCAATCATTAGGGAGATACCAAGCTCATGAAGAGTTAGCTTCAGTTTAATTGAAATGACATTCATAGAATTACCTCATAATCACGCAGCATATATACGGCTTAACAATAAAATTAAGCAGATGACACTATTTTACTTATCTATTTTGGCACAGGTTTTTCACAAATCGGCATAAAATTTGCAAAAAAAAGTCGTTATGCATAGTAAGCAGGAATATAAAATTTAATGGCTGTAGACTATATCAGCGCGCTAAATGCCGGTAGTGGACTAAATAGCACCCAGATTGTTGATGCTCTGGTTGATGCTGAACGCTTGCCCAAAGAAGAGCGCCTGACCAAGAAAATTGATGAAAAAACGGTCTCTATTTCGAGCTTAAGTAAAGTTAAAACGGAATTCACGACCCTTCAAACAACGCTCGAAGCCTTAAATGAAACAACAGGCTTAAATGCAACTTCATCTGACGCCAGCATAAGCGTTGCGATTACGGATGCTAAAGAGGTGTCTCAGTTTTCATACACGATGGACATCAACCAGCTCGCTACATCACACACATTAGTTTTTGATGGTTATACCTCAGCTACTGAAGCTGTTGGGTCTGGCGCACTCTCGTTTGAATTTGGCACATGGTCTGACGGGACGTTTTCATCAAACGCAGACCTCTCCACCCAAACTGTAACCATCCCAACCGGAAGTGATACGCTTGAAGAAGTACGAGATGCCATAAATGATGCAGATATCGGAGTGGTTGCCTCCATCTTACAAACTGGTGTTGATTCTTACTCACTAATTGTCCAAGCAACAAGTGGTGCTGACTATGCGATGCGAATTAGCGCAACTGAAACATCGGGTGACGCCGGCTTAGCCAATCTAGACTTTTCAACCTATAATGCTAATCAGGTCGCGCAAGATGGACAAGATGCGATCTTCACAGTTGATGGTGTAACAGTTACCCGTTCATCAAACACAATTGATGATTTATTCGACGGTGTAACTGTGACGCTCAATTATGACAATACTGATCCGGTTACTGCCGCGCTCTCATACAACACAGCAACCGCTTATGAAGCAATTTCAATCTTCGTTGAAGAACTTAATCGACTGTCTTCCCTCTTAAAGGAATATACCAATCGCGGTTCCGACGGTGCTGCAGTTGGCGCCCTTGCTGGTGACCCCTTAATGCGTAGTTTTCAAAATAAATTACGGACGTTGACGACAACCGCGCTTGAAGGTTTTGGTGACAACCAAATCTACCTAACCAGTTTTGGTATTACCACTGAACGAGATGGCACGCTTACACTAGATTATGATGATTTTGTCACAGCCTTTGAAAACGATCCTGATAGCTTTGCCGCCATCATGAACTCAAGGGTTACAACCGACAATAGAAACCTCACGACCTCAATGGTTGGCGACAGCTTTACTCCTGGTAAATATAGTTTCGATTTATCAAGTGGCACATCAACGATTGACGGAGTGTCCATGACAACCGATGGAAATGTCCATTACTCCTCATCGGGGGAAACAAATGGACTTTATATTACCACAACTGAAACCGACGCAACAGCATCGGTTTATATTGGTCGCAGCCTGATTGACACAATCCTTGACTATGCTGACGATGTTTTGGAAAGAGGCAGTGATATTAATATAAAAATATCCGATTATTCAGACGATCTGTCGGATTACAAATTAGAACTATCGGATTTATCCTCGGATATGGAAGCTGCACGCGAACGTTATATGTTAAAGTTTGGCACCATGGAGAGTGCAGTCAAGAGCCTCAAAGATACAGGATCTTATCTAACACAGTTCATGGATAGCATGACAAAAGACAGTTAGAAAAAGCCTCACTAAATTTATTCATACTAAAGTAAATCGAAAACGCTCACTTCTTTTTGGCAAAGCGCACTTAACATTGGAAAGTTTTCATCATTCTTAATGTCCCACCCAGGGATTGATTTAGGCGAGACATTGGAGCGCAAACCAAATACATAAGCTTTAAAGGCAACCATTGCCTGCTTAGGCTCATATTCTTTAACTTTAACACCGTCTTCAATGGCACCAAATAAAGGCTTAACTTTTCTCTCTTTGCCTTGGCTTGCAAAATACAGGCGGTAGTAAGCAAAGTCAGTTAATAACTCCACAGCCTGATCAGCTGCATCAATATCACTCAAAAACCTTACGATCTCTTCTCCAGCAGCTGCCAATTCTTCGGGGAGGATTGGCGTCTCGTAGGCCTCGCTCAATCCCTCTGAAAATTTTTTAGCTTCACCAATTAAGTCAATCTCTCCCGATAAAAAATCAATTACCGTACGGGCAACGACAACGTCATATATGAACGCAGGACAAAACATTATGAAACTTCTCCAAAAATCTTTGCGAATATTGAAAACAAGTTAGCACATTTTAATGAACACCGGCCTTTGTTTTCGACTTAAAACGTTAATAATATTAAGATATTCACAAGCTCTTTCTTATTCAAAGACAAATCTGGCCCCAAAACAGTAAAAGGCTCCGGGGTGGCAACCCCGAAGCCTTCTCCTTAGGTTCTTTTTATTTTCTTTAACCTTGCTTAAGCAATTTTATTGTCTTTATGTTTGCCTAAACCGTTATTAGCCTTGAATAAGTTGTAGAATGTTCTGCTTAGACTGATTAGCTTGTGCAAGCATTGCTGTTGCTGCTTGCTGAAGGACCTGCATTTTAACCATTTTTGTTGTTTCTGCTGCGAAATCGGCATCTTCAATCGTTCCAATGGAAGACCCCAGATTGGCTGCATAATTGGTTAAATTATTGAGCAAATTATTCATGACGTTAATTTGCGAGCCTAAAGTGGCGCGCGCAGTAGCAATCGTCGCTAGAGCCACATCAGCCGAGGCTGCGGATGCAAATGTTGACGGCGCGGCCAAGAGCGAACCACTTACAGTAAATCCTGTGCCTGCTGCGTCGGATTTAATGGAAACATCTGTAATAGCTGTACCAGCCCAAGTCGTTGCTGTGACAATTGAGGTTAATGCTGTCTTTAGGGCCGCGATCTCAATACTAATATTGTTTTCGTCTTCGGTTGAGAGTGTGCCAACATCAGATTGAATATAAAGCTCACGGATCCGAATAACCATATTGGCCATTTCATCGAGCGTACCTTCTGCCGTATCTGCATATGAAATACCATCGGCAACGTTGCGCATTGCTTGAAGTGTGCTCCGTAGAACACCAGTCATACGCGTTGCAATTGCTACACCTGCAGCATCGTCTGCGCCTGAATTGATACGTTTCCCTGTGGAAAGTCTCGTCATAGAGACTTCCATTTCACGGTTCGTTTTGGCTGCTGCCGCTGCGGCGTTAAGCGCGCCGATATTTGTGTTTAATGTAAGTGCCATTTTTTTCTCCTAAGGTAGACGTTTGTCTCGGCTAGAAGAACGACAGGCATAGAAAAACTTTAGCCAAACCGGCTAAGTATTTTTTTATTTCAATATAACCTATTGAAATAAAACAAATAAAAATATGGAAAAAAGTCCCAGGCGGCACACCTGGGACTTCTCCTTAGGTCTCGTTTAGCCCTGCAAGAGTTGCAAGACACCTTGTTTCTGTCCGTTTGCTTGCGCCAACATTGCTGTTGCTGCTTGCTGAAGAACTTGTTGCTTCACAA
>CBFHLW010000069.1:0-9014 GCA_965656805.1 Alphaproteobacteria bacterium
CTATGAGCTCCTACCCTCCAGATTAATGTCGATAAATGCTGATAGGGTATGTTTCTAGCTTCAGAAAATTATGCATTTAGGCGATAGTTTGATCGTGTTGGAATAAATGTGTCTAATAAGTCAATATTTTTACTTTTAGAATGATTTTGCTTGCAATTTTGGTGTCTTCGGTGAAGATTGTCCGATACACGAGGGCAATCTGGCCCTTATTTCATTTCAGTCACTTGGGAGGGTGCTTATGGTTGAAGCCTTAGAAAACTTTGTCTTCCGGTTCAAAGTTTATATTCTCGTTTTATTTGCTGCATTTACAGTATATGGCGGGTTTTATGCGACACAGTTGAGAATGACTGCTGGCTTTGAAAAGCAGTTGCCAACGGGTCATGAGTATATCCAGACATTCCAAGAATATCGGGATCAACTATTTGGCTCAAACCGTATTATTGTTGTTCTAAAAGAGCGCGAAGGTACGATTTGGAACAAAGAGTTCTTCAGTGAGTATAAAGAGCTAACAGATGCCCTCTTCTATCTTCCTGGTGTTGCGCGCCATACGTTGACTTCCCTATGGACACCAAATTCACGTTATTTTGAAATTACTGAGGACGGCTTTGTGGCCGATGATGTGATCCCTGGCACTATTACACTTGATAATATTGACTCGGATTGCGTATCGCGCGTTAAAACGAGAAGTTTGCAAACAAGCTGTGAGCCTGCGTTAAACATCATTGAAAACAATGTTGTGCGTGGTGGTTTTGTTGGCAGCTTGGTGGCAACTGATTTTAGTGCTGCGATGGTTCGCGCAGAATTGCTCGACAAAGATGTCGCCACTGGCGAGCCGCTTGATTACTTTGATCTGGCAGACAAGCTTGAAAATAATATCCGCGGTAAGTTTGAAAACGATCGTTTTGAAATTCAAATCATTGGCTTTGCAAAAATGATTGGTGATATTGCCGATGGTGCGCGCACTGTTGTTCAATTCTTTATTATCGCCTTTATTTTGACCGTATTATCCGTTTACGTTTATGCACGGTCAGCGATCCTCACCTTCTTGCCGCTCTTCTGTTCATTGACCTCTTTGGTTTGGCAGTTTGGTATTCTGAATTTGTTGGGTTACGGCCTCGATCCACTCGCTATTTTGGTGCCATTCCTTGTGTTTGCCATTGGTGTAAGTCATGGCGTTCAGCAAATTAATTTGATTACGGCAAAAATTTCAGAAGGCGCGTCCAGTGAAGAAGCTGCACGCGCAAGCTTCCGTGGGTTATTGATCCCAGGCTCAATGGCCCTTGTTACAGACCTTGTTGGTTTTGGTACACTTATCCTTATCCCGATTGTGATGATCCAAGAATTGGCGATCACAGCCTCTATCGGTGTGGCTTTGAAAATTTTAACCAACTTGGTGATGTTGCCAATTTTGGCATCCTTCTTTCAGATTGAAGAAGGTTTTGCCGACCGAATTCAAAAAGCACGCATCAGTCGTGTGCGTTTGATGAAAAAATTGGGTAATATTGCTAATCCACGTTCAGCCATTGTTGTTTGTATTCTAAGTGCAGCTCTGTTCGTTACAGCATTTATCCAAAGCCAAGATCGCCATGTCGGCGCCTTGCATGCTGGTGCATCTGAACTTCGTGAAGATGCGCGTTACAATCAGGATAGCCGTGCGATTGCAAGCAATTTCTCATTGGGTCTAAATCTCTTAACAGTTATCGTTGAGACACCTACTGAATCTTGTATCAATTATCCATATATGAAATATTTAAATGAGTTCACGTGGTATCTACGCAATGTTGAAGGTGTTTCTTTGGCCTTGTCATTGCCATATGTGACGCGTAAATCATTTTCAGGGTTCAACGAGGGTAATTTGAAATGGCAGGCCTTGCCGCGTAACAAATACGCGCTTGTACAATCTGTTGGCCCAATCGGCACAAGCACAGGTCTTTTGAATGAGACATGTACTTTGCTGACACAGCTTATCTTCCTCGAAGACAGTAAGGCGACGACTATTAAGCGCGTAACGAATGCTGTTAAAGATTTCCGTGACAACAACCCACCGACGCATGCAAGTGTGTTTTTTGAAACCGACCCACCACTTTCAAGGGCTCCTGAGGGCCTAGAGGTTGGTGAAATTGTCGACATGATTGATGATGGTTTCGAATCCGCTCTTTCAGTTATCTATGATGTGCGCACGGATAATGTTGAAGACATCGTTGCTAAAGTGAGAGAAGCTGGCGTTAATGTCACAAGCTATCGTGATGTCCCTGTCAATATTCGCCTTGCTTCTGGTAATATGGGTGTTCAAGCTGCTGTGAATGAGGAAATTGAAACCTCTGAGTTACCGATGATGATTTATGTTTATTTGACAATCATCTTCCTCGTGGTTCTCACCTATCGTGACTGGCGCGCAACAATTGCATGTTGTTTGCCGCTTACACTAGCAACCTTTATGGGTTATTGGTTCATGGAGGTTTTGCAAATTGGTCTAACTGTGGCGACATTGCCTGTGATGGTGCTGGCCGTTGGCTTGGGTGTGGACTATGCATTCTATATTTACAATCGCATTCAGTTCCATCTGTCTGAGGGCCTCAACGTAACCGACAGTTTCAAAGAAACGCTTACAGAAACAGGTATGGCCGTTGTCTTTACAGCGCTTACCCTTGCGGTTGGCGTATCGACCTGGGCCTTCTCAGCGCTGAAGTTCCAAGCAGATATGGGCCTATTGCTGACATTCATGTTTATGATCAACATGATCATGGCCGTGACAGCCTTGCCTGCTTTGGCTGTGGTTCTTGAAATGGTGTTCCCACGTAAAGTGCCGCCTAAAGCACCTTCGGGCGCACTTGCACACTAAGTGTGAGTCGGCGTTAACAAATAGAAAAGCCCCGCCTTGGCGGGGCTTTTTTTTACTTTCTGATCGCGATTTTATGGTGTGGGCGCATTGGCTTCTCCGCAAAATTTAACGGATAGGTCGTTGAGAGCAGCGCCTAAAATGATTGAGGGTCAGTAGGGGAAATGGCGCTATTCTCGCGTCAATATTAATTGCGATTTAGAGAGGATCCTGCAAAAGCACAAAGCGCTGAGGGCATTATATATGGGTGCAGCTGCGACAAAATTTGGACCTTTGCCGTATAGCGGGTTCAGACTCTTAAAGGTTATTTGTTGAGGATTGTGTGGCCATTAATGTCTTGTTTCGATTGGGGCGCGTACTTCTTCGTGCGAGCGCATATATGTTTTATAAAAATGACATATATGATGGGCAAGACTTACCATGTTGTGGGCTTGGTTTTTTAGTGAAGCGCGTGTCCTAAAATTTCACTCAGTTCTTGAATGGCTGGCGCGGCCGCGCCGACTTTAATTGTCTGCATACCTAATGCTTTTGCAGGTTTCAGGTTAATGCCTAAGTCATCTAAAAAGACGGCTTCATTTGGCGCAACGCCAATAGCGACGCATGCCATTTTATAGATTTCAGGGTCAGGCTTGCGCACGCCAACTTTGGAGCTTTCAATAACATGGCTAAAAAGTGCGAGTACTTCACTCACAGCATCGGCTTTAGATTGTGTGCGTGCCATACCCGCACCTTCACCAGCTTTGACATTATTTGTTATACAACCAATTTTATAGCCGCGCTGTTTGAGGCCTTTTAAGACCTCTACCATTTCAGGGCGAATATCTCCCGCTAAGCAGGCTAAAATATCGCGTCCCGGTACGTTGTGCCCCTGTGCGCTGGCTTCTTCAGCAAAAGCAATATCAAAGGCCTGGGCGTCTATCTCGTTACGTTCAAATTGCGCCCAGGCATTGGTGTCTGGATTGGTCGCATTGATTTGACGTACGAAATCTTTGGGCAGGCCATTGTCTTTCTCGTAGCGGTTAAAGGCATCAAAGGGACTTGAGGTTATGACACCGCCAAAGTCCCATATTACAGCTTTAATCATGTTGTGTCCTCTATCGCTGAGCGGGTCTGCTTAGGCCCCTGTGAGCACAAGATCATTTTTTAAATTACGACCTGCAATATAGTAGTGAATAGCCGCCCAAATATTGATTAGTGAGCAAATGAGTAACGCGTAGCGCAGCGAGTCATCGCCATAGCTTTCCGTTAGCAAGTAAGAGATAATGCCAACAGCTTGCGGGCCAAGAGCGAGGCCGATCATGTTTATGATGAAAAGCAGAATGCCAGCAGCGACGGCGCGCATCCGTAATTCCACCATGCCTTGGGTTTGTGAAAAGCTTGTTGCTTGGTAAAAATTACCCAAAAGAACAGGAATAATCATGCCTAAGAGTGCTGCATTTGAATTTGTTGCTGTGTAAATGATGAGGTTGAATGGGGTCATGATAACTAAAGCGATCCCAGTTATCCATAAATACCATTTGGGGTCTTTTGCGCCGAATTTGTCGGCCAAATAGCCACCCAAAAAAATACCCACGCCACCTGCGACACCAAGCAAAAGGCCAAACCATGTGCCGACTTCACCTGTACCCATGCCAAAAGAGCGAATAAGGAAAGAGGGCGCCCATGTAACAAACCCATATCCGACAAATGCGGTTAACGCGGCAGCTAGTGATAAATGCCGGAATGATTTCTTTGCTAATAAATAAACAAGGGTTTCTTTAATTGTCGGCTGGATATCTGATGCGACGCGTCCCTCGGCTTGTCCGCGCATTGGTTCGCTAACGGTAAAGCGCATCACTATTGCTAATATTATGCCAGGCCCGCCAACAAGGAAAAGCGCAACGCGCCAGCCATATAATTCATTAATCCAGCCGCCAGCAAATAGGCCGAACATAATGCCTAATGGGATGCCAAGCGAGTAGATGCCGAGAGCGGTCGCACGTTGGTTTGCGGGATAAAGGTCCGAGATCATTGAGTGGGCTGCAGGGCTACAGCCAGCTTCGCCAATACCGACCCCAATCCGCGCTAATAACATGTGCCAGAAGTTACCGGCAAGACCACACAGGGCTGTCATTGCGCTCCATAATGTGAGGGCGCCGACAATCAGTGTGCGGCGATTAGAACTGTCAGCAAGTTTGGCGATTGGAATGCCTAAAGTTGCATAGAAAAAGGCGAAAGCAAAACCAGTAAGCAGCCCGATCTGTATATCATTCAGACCAAGGTCAGCTTTAATAGGCTCGATTAATATGGATAGGATCTGACGATCGATAAAGTTGAACGTGTAAACAATCAAAAGTATGAATAGAGTGTAATTGCGCGCCCGTTTTGAAGGTGCCTGCATGCTAATATCGGTCATTCTTTCCCTCCCCCATTTATTTTGAAATAGCCTATACGATTTCTTCATAAGTAAAAGTAAAAACGTTCGTCGGTCGTCTATTGGATTGTTCGTTGAAATAATGTAGCGTCATTACAAACATAGGAGAAGAGTTATGAGCGACCTACGCGAGTTTGATGTTATTGTATTTGGCGCGAGTGGATTTACGGGCCGGTTGGTTGCTGAATATTTGGCGCAACATGCTGAGCCGGGTCAGGCTATTACCTGGGCCATGGCTGGCCGCAACCAAGCAAAGTTAGAACAAGTACGTGCCGAGATGGGCATTGACGCTAATGTGCCGATTTTAGTCGCTGATACTGGTGATACGGCAAGTCTTGAGGCATTGGCCAAGCGCGCATCTTGTATTTTGACGACAGTTGGCCCTTACCAGCTTTATGGCACAGCCTTGGTTGCCGCCTGCGCTAAAATGGGGACAGCATATGTCGACTTGAGCGGCGAACCAATTTGGATGCATGACATGATTGATGCCTATGGGGCCCAAGCCAAGCAAAGCGGCGCTCGTATTGTGTTTTCATGCGGATTTGACAGTATTCCTTTCGATCTTGGCGTCTATGCGCTGCAAAAAGAGGCTCAAGGAGAATTTGGGCATCCCCTATCCCGTGTGAAGTGTCGTGTGCGGTCAATGAATGGCGAGTTTTCTGGCGGGACGGCGGCCTCATTGGGCGCAACGATGGCAGCCCTTTCTGAAAAACCAAGCCTTTTTAATGTATTAGTGAACCCATTTTGCTTAACGCAGAGCCAAACTGGCCCAGATCAGCCCGCCGGTGATAAAGTTGCTTATGATGAAGCGCGCGATGAATGGCTCGCCCCATTCATTATGGCGCCGATTAACACTAAAAATGTTCATCGGTCGAATGACTTACTGGGTCACGCCTATGGCGCAGATTTTGTTTATGACGAGATGATGGTGGGCGGCAATGGTGATGCTGGTAAAGCGGTGGCTGAATTTATGGCGAGCCATAATCCGTTAGAAGGCGATGATGTGCCTCAACCTGGCGAAGGTCCTTCTAAGGAAAGTCGCGAAGCTGGAAACTATGATATTTTATTCTTAGGCGAAGACGCTCATGGGCACACGCTTTCATATGTGGTCACGGGTGATCTTGACCCTGGTTATGGGTCTACATCAAAAATGATTGCGCAATCGGCTATTTGTTTGGTTCGCGACTGTGCGGATCTTCCTGGAGGGATTTATACGCCCGCGCCAGCCATGGGTCAGAAACTTATTGACCGATTAACAAAATTTGCAGGTCTTACTTTCAGTCGGGGATAAGCGAACCTATTGCTAAAAGCGATAGCCCAACCCTATATTGAGGTTTAGCACTGGAATGTTCGAGCTGAATGAAACACTGCCCCAGTCTAAAGACACTGAATGCTGAAGTGCTCTGGCTTCAATAAAGCCAGATAGACTATCGTTGAAGTTGCGCCTTAAGCCGATCTGTAGGCCATAATTGATGCCGCCAAATTCGCTATTGGATAAGGATGCATTATTCATTGAAATGATGGTTGATTTTATATAATCAACTCCTCCGCCGATAGCGACATAAGGTGTTGCATCGAACAATGACTTTTGGGGAAACGAAAAAACGCGGGTGAGCGAAAAAGAATTTATGCTGTTTAGTTTTATCGCTAAAGCCCCATGGGATACGAGCGACGATGGTCTGGCTGTAAGCTGGAAATTTCGATAATCCAGCTGCCAACCCCGCGAGGCTGTCTCCCATTTGGTCGCGCGAAGACCGATATTATACTGGTCTGTGTTTTTCCAGCGGTAATTTGAGGAACCTATAATAGGGGTGCGGGTAGTTCCTAAATAACCGACATAGCCAGAAATTTCCCAAAACGGCATAAACGGATCTGCGAACAAGACTGGTTTTTCATCTTTGGCTGAGAGGGGGTGTTCTGTGCTCTCATCCACTTTGACTGAGTCACGATAATTTCTTTCTTGACCTTCACCTGACATGCCGCCAGCACCTGCTGGTGGAATAGCTGCAAATAATATGTAGATTAAAAAGAGCGAAGTTCGATTAAACATATTATTCATGTCATTCATTTCTATTTGATTTGCGGCATTAAATATTTTTATTTTTTTAAAATCGCCACTCACACAAATGTTCGCAAGTGGTCGTCAACGCTGAAAAGAAATTATCACAATTAGAAAATAAGGGCCATCCTGTTGATGGCGTTTTGATGCTTTGATTGAGATGCTAACCTTAGAAATAGATGAGTTTCTTTTAGTGTATTTTTCGGAATTGATGTAACCGCTAAAGGTTACTGATCGCGTGAATGCTTCACTGATACGTTAGCTATGCCAATAACACTTTTTTGTTTCGTATCTATCATAGGTGTTGAGGCTTTTGGTGGACAAAGGGTCATGCTTTTGTAAGTTCCAATTTATCATATCTCTATGCGGGGTTGCAAAATCGTATTTTCGTGATGAGCCCCGCAGTCCATCATAATTCTATGGTTATGGGCGTTCGGCCAGCATGTTACCTAAACCAAGCATGTTACCTAAATTGTGCGCTCTAGTTTGCTATGGGGCAGGCTGTACGATCTTGGCTTTCGTGTCCCCATTGTGACCAGGATCCGTCATAAACACTCACATAATCTGTGCCACATAAATGTAACGCAAATGCAAGTCCGCATGCCGTAACTCCGGACCCACATGTGGTTACAATCGGACGGCTTTGGTCGATTTGGATTCTGTCAAAGAGCGCACGGATTTCTGATATTGGTCGCATTTTTCCAGTGTCAGAATCCAAAAGCGCTGTCACAGGCAGATTAACTGAGCCTGGTATGTGCCCTGCTGCCATCCCAGCTCGGGGCTCTGGTTCCTCCCCATGAAAGCGTTCAGGGCTACGGGCATCTATCATTTGTATATGTGTGTCACCGAGCAGGTCTTGTATGTCTGTAAGCGATTTAAATATAGCCCCCGCAACAGGAGGGGCAATTTTAAAGTCTCCCATTGGTCGAGTTTCTTGCTTTGCTTCATGTTGAGAGGCGATGGCGCCCCCAGCCGCGCGCCATGCAGCCAAACCACCATCAAGGATTGAGACATTTCTGTGTCCGTAATGGCGAAACATAAACCAAGCCCGCGCGCCTGATAGGAAAGGGGAGTTATCATATATAATAATATGATCATTTTGATTGAGCCCAAGATTGCGCATATTCGTCTCAAATTCATCTGGCGGCGGCGCGGTATGGGGAAAGGGGCTTGATGAATCGGATTGTTCATTTAGATTGAACCGAACAGAATTTTGAATATGCGCTTCTAAATATTCGGCATCTGCATCTCGTCCCATTTGGGGAAGCAGAAATGTGGCATCTATAAATATTATATTATGCTCTGGATCGCAGGAAAGAGCTCGTGCGTCTGGCGCAGAAATGAGTGCGGGTAAAGATGGCATTTGTGCTTCCTTAAATTTTAATTCCTTAGGATAAGGTGTCGCTAATTGTGATATGCTCGTCATAATAGGTCAATATAGCGTTTTAGGGAGTAGTACATGGCCAAGCAGGATATTACATATCAAGCACTACAACGTGGGCTTTCGGACGCGTTGGACACACGTAACCTTAAATATTTTCTATTCTCACTCTGTATCGCAGCCATTGTCGTGATGGGCCTTTTGGGGATGCTTTCTGGTTTCATTCAAGACGCGATTGGACATTTGGAATTAGGAACGGGCTGGCTTGCGAGTATTTCCTTTTTTATTGCGAATGTCTTGTTAATGACCTTGGGGTATTTTT
>CBFHLW010000070.1:0-8496 GCA_965656805.1 Alphaproteobacteria bacterium
CGCCTTAGCCAAGAAGGAGGCGCTCTACCAAATGCCATTCGGGACGGTGTGTCGCTAAATCAAAATTTAAAGCCTAATATTACAGATATAGGGCAACGCGCTTTATCAGAGCATGGTGATGCGGAGCAAAGCGTTGATGAGCCCATTGTCCTTAAACGCATTATCCCTATGGCGGAGAAGAAAGATGATGCCGCCCCTAGGGTGCGACGAAAGAGTGATGGTTTAGAGGTTTCGATGCCTAAGTATGGCGAGGGAAAGGCAATACAAAGTGGTCTGATTGTCCAAAAAACTTTAGCGCGGGTATCAGAGAATAGGCTTTTAGAAAATGAAATGGCTTTAAAAGGTGCGGATTTGAAAGCCTCAATAAGGTCGAGTGAAGAGACAACAGGACAAAGCGCTAAGCGAAGTGAGAATTTAACCGGATCAACAACAATCGCCAGTGTGAGCCCGTCAGGTCAATCTCTTCAACAAGATGTTTCGCAAAGCTATAAGCCCATGCTTGCCAGCACCGGTAACGCTAATGCAAATATGTTAGATATGATGCGCAAAGACTGGGAAATACGCCTTGGGCAAAGGCTGGAGAAGGGCTTGTCTTCTGGAGAACAAGACTTAGAGCTCATTTTAACCCCAAAATCTCTTGGAAAAGTCATCGTAAATATGCGGCTTAATCAAGATGATGTGTCTATTAAAATGGCAAGTGAGTCGAGTTTGACAGCTCATGTTCTGGGTGATGCGGAAGCAAAGTTACAGCAAATGTTTGAAGCGGCGGGTCTGCGTTTAAGTTTATTTCAATCTCTATCTTCTGGTGGCCGCAATGATGGGCGCCAGCAAAATGGCGATAAAAATGGCGATAAAGAATCTAGTTTTAGTCGTGTTAAGAGCGCTTCTGCTAGCGATTCCTCAAAGGATTTGTTACAATCGGCACAGAATGTGCATTCAGGTAGTGTTAATATGACTGCTTAAGGCTGGTCATACGGTTTTGTATAGTAGGAACAATTAAAATGGCAGACGAAGTAGAAGACGAAGAAAAGAAAAGTAACTTAGTTCCCATTCTTTTGGCCGCTGTTGGTGGTTTATTGCTCATCGTAATCGGCTTAGGAGTCGGGTATTTTTTATTTGGTGGCAATTCATCCGATCCCTCAAGCGAAGTGGAGCAGATTATTGAGCGTCAAGAAGGTTCTCGCCCGCAATCACCAGAGTCAGATGATGATCAGGCTGAAGAGGAACCCTCAGATGTTGAATTGGATGAAGATGGAAATCCAATCCCTAAGAAGATGACCAAAGACGTTCCTGAAGTTGAAACATTCGTGACAACTTACTATGAATTTACAGGTAATATGACGACGAATTTGAAGAATTCGCGTAAGTTTCTTCAGGTAGGCATAGGTGTCGCGACGCAGTATGACGAGGAAGTGATGGCAAATGTTGATACACATCAAGTTGCCTTGCGTTCTGAGATATTGACAGTGATGAGTGAATTTACCGAGCAAGATATTTCTGGTCGCGAAGGGAAAGAAATGCTCTCTACTGCGATTTTAAACGGGTTAAATACGCGACTAGAAGAGCTTGAGGGCTTCGGCGGTATTGAACATGTCCATTTCACATCATTTGTGTTGCAGTAGACATTCATAACCTGTCTGAGTAACTGGAGAATTTAGTGTCCGCATCGCGTAAACTTTCATCTGATGAAGTCAATGCACTCATTGAGGGCTTGCAGGAAAGTAGTTCTGCAAGCTCAGGCATTGATTTGGCTGACTCTGAGATTGTTCGTCCCTTTTCTTTTGGGTCGGACGATCTATCAGTTCTGGGTGACTATTATGCGCTTAGGATGATAAATGAACGATTTGCTCGCCTTGCGCGGTCTATTTTCTTGCCAATGCTGCGTATCCCGCCGCGTATTTCATCTTTCCCGCCAGAGGTAAAATCTTTTGATGATTATTGTAGTGGGATTGATAATTTTATGAGCTTGTCTACGGCGCGAATTGAAGAATTGCGCGGTTCATTGCTCATGGTTCATAGTCCAAACTTTATATCTGTCCTTACTAATTCTTATTATGGTGGCAATCTTGAGCTTGTCAAAAACAGTAAGAGTAAGAAACAAGAGTTTACAGCGACCGAAGAGCGAATGATTGAAATTGTCGTCGACGGGCTCAATCAAACCTTGGAGAAATCTTGGTCGGATTTAACTAAGATTTCAATTATTCCGCAAGGACGTGAGGTAAACCCGCAGTTTGCTTCTTTTGTGGAAGGTTCGGACATGGTTATTATTTGTTCATTTGTCGTTCAATTGCCCAAGCTGGATCCAGCAACCTTTGATATTATTTATCCATTGCAGACGCTTAAACCCATTGCTTCGCAGCTTCGTTCGCGGGTGCGCTCGGATATTGTTGATGATGATGCGACATGGCGTGAGAAGATAGAGAAGGCTGTTCTCGGAATACCTCTGAGTTTGGATGCTCGTTTGGGTAGTCCTGTCGTGCCACTAAATAAGCTTATTTATTTAAAGGCTGGCGATGTCATTCCAATCACTCTGACGGATAGTGTTGAATTGTTCCTCGAGAATAAGCGCTTTTATGGCGGTGAAATGGGTGAGGTTGCTGGGCAATCAGCGGTCAGCCTAACCCATCGCTTAAACCAAGAAGTTTAAAGAGAAGGAAGTCGTTATGACTGATGAAAATCAAGAAGCTCAAAGCCCAGATGAAGCGGTTGCATCGACAACAGGAAAAACTGAGCGCAATGATCGCATTGGGGTTGAAAATCTACGTGTTCTTGAGAATATTGACGTTAACCTAACAGTTGTTGTTGGTAATGCTGAAATTAAAATTCGCGATTTATTGCGGTTAAGTGAAGGCTCGGTAATTGAGCTTGATCGTCTCGCCGGTGATCCACTCGATATTCTTGTAAATGGTACGATTATCGCGCGTGGCGAGATTGTCATGGTTGGAGAGCGTTTTGGCATTCGCTTCTCAGAAGTGGTTGACCTCGAAAAACGTGTTGAGACGGTTTGAACCAGAAACCGTTTGAGCACAGAGACTGTTTGTCGGTAAATTGACAAAAGACGGAATATTTTACATAGGTCTGCTTTTTTATTTACTCAATGTTTATAAAAATACAATAAAAACATTACCTTAGGTAATATCTTCGCGGTGTGCCATGAGATGGCATGCTTTTTGCCTTTAAGCCATTAGATTATGGCAAGGAGTGCAGAATGGCTGCCGAAGGTGTTTCATTATCCCAAATTTTGACAGTATTGGGCTTTCTAAGTTTTATGGTTTTGGTGCTGGTCGTCATTCGCCGTAATAAGGAGCCGATCGTTTCAAAGCTTCATGGTGGAAAACGTGTTGAGCTTTTATCAAACACAAACATTGGACCTCAGCAGAGCCTAAAATTAGTGCGTATTGATAATCGTGAATTTGTTCTGATTGGCAATAAAAACGAAACATCGCATTTCTATGCCCTTACCGCAGCTTCGAGTGCTGTAAATTCCCAGTCACTGGAAAGTAATCCAAATCAAAATATCGCAAGCACGGAGCTTCAAGTATGTTGAAGCTAGGCCATATCTTTATTGGGCAAGGGCGTGTCACTCACGTAATGATGTTGCTTTTAGGTGCAATCTTTTTGCCGGGAGTGGCCTATGCGCAAGCCGCAACAGGTTCAATGTTGGGTGGGCTACCAGCTGTTAACATGACGTCGGGAGTCGATGGGGGTACGACTTACTCTCTCTCCTTGCAAATTTTGGCTCTCATGTCGGCATTAACAATATTACCCTCTCTCGTGCTTGGCATGACGTCCTTTACACGGATCATTATTGTTTTATCTATTCTACGTCAGGCTCTAGGGACCCAGCAAACCCCACCAAACCAAGTCTTAATTGCGATTGCATTGTTTCTCTCACTATTCATTATGACCCCCACGTTAACCATGGTTTATGATGATGCTGTCACGCCCTATATGGAAGGCAGCATGTCACCCGAGGCAGCTATGGAAACTGGTGTAAGCGTTATGAAGGGTTTCATGATCCGTAATACGCGCGAACGCGAGTTAACACTCTTTGCAGGCATGGCTGGCGATACGGCTTATGAAACAAATGATGATGTTCCGCTTCGGGTTTTGTTACCCGCCTTTATTACATCCGAGCTTAAGACCGCATTTCAAATTGGCTTTCTCATATTTTTACCGTTTTTGGTGATCGATATGGTGATTGCTTCAATATTGATGTCACTTGGTATGATGATGCTAAGCCCCATGCTTGTGGCATTGCCATTTAAGCTACTGCTCTTTGTGCTGGTTGACGGGTGGGCCATGACGGTTGGATCACTAGCTGCAACTTATTCAGCCAATTAATTTAAGGAAAAAATAAGAATGGAATTTGATAATAACGTTGAGCTGCTGCGTCAGGCATTTTTCGAGATCTTAATGACGGCCGGTCCACTTTTAATCATTGCTTTAGCGATTGGTCTTTTTATCGGTATCATTCAAGCAGCCACCTCGATCAATGAAATGACATTGAGCTTTGTGCCAAAATTAGTGGTTGTGCTCGGAGCCTTTGGTTTATTGTCTAATTATATTTTAGTCGGATTAAGTGACTATTTTAAATTCATTTTTGAACGTATTGCGCAATTAAACTAGGTACGTGATGGATTTTTCTTCAACTCAAGGCGGTATTTTTCCAGCGATTGATATGCAGATATTGATCGAGTACCTGGTGCAATATTTTGTGGCATCCTTACGAATTGGTGCGTTCTTGATTACGAGCCCATTTATGGGAAGCCGTTCGATTATGCCAACTGTGCGGATCATGTTGGCATTGGTGATGACAGTGTTGATTGCAGGAAAAGTTCCTGTGCCAGATAGTGCCGTTATTGGATCTGCATTTGGCGTTGCTCTTATTATTAAGGAACTTGCCATTGGGTTATTTGCAGGCTTAATTTTAACAATATGGTTCTCCGCCGCGAGTTTGGCAGGGGAGAAAGTGGCGACATCTGCGGGTTTAGGTTATGCGTCTATGATGGATCCTGACGCAGGTGGTCAGACCCCAGTTGTCGGACGACTTTTTTCATTATTCTTAGTGGTTATCTTTTTATCGCTTGATGGTCACCTTATGGCGATCGCGATTATGATGCGTTCATATGAATTTGCGCCGATTGGCGAAATGCAAAGCTTACTTGGTCTTATTGAAGCTGGCATTGCTGTTGCAGGTTATATGTTTATGGCAGCAGCATTGATCATGTTACCCATTATCACTGTGATGCTGATGATTAACATTGCGATTGGTATCATTACGCGCTCCGCACCACAGCTTAATTTATTCTCATTTGGTTTTCCAATTTCCATGCTGGGGGTTTTCTTCGTTTTATATATATCGGCTGGCGTTCTGGGATTTGCATTTTCTGATCTTGTCGATAATGCTTTGAGTGACATAGAAGTCACAATTGGAGGTCTAAGCAGTGGCGAGTGAGAGCGAAGACGGCCAAGAAAAAACCGAGGACCCCACAGAACGAAAGCTGAAGAAAGCCAGCGAGGATGGGAAGGTCTTATCGTCCAAGGAAATGTTCGTTTTCACGACACTTGCTATGGGTTTGTTCATGATCATTACCATGACGACATATGGTAGTGCTTATATTGCTGATTGGCAGTCATTCTTTCGCATAGATAATGGTGTTCAGCTAGACAACCACATAACGCGAAATATCTATGCTGCTCTTATGTTTTGCGTGAAGGTTACGCTCATTTTTGGTTTACCATTGGTTATTATAACTCTCGCGACGCAAGCCGCAGTTGGCGGGTTTATTTTTGCGCCCAAAGCTATGAGCTTTAAAGGAAATCGCATTAATCCCTTGTCGGGTCTTAAGCGGATGTTTTCTGTAAAATCTCTAGTTGAACTTGCCAAATCAATTTTGAAGGTTGTGCTTTTATTTGGGTTAGCCGCGATTTGTATTTATGGCTTTTTGCCAAGCTTATTGCGCTTGCCAGATACAGATCTATTTAATGCGCTTATTGTGATTAGGGACTATATCCCAATTTTGATTGGCGTAATGCTGATCGGGTTGGTTGCGATTTCGGCGATAGACTATTTTTGGCAGCGTCATACTTTTATCCAAGAATTGCTTATGACCAAGCAAGAATTAAAAGATGAATATAAGCAAACAGAGGGTTCTCCAGAGGTTAAGGCAAAAATTCGCCGTAAACAAATGGAGGCGTCACAGCGTTCGGCGCAACAGAGAAGTGCTCTTGATGATGTTGCTTCGGCAACTGCGATTATTACGAACCCGACCCATTTTGCTGTTGCGCTTAAATATGAGGTAGGGCAGCCAGGTGCGCCAGTAATTCTTGCAATGGGTAAAGGGTCAATGGCGGCACGTATTATTGAACGGGGAGAAGAAGCGCGGGTAACGGTATTTAGAAGCCCACCTCTCGCGCGTGCATTGTTCTTTACAGGCAATATTGGTCAGGAAATTTCAGATGGCCTTTATAATGCTGTTGCTGTTGTCTTAGCTTATATTTACCGTATTGAAAAAGGCGAGAGCGCGGATCATCCTCATGTTGAGTTACCAGATGATCTACATTTTGATGAGTTCGGTAAGTCCGTATCGGGAGAAGGAAATGGCTAAGAAACGTCGCAGTCAAAGTATTGGAGAAATGATAAGCAGTGTCACATTTTTTGGTTTAGCAATTTACGCTATGCTTCTCGCATTTGCACATATGGATGAAGGATCAACGCTAAAAGCAGCAGGTAGCTGGATTGCAATGATCTTATGTGGTGCTGCAAGTATTCGATTTATGATTGCAGATTGGGTGGGGCGTATCAAAAGGTGGTTCACATGAGCAATCCAGATCCGCGATTAACCTGCACTGCATGCCGGCATCTTTTTGTTACGCATGACCGACACCGCCCTTGGGGCTGTTCATATTTTGGGTTTAAGTCGCCCAACCTACCAGGGCAAACCGTTTTCTCATCAAGTGGCACGAAATGTGCAAATTATGAGAAACGCATAGCCAAAAAAACATCTGCTAATCAGCAGGATAAGGGAATTTTAGCATGACGATTGATGTGGATGCTGTTCAAGAAAGCATTAAATTAACTTTAGATGCAGCAGAAGCGGCTGCTGATATTACAGCTGAATATAGCAAGCTTCGTAATGAAAATAAGAAGCTAATGTCAAATATCGAGTCCATTTATAAAAATGCGCGAACCATTGCCATTGTTTCGCTTGTTGCTGTGATTGGCAGTATGGTTTTTGCCTTTACCATGCATTTTAATTCAGTTGGATCTTTGCGGCTGATTGGTGACACGAGCCGCGAAGCTCTTGTTGTGTTTGCTAAAAATGTTGATGGTGTCAATAAGTCCCTTGAAGACCTCAAAGGGACACTGTCCAATCAAGACGAGCTTCTTGGCATTAATCGTAAGCTTCTTAAGGAGCTTGAAATACTAAAAGTAGAGTCTGCTGCGCCAGTTGTTGCGCTAGGTACTAAAGTAGAGCTCTCTTTCAAGGAAATGGAACAAGCTCATAAAACACTCAATGCGAATGTGATAGCTGATATTAATAAAATGTCAGAAAAACTCGCTGCACTGGAAAATGCTTCAACAGACAAAATTCTAGCAAAAACCAAATCAGTTGGTTCATCAGCGGCTAAGGGAAGTTCAGTTATGTCAGAGACAAATAAGGCATTGCAAGACGTTGTTACCCTTCAACGTAAAACATCTGCACAGATTTCAGAGTTGATCAAAGAAAATGGACGCCTTCTTGGTGCCATTGAAGATCGCTCAAAGCAAATCAAATATCCATGATACGGTCTAATTGAGGTGGTCATATAATGTCCGAGGTTCTTCGTGATAATCTTGACGCACAAGTCTTTGATACGCCGCAAGATAGTGAGCCCGTTAAAGCCAAAACACTACTAACTATCGTTGATCTTGGCGCGCGTTCGCGTGCGATTGGGCTTTCATTACGCGCTAAAGATGTCATTGTCGCTGTCGATGGCGAAACTTTCGAAGGTAATGCAGACGACCTAACGCAAAGGCTTAAGCAGCCCGAAGCGGATAGCGAGTTCATTGATGAAGATGAAGAAAAAGAAGTTATCGAGTTTTTATTAACTGTTTATCGGGCAGGGGTCTTTTTTGAGGTGATTACGACAGGCCCTCTGGGCGGAAAGCTTGAATTTGAGAACCCCGAAACCGTTGAGGCTGTTCTTCAAGCCTTTCAAGGTCGCAAAGTTTACCCTGTAAAAGATTACACGAAGTTTGAAGTCTATCGCGATTTTAAAAAGAACTGTTTGGTTATTAGTCACGAGACGTCCCCTGTTCCTGGCATATTGCCGCTTGTCTGGCTTGCCGAATACCGAATGTGGGAAGCTTTTCTTGCGATTGTAGCTGTTTATGGGCTTATGTTTGGCATTCACCCTCTTGTGTTCGCTATTTCTTATATTTTGACATGCGTTTATTTCGGGCGCGGGCAGCTGGTTTTTCACCGTAGCTATGCCCAGTTTCAAGAAAAA
>CBFHLW010000071.1:0-8344 GCA_965656805.1 Alphaproteobacteria bacterium
TGAATGGAGCACAACTTTTCCAACCCGCGATGAGATCTTTGCTTATATATCAAGCATTGGGATTAAATATGGCCTTTATGATAAGACAAGATTTAATTCAGAGATAACATCTGCCCGTTTTAACGAAACCACCAATAAATGGGTATTAACCGACCAGAATGGGGTAACATCGGAAACTGACATTATCGTTTCCGGACTTGGCCAGTTAAACCGACCTAAAATTCCAACAATTGCAGGCCATGATAGTTTTACTGGTCCTATTTTTCACTCGGCTCGCTGGGAACATCAGCATGAGTTTGAGGGAAAACGCATTGGCATTATTGGCAATGGCCCTTCAGCCGCTCAATTTATTCCGGAAATGGCAAAAATTTCAGAGCAAATGACGGTTTTTCAACGCTCCCCTTGTCACGTTGTTCCGCGCAATGACAAACCATATTCAGCATTTCAAAAGTTTTTATTTAAATATGTGCCGGGTTTACGACGGTTTTATCGCGGTCTTATTTTTTGGTCTCTCGAAGTTAGCTTCTTATCCTTTAATGAAAATAAGAAGCCGCCATTCCTAGTCAGACTTTTATCCCTGTCTGGCTCATTAGAAGACAGAATTAATGAGCAATTTGACACCCAAGTCAAAGACCCCAAAATGCGTCAAATTTTAAAGCCTGATTACACTATCGGTTGCAAACGTGTGGTGATCTCAGATGAATATTACCCGGCTCTCTTGCGCGATAATGTTCATGTAGAAACCAAACATATTGATCAAATTACACCTAATGGCATTCGCACAGAGGATGGCAAAGAACATAAATTTGATATCATCATTTATGGCACTGGCTTTGAAAGCACTGATTTTCTTGCTCCAATGGAGATTGAAGGGCGCAACAAGCAATCGCTTAATACGGCATGGCGTGATGGGGCAGAGGCTTACCTTGGCATGACGCTACCTGATTTCCCTAATCTGTTCATCCTATATGGACCAAACACTAATCTAGGCACGAATTCGATCATTTTCATGATTGAATCACAAGTAAACTATGTACTCGGAGCGATTGCTGCGCTTGGCACTAAAAAAGCAGCGACCTTGGAAATCAAAAAATCAAGCATGGCAGGGTTTGCAGACTATCTCAAGGCGCGTCTCAGCACATCTGTTTGGGCACGTGATTGCGATAGCTGGTACAAAAATGAAGCCGGTAAAATCACCAATAACTGGCCAGATTTCCCTCATGAATATAGCGAGAAAACAGCATCATTCGATGATGAAGCTTATCATTTTGAGACAGGGAAGGAATCACCCGCCGCCGTCGCGGGAGAATAAAATTATGAAAAAAGATCTGCCAAACGTGCTTTCAAAATGGCATGACATGATGGACCGCAGTGATATGTCTGCTCTTGGCGATATACTCGCAGAAGATGCGGTGTTTTACTCACCTGTTGTGCATACGCCTCAAAAAGGACGTGAACTTGTTTTGCTATATTTACACGCTGCAAATGACGTGTTTAAGAATACAGGCTTTGAATATAAGAAAGAGATTGTTGATGGTCATCATGCTGTCTTAGAATTCGCATGCGAAATGAACGGCATCCATGTCAATGGTATTGACATGATCACCTGGAACGACGATGGCCTTATTACTGATTTTAAGGTTATGGTTCGTCCGCTTAAAGCCATTAATATGCTGTGGGCGCAAATGGGCGAAATGCTAGAGAAAAAGAAACAAGCCTAAACGCGCTTTATACAAAAAGGGTCAACCTGAATGACAACTCTGATTGAAGGCATAGATATTTGCCTAACGCGACAAGAGCGCACCATATTGTCAAATGTCTCGTTAAAAATAGACAGCGGTGACTTTATAACGCTTATTGGCCCAAATGGCGCGGGCAAATCAATGTTGCTTAAAACACTTCTTGGGTTGATTAAACCAGATAGTGGGCGCGTGATCCGTAAAGACGGGCTACGCATTGGCTTTGTGCCTGAAAGTCTAAATATAGATCCTACACTCCCTCTAAGCGTGCAACGGTTCTTAACCTTAAATGCAAATAAAGACGTACTCGACGAAGAGATTATCGCCGAGACGAATATTACAGACTTACTCAATCGTCAAATGACAAACCTTTCTGGAGGCGAACGACAACGCGTTCTACTCGCTCGCGCGCTTCACGCACATCCAGAAATTCTCATTCTTGATGAGCCAGCACAAAATCTCGATATGAGCGGGCAGTTAAATTTATATGCGCTAATGGAGAAGATTTTTGAAGTCCGCAAGATTGCCATTTTGATGGTTTCGCATGACTTACATTTAGTCATGAGCTCAACTCAAAAAGTGGTTTGCTTATATGAACATATTTGTTGCTCAGGTGAACCCCAGGCGGTGGCAAAAGATCCGGAATTTATCTCTTTATTCGGTCAAGACATGGCGCGCCTTCTCTCTGTTTACCCGCACACTCATGATCATAGCCATGATCATAATGCCGCCAAACAAAACGAGCATCATCATGGATAATTTTCTTATCGCCATTCTTGCTGGTGCCGCACTGGCATCACTCGCGGCACCTTTAGGTTGTTTCGTCATTTGGCGGCGTATGGCCTATTTTGGTGATGGCTTATCGCATAGCGCACTTCTTGGTGTTGCCCTCTCAATGGCATTTAACATTGCTTCTGAAATAGCCATTCTTATTGTTGGCATCGGTTTCGCGGCCTTTCTTGTTTTTCTTCAATCCCGACGGATTTTAGCAACGGACACACTTCTTGGACTACTGGCCCATGCAACATTGGCCATTGGCATCCTCGCAATGTCACTTCTTGGCGCTGATGATATCGATATGCATGACTATTTGCTTGGCAGTGTCACAAGTATTGCGTCTGAAAATGCTATTTATATTATCGCAACATCACTCATTTGCCTTATGGGGCTTATCAAGTTATGGCCAGGCCTTTTGCTTATGGTTACAAGCGAAGATCTTGCACAAGCTGAAGGTATTAATGTGCGCTATCATGAAGCTGCGCTCATGATTGCTATGGCCTTGCTTGTTGCCGCATCCATACAATTGGTAGGTATTTTATTGATCACTTCACTGCTTATCATTCCCGCCTCATGTGCAAGACTGGTAAGTAAATCACCGGAATCTATGGCTATGACCGCAGGCTTAATTGGTATGTCTTGTGTAGTCATTGGCATGCTTGTGTCGCGCGAAACATCATTAGACCCAGGACCCGTCATTGTTGCAATTATGGTTTGCTTGTTTATTGGCCTTCTGAGCCTGCGTCTCATTCCTGGAAAGACAAAAGCCTAGCTTATCCCAAAGTATCAAACCACAAACACGTGATTGCTAAACTCAGCAAAAATGATTGGCTAGCCGAAAGGCAAGTGCGAAGAAAAAGCCCTGCATATTAAGAAAAGGCCTATTCTCACAATTACGTTCAATATATTTTCGTTTGCTTTTCAGAGTTTCCTGGTCACATTCTAACCAATCTGGACTTAATTAACCCAAATTGGCGAAGAATAAGCACGCTCTTGTATTGTAGAAGCAATATCTTTACGTGGAGCAACGCCAGCGCGAATGGCATCCCATGTTGACCACCGACATGTTGGGTTTTCAAGAACACGCGCATAGTAAAATGCTTTTTCATTAGCATTATAAGATGGGTCTTCCCACATTACTTTTAGTTCATTCTCACCTGTCGGTGCTGAAGACTTACAAGTTTTCAGATCGACAGTGGCATTGTTTTCAGGACAACGGTTGGTTTTGAGGTCAACCCCCACACCGCCAGCGCAGGCGACATCATAAACTGTTTCTTGTGGCTTTCCCGATGCGTCAACCCAGCCTTTAACAACTTGTAACCTTTGTAAGGTCGATGAATATGGATCGCGAATGGCCCAAAGAATAAATTTAGGCACTTGCCCATCCTTAAGCATAAGGTCAGACCCCATAGTGACGCCCTTTGCATATGCTTGTTTGGATAAATCAGGTGCATTAATCATAGGCGCTTCATAATCTGCACTTGCAAAGAAACGAAGTTTAATGCGCGGTCCAGTTGTGGCATAGGTCTCCTTACGACGCATCGCATCGAATAAGGCCTCGCGCGTATTCTCCTCAGCCCATATAGCGGCAAGACCAGAGGCGCTCCATGTTTGAAAATTATTATCTGTGTAGAGGCTTCCATCCTCGCGCGGCTTATCAAGGGGAACTGAGCCACGTAACTTTCCATTAGCATCGATCACACCAACTTTTGACCAATAATCACCCTCAGTGAATGCACCAGCACCTACATGCGTATCTGAGGCCCCAATTAAACCAAATTTAAATGGATTTTTGATTCCTTCTTTTTCCAACATCAAGCCATTGAGATAAGCCTCACGAATATATGAGCCTTTAACATTACTTGGATCCCAAGTTCCAATACGATAGGGCATGGTTTCAAAGTCAGCCCATTCATCATTTGGTGATAACATTGGGTGCGTTTCACTATCTCCTTTCACTTGCGTTACCTCGACAATAGGCTCATTGCGTATGCGTTGGGTAACATAAGCGGCATCAAAAGGCTGGCCATCGAATGTTTCGGTTTTGAACATCTGCCCATTAGAGCCATTAGAATTGTGAGGAATAGCTAAACTATCCATACCAGCGGCTCTATTTTCGTCCATCCAGTCCCAAAGATCTTCAGGGTTTGATGAAACCATTCGACTAAATGGAATCTCTGGCGCTTTCCCTCCCCTAAAGAAGACATTCCGGTGTAGATTTTGATTTTCAGGTCCCGACGTGTACTCATAGGCAATAAATGTTGTGAATTTTCCTGGCTCATAATGTTTCTGAGCTGATTCAATAATATTTGCCCATGTTGATTTTACGATCTCCATATCAAGCAAATCATCTTTAACGCCTGGTTGGAGGAGCGAAAATATTTTTTGGAACCCAAGCAGACGATCGCCAGGTGTTTTTGCTTTTCTAAGCTCAAGAGAAATCGGGTGCTTAGAGGCCTCCATCTTAGGGTCATGCATAGCTGGCAACATACCCAAATAAATCGCATGATCTGTTACGGCTTGAAAATCCAGAGGACGATCAAGCTTCATTTCAAAACCTGCAGGATGAGAAATCGCTTCACCTTTTGCATAGCGATATGCCTCATCTGGTCCATTTCGATTACCAAAAATATAAGCATCGAAAGATAAAACTGTATGTAAATGCGTTTCTCCAAAAAAGACCATACGGCTTTCTGGTCCTTGCGCATAGGCAACCTGAGACCCAAAAATCAAACCCGTTAAAGCGCTTATTACTGCCTTAAAATGAATGTTGAAAGTCATATTTTCCCCCAGTGAGTAATCCTAGAATAATCATACATTGCATTTAAGCAACGTTAATATAGCTAACCCTTCCATGGCTGTAGCATCCTATGAAGCAGGAGCCCCCGACATGGCCATCAAATGATGTGTAATCAATGCCGCCGTAAAATCGCTATAAGGTTGCCCTTCAAGCGGAGCTAATTCCACAATGTCAAACCCAACACATACCCGGCCAACAAGCGCTGACTTAATCAAATCAAGCGATTGATAAAAACCTAAACCACCAGGTACAGGCGTTCCCGTTGCTGGCAAAACGGATGGATCAAGGCCATCCAGGTCAAAGGTGACATAAACGTGTTTTGGGAAATCACCCGGCAAAGTAATGGATGAAACATTATGCCTTACAATATCATGCGCGTCATAGCATATCGCACCCGCTGCCCGACGACCGGCTTCCTCTTCACGTGCCAAAGCCCGCACACCAAGAGAGCAGATCGGCAAACCTTCCTCAGCCAGCAAATGCATAACGCTTGCATGGCTATGCTTGTGTCCTTGGTAAGAAATACGAAAATCTGCATGAGCATCGATCTGCACAATACCAATAGGCACATCAAGAGCGTCAACTACCCCCATAACAGCACCATAAGATAAACTATGCTCTCCACCCAAAGTAACTGGCACTTGACCGTTGGCGACAATTTTTTGAATACGCAAACGTAAATTTTCGATGACACCCTCTATAGGATCATCACAATTTATGGGGTCTTGTGTAAAAATACCAGCAAGACAAGGCTCCATATTATCAACAATTCGCTCTAGCTGATGCGAAGCTGCAATAATGGAGGCAGGGCCTTTCGAAGCTCCTGTTCCATAGGATACTGTTTTCTCAAGCCCACATGGCACAACAATGTAACGCGCTGTGTCTTGATTATTTTCCTCGGCAGATAACTCTTCGCCTAAAAATTGATTTTTCATTGAAAATTTCTCACTCACCACAATCTTATGATAAACGCCCTTCAAAATCGGAATAGTCAAACCTTTTGACAATACTTAATGCGTCTGTTTCGCTGTTCCAAATGGCAATTGAGGGCAAAATAACACCGTTAAACGTAGTGGTCTTAACCATTGAGTAATGTGATTGATCTAAAAAGGCTAAACGGTCACCAATCTCTGGGCGTTTTGGAAATCGATAGGTGCCAATCATATCGCCAGCTAAACAAGATGGCCCGCCCAATGAAACATCGATACCGTCAAATACTTCCTCACGCAAACCAGGTCGATAAGGCGCCTCAATAACATCAGGCATATGACAGGTTGCCGACAAGTCCGTTATCGCAATTGGGCCATTATTATCAATAATATCGAGGACTTCGCCAACCAAAATTCCCGTATCAAAAGCCACGGACGTCCCTAATTCGAGATATAACTCACACGCATAGGTTTCTCGCAATTCCTTAATCAGAGCAATCAGATCATCACGTTGGTAGTTCGGCCCCGTAATCAGATGCCCCCCACCCAGATTAAGCCAGTCAAAATGCCCTTTGAAACGGTCAAGTGTAGGACGTAAAGCGTCTATGGTGCGCGCCAAAGGCGGTACATCTTGCTCGCATAATGTGTGCATATGCAAACCGCGCACGCCTTCTGGCAAGCGTTCGTCCAAACGCTCAACCGGCCACCCAAGACGTGAGCCAGCAGCACAGGGATCATATTTTGAAACCAAGCCCTCAGAATGCATTGGATTTAGGCGTAAACCAATATCAGACGCATACCCCTGAATATGGCCACGAAAACGAGCAACTTGATCAGGCGAGTTAAAAATAACGTGATCAGAAAGTTGAAAGATTTCATCAATCTCCGAAATTTTATAGCCAGGCGAATAACACGCAAGCTCACCACGATAATGGCGGCGTGCAAGCTGGCTCTCCCATAAACCTGAGGCGCAACAGCCTGATAAATGATCACTAATCATATCAGCAAGCGACCACATCGAGAATGCCTTTAGCGCCAAAAGCACTTTTGCACCTGACTGATTTTGAAGATCCGCCAACAGCTCTAGGTTACGACGGAGACTTACTTCATCAATGACAAAGCATGGGCTAGGGACGCGACTTAAGTCGAATGATGCAAAAGCGCCAGCGCCTGCTGTCTGCGTCGGTAGCATGCTCAAAAACCTAGAGGTTTATCAAGGTCAACATATTGCCAGGGCAAACCATGCTGATTCAACATTTCCATAAATGGATCGGGATCAAACTGCTCCATATTATAAACACCCGCCTTGTGCCATTTTTTCTGCACCATCATAGCAGCGCCAATCATAGCAGGTACGCCTGTGGTATAGCTAACAGCTTGGCTACCAACCTCAGAAAAACAGGCCTCGTGGTCGCAAATGTTATAAAGATAAACACTGCGGGTATTACCATCCTGTTCGCCCGTCACGATATTGCCAATGCACGTTTTTCCCTTCGTTGTTTTGCCCAAATCTCCTGGATCAGGCAGCACAGCTTTTAAAAACTGCAAAGGTATAATTTCTTTACCTTCATACATAATAGGCTCAATTGAGGTCAGACCAACATTTTGTAACACTTCTAAATGCTTTAAATAGGCATCCCCAAATGTCATCCAAAATCGGGCACGCGATAATTCTGGAAAATGCTTGGAGAGAGACTCGAGCTCTTCGTGATACATAAGGTACATGTTGCGATCACCGACTTCAGGAAAAGCAAAACGTTGATGTGTTGAAAGCGCAGGCGTTTCAATCCATTCACCTTTTTCCCAATGACGAGCAGGTGCGGTCACTTCGCGAATATTAATTTCAGGATTAAAATTAGTCGCAAAATGCTGACCATGATCACCGCCATTACAATCAAGAATGTCAAGTGTCTTCATATGTGAAACCAAATGCTTCTTAATATAAGCGGTAAAGACGTTAGTGACACCAGGGTCAAAGCCAGATCCAAGAAGTGCCATTAAGCCTTTTTCGGCAAACCGCTCCTGATAAGCCCATTGCCAATGGTACTCAAATTTGGCCTCATCGCGCGGCTCATAATTTGCTGTGTCTAAATAATCAA
>CBFHLW010000072.1:0-8094 GCA_965656805.1 Alphaproteobacteria bacterium
TAGATTTAGCTGGTGATCGCTTGATCGCGCGACTTCCGAGCGATGAAGAAGTATCTCGCTTTAACATTATTTATATTGCAAATATTGATGATATGACGGCGGAGCGGCTTGTCAGCGTGGCGCGTGCGCATAAAACCTTAGTTAATGTTGAAGATGTTCGTCCCCTTTGCGATTTTCATGTGCCAGCGCTTGTTCGGCGTGGTGATCTTTTGCTTACGGCATCAACAGGCGGGAAGTCTCCTGGTTTAGCGCGGCGCTTGAAGGCTGATCTGGAAGCGAATTATCCCGCGGAATGGTCGGAGCGTTTGAATTTTATCTCGCAAGAACGTGAAAAATGGCGCGCGAGTGGTGATAATTTTAAAGCCTTAATTGATAAAACCAATACGCTTATTGATAAAATGAAATGGTTAAAATGATGCTCAATCTTAATAAGACATCTTCCGAGGCAACACATTTTATTGATGATATTGCGGCTATCAATTCAACACTTATGGCTATGTCGCCGATAGAAGTTATTGATTATGCGGCAACAGAGTTATTTCGGAATCGACTTTGTATTATTTCCTCATTTGGTGCCGAGTCTGTAATTTTACTTCATTTGGTTTCGCAAGTGCATCCAAATACGCCGGTGATTTTTCTGAATACTGGTAAATTATTTGGTGAGACAATGCGTTATCGAGATCGCTTGCAAGACACGCTGGGGCTTATGGATGTTCGTAGTGTTGGACCGTCACCTCAAGATTTAAAAGAGCAGGATCCCAAAGGAAACCTCTGGGGTCGTGATCTAGATCAATGCTGTCACATTCGTAAGGTTTTGCCGCAAGCGCGTGCAACGGCACCTTTTGAGGCAATTATAACTGGTCGCAAGCGCTTCCAAACGGCGCAGCGCACGGATATGGACGTACTCGAACTGCATAGGGATGGAAAATATCGTTTAAATCCTCTGGCGAATTGGGATCTCGAGCAGCTTCGCAGCTATATTGAGACGCATGATCTTCCGCGTCACCCATTGGTAAAAGATGGATATTTATCAATAGGTTGTATGCCATGCACATCGCGTGCAACAAGTGATGCGGATTACCGTTCGGGGCGTTGGGCGGGAACCGATAAAGATGAGTGCGGCATTCATATTAATGTAAATGGGGATGGCATTTAGACTAAGGGCATTTAGATTGTGCGTACACGTTCCTTTTGCTTGTTTGTTTGTTCAGTATTTGCTAAACCCCTAGCTCGTTAATGTCGTGCGGCCGTGGCGGAATTGGTAGACGCGCAGCGTTGAGGTCGCTGTGGGGTAACACCCGTGGAAGTTCGAGTCTTCTCGGCCGCACCATTAACGGAGTGCTTCTGACATAATTTGTATTGGGTGAGTCCCCATTATGTCAGAAACACTTATCGTTCATTTTCAGTTTCATTTATAATTTATATTCTAGAATAGTAGACCCACTGAGATGGCGTAGCCTTTCGAATCGGATTTCGATACATGCTCTTCTTCGGTGGAGATACCATATGAGGCTTTTATATAAGTGTTTTCATATGCTTTGATGAGGCCAATATTGATTGAGCGATCAGTGCCGATTTCATCCAAGTCAGTGTAAAGGTTGGCATTAAACGTATAGCCGCTTCCAAGACCCAATTGGTAACCGAGAAAAATGTCAGTGCTGTTGACGCTGTCAGACGTACCTGAAACACTTATTTTTGTGTGTGACCCTTTGAGCCCAGCTGCTAAACCAGCGCCAACCCCAGTTCTTAAGTTGACGCGTGAAAAATGATAAGTGGCTGAGGCGTATAGTTCCGTGTCCTTAAACTTTGAGCCCAGCACTTTTGTATTGCCACGCGAATGCCCCCCGCCAAACTCCCATTGATTAGATGTAAAAAAAGAGGCAGCTAATTGTGTTCCAGTGTAATCGCCGTCAACTGTTGAGCCACGAACAATCATTTCTTGGTCACGAAATGCATATCCAATTGAAGCGGTACCTTGGTGGAGAACCTCAGCAAAAGCCGATGTAGGCAGAATAAATGCGAAAGCCGCGAGGGGTATAAGTGATTTTTTCATTGGAATATCCTATTTATTATTATTATTTTCTGCCTTGAGGCATGTTTTATATCACGTATTTTTCTAATTTTTACGATATACGTATTATTTAATATATGATTTTACTGCAAAAAGCTAGGGATTTTTACAGAGATGGAGTGTTCGAAAAAGGAAAAAGATATTTCTATTTCTGCTTCATTGTCATCGTGGAAGATGTTCAACATATAATGCTCGCTTAAGATATTATCTAATTGGTTTATCTGAGTGATGTCCTTTAAACATAATACTTCATTGTTAATTTTGAATATTTTCGGTTGCTGAATAAGATTTAAAAAATACTTAAATTGCTAATTGAAAAAATAATATGTTTGCCGAGGCTGCGGCTGCTGATAAATTATTAGGATATAAGCAAACGCATGGAGCGCTCATTTACTGTCTGCTAGGTTTATGGGGCATTTAAGTCGTTTTAAGTGTAAATATGAAGTGAGTATATAAATGCAAAAAGTCGGACTTATTCCTTTTGATATTGAAGGGAATGATATTGCCATTTTATTTGTGACCTCTATGGGGCGTGGCCGTTGGATTTTACCAAAAGGTAACGTCATGAAAAAGGAATCTTCGATTTCCGCAGTAAAACGTGAAGCATTTGAAGAGGCTGGCATAAAGGGCGAAGTTTTAGAACATTTTGCGACGACTTGGCCGATTGGCAAATCTACATCTCGAGGGGTTGTTCGTATTCCTGTCACTTACTACCCGTTTTTTGTTCGGGAACAGTTAGATGAATGGCCCGAGCGCCATAAACGTCAGCGTCATTGGGCTTTATTGAAAGATAGCCCAATGGTCGTGGATCATGATGATTATGCGCATGTTTTAAATGCGTTCACGGAACTTTCTGATTGGATTAGAGAAGCTTCAAAAGAGTATAAATAAGCGCTGCAACAATGGCTGAAGCGGGAACAGTTATGATCCAGGCGGCTGCAATAAAGTAAACAAAGTTTCGCCGGACTAAGCGTCTTGTTGTGACAATCTTTCTTGATGCAAATGCGTCTTTTGACGTAAGATTGAGTTTATGCCCTGGACGGATTTTTCGTTTATTGGGATTTTCTAAAAATTCTCTTAAAAAACCAACCCCAAATATCGCGCCAATGGCGATATGCGTTGAGCTCACGGGCAGGCCAAGAGAGGATGCAATTAACACTGTGATTGCAGACGAAAGAGCGACGCAATAAGCTCTTGCGGCTGTTAATCGTGTAATTTTTTGACCAACTGTTCGAATGAGACGTGGGCCGAATAATAGCAATCCAAGCGATATGCCAATGGCCCCAACAGCGAGCACCCAAAAAGGAATTGTTGCTTTTGACCCAACTTCACCTGAAAATGATGATACAATTGCGGCAAGTGGCCCAATAGCATTGGCAACATCATTTGCACCATGGGCAAATGACAAAAGAGCAACGCCAAATATCAGCGGCACGTCAAATAACTTATTTAAGTCTTTCTTTTTATTCCTAATATTATTTATGCGCGCGTTCATCCAGGGCTTAACAACAAAAAAGACAATCACCGCGCTGAGCAAGGAAAGGACTAAAATCTCCTGCCCATTGAGAGTGATGATTTTTTTCAGACCCTTTGTGCTCATATAAGCGGTGAAGGCGCAAGCCATGAGTGCGTATATGACCGGCATCCAGCGTTTGGCACCTTTTAGATGGTCAGGTGCGTTTAAAATAAGGGTTTTGATGGCGTATAGAAGAGCCGCAGCGATGAATGCGCCTAATAAGGGTGAAATAATCCAGCTGGCCGCGATTGATGCTACCATTGACCAGTTGACAAGGGCAACGCCAGATGCCGCTATCCCAGCCCCTAAGACACCCCCGACAATCGAATGTGTTGTAGAAACAGGTGCATTTAGGATTGTTGCCAAGTTGATCCATAATGCAGCCGCCAGTAAGGCGCTTAACATGAGGGCTTGAAAACCACCTACACTTAAAGACGGGTCGGGTGTGATAATACCTTTTGCGATTGTATTAACAACATCGCCACCAGCTAAAAGGGCTCCAGCCGACTCAAAAACGGCAGCAATTAAAACAGCAGTTGTAACCGAAATGACTTTGCCGCCAACGGCAGGGCCCATATTGTTGGCGACATCATTAGCGCCAATATTAAGTGCCATATAGGCGCCAATAACAGCCGCAACGGTTAAGACGATAATTTGTGTTTTATCGGTCGCGACATAAGCGCTAACGATAAATGCGGCAAGTCCAAGAAAAACGACAGCCAATGCCACAGGCCAAAAGGACGCGATGACCATGCTCGATTGTTTTTGAGTATAATCTAGGCGTCTTAAATCGTTCACGTAGCGGTTCACTAACTTGTTATTTGGAGAATTTTTACTGATTTAATTTACCCTTTTTAAGCAACTGTCTTTATTCGATTTGTAACACTTATTCCGCCGCATGGCGATTAGACAAGGGCCTTGCTTCATATTCATTTGGATTTGGGCGGTGCATCTCTTTTAAATACATTTGAGGCGGGAAGGGGTAAAGGTTTGGATGCCCAGCATCATCAATATACCAGCTATCGCAGCCACCTGTTACCCAAATAGTGTCTTTAACACGCTCAATCATTTTTTCATTATATTCTTTATAAGCACTTATTTTAGGGGACATGCTTGAAAGCTTTTTCTTTTTCATCTCATTGAGCATCGAAATTATATAGTCCACTTGATGCTCAGAAATCATGATAAGCGATAAGTTCCCGATGGGGCTTGTTGGGCCTTCGAGCATCCAAAAATTAGGAAAGCCCGGGACGCTAACCCCGCGATGCGCGCGTGGAGCTCCCTTCCAAAAATCAGCTAAATCTAGACCACCTTCCCCCAATACTTTGGTTGGAAGGATAAAGGCACTCGCGTCAAATCCTGTGGCAAGAATTAACACATCCAATTCGTGAAGCTTCCCATCGACAGTCATGACTCCTTTAGAGGTTATACTGTCTATGCCTTGCGTAATCAGGCTACAGTTCTGACTTCTAATTGCTGGATAAAAATTAGAGGCAAAAATCAATCTTTTGCAAGCGGCTTGATAGGGTGGCGTGAGTTTTGCGCGCAATTCAGGGTCGGTAATTTCGGTTTCAAGATGTTCCGTACAAATTCGGCTGATCATACGCTGCATGCGTTTATTGCCAGTTGTGGCGGGGCCGAATGTGAACCTAAAAGTAATATATTTCATCCAGTAACTAAAAACGAGTAGGAACGGAAATATTTTAAATAATGTTTTTTCGATGTTTTTATATTTTCGTTGGGGGAGTGGGGCAATCCATTGTGGGGTGCGTTGGAATACGCTCATATGGCCAACTTTTGGTGTGATTTCACCGATGATTTGTGCGGCAGTTGAGCCAGTGCCGATAATGCCAACACGCTTTCCTGAGAGGTCTTGTGTATCATCCCAACGTGCAGAATGGAAGCAGTCACCCTTAAAAGTTTCTAAGCCTTTAATGTTCGGAAAGTTAGGTATGCGCAAAATACCCGCAGCAGAAATAACGACGTCATAGACGTCCTCCGATTTCTCTGTCTTAAGATGCCAGAATGGTTCTTCATATGTTAGCGATGTAACAGGTTCGTTAAAGCGAACACAGCTCATGACGTCAAAATCACGGGCTGTTTTCTCCATATAGGCTTGAATTTCAGGGCCATAGGCATATTTATGTGACCAATTTGGGTTGCGTGCAAAAGTGAAAGAGTACCAATGCGATGGTACGTCACAAGATAGGCCAGGATATCTATTGTCACGCCAGGTACCGCCCACATTATCCGATTTTTCAAAGACAGTGGTGTCTGTGTAGCCCGCTTTGCGCAATTTGATGACAGCTGCAATGCCCGACATGCCCGAGCCAATAATTGCTATTTTGGGTTGGCGACCTTCCTGGGCCCAAGCGTTGCGTGTCATGCCGTTTCTCCTTGAAATTGACGAAAGTGAAGAGATTGCGTTAATTAAGACTATTAAGAATTGATAGGGCCATTGCAACCAGTGCTCCTATGGATACAAACCATATGGTTGTTCGCATACGAAACATATCGAACATATAAAATGGTACGTAAATTATACGAGCAATCAGCCATATAGCGGCAGCTTGGCTTGTGTCCGAGTTTGTTATTATGGAGAGAACCGCCAGTGTAAAGAAAACAGGTAGGCTCTCTTGTAGGTTAAGACTTGCACGTTTGGCCCGTTGTCCAGCTAAGGGAAGGTCGGGTTGGCCGTCTCTGGATGAGAGCAAGTAACTATTATTCACTTTTCCGACTAAAACTCCAGATAGACTCGGCAGCATCACTTGGACCAAAAGTAAAACCATGGCATATATAATAAGTTCAATCATTTCCGACTCCTTTAACTCGTAAGTCAAAGTTTGTCGTTATCGTCATTGGACTGTCAAGAAGCAAATGCGTGAGCATGATACGATCACCTTTGTTACGCACGGGTTAATTTATTGCTCGCCAAGAGCTTGGAACAGTATAATGGACAATAATGCTAACGAAACCTCGGGCATGGACCTCATTGAAGGGGATCTTTTTGATTTAGATCAACTTCGAAGTTTTGCAGCTCTTATCCAGACAGGAAGTAAGAAGCAGGTACTCCAAGATATTAATGGTCTACACGAATCTGATGTTGCTGAGCTTATTACGCTTTTACCCGCGGACTTGCGCGAAAGCTTTGTCAGGCTGGTCGGTAGCGAACTGCCACCTGAGGTATTTGCAGAATTAGATGCTGGCCTACTTAGCGATGTTGTTGAATATATGGATCTGGCGACATTGGCTTCCGCAGTTCAAGAGCTTGATAGCGATGATGCGGTGTTCTTGCTTGAGGATATGGATGAGGCTAATCAAAAAGAAGTCTTAGATCAAATTCCCGAATCAGATCGCCGTGTGCTTGAGCGGGCCCTTGATTATCGCGAGGATAGTGCAGGTCGCTTGATGCGCCATGATTATGTTGCGGTACCACCGTTTTGGACGGTTGGGCAAACAATTGATTTTTTGCGAGAAGATCGTAACTTACCAGATGAGTTCCTTGAAATCTTTGTCGTCGAGCCAACGCATCGTCCCTCAGGTGTTGTTCAGCTCAATCAGGTTTTGCGGGCAAGTCGTTCGCAGGTTATGGGTGAAATTCGTGATGAAGATTTCACAGCTGTTAATGTCGAAACAGATCGCGAGCAGGTTGCCCGATTGTTTGAGCGCTATAATTTGTTTAGCGTTGCTGTTGTCGATTCTGACCAACGCATGATTGGTGTGATTACTGCCGATGACGTACTTGAGGTGATCACTGAAGAGGCCGGAGAGGACATTTTGCGCCTGGGTGGTGTGTCGGGGGATGCAACTGTTACCGATAGTGTTTTGTCCGCCGCTCGTGGCCGCTTTCCATGGCTATTAGTAAATTTGGCGACGGCAATTGTGGCATCGATCGTGATTGCCTTATTTGACGGGTCTATTGAAAAAATGGTTGCGCTGGCGATATTAATGCCAATTGTGGCTTCGATGGGAGGCAATGCGGGGACGCAAACTTTGACAATTGCGGTGCGTGGTTTAGCAACACGTGAACTCGTTTCTGCAAACGCGAGGCGCATTGTCATGAGGGAGCTTGGCATTGGTTTAATCAATGGTGTATTATTTGCCTTGGTTGGCGGGCTTATCGCGGGTCTATGGTTCCAAGATATTTCGATAGGTATCGTTTTGGGTGCGGCCATGATTATCACGCTGGTGATCGCCGCTTTGTCCGGCATTCTAATTCCTCTTGGATTAGATAAAATCGGAGTGGACCCAGCTGTGGCCTCGAGTGTGTTTGTGACGACCGTGACAGATGTTATTGGGTTCATAGCTTTTCTTGGTTTTGCAACATTCTTTTTGTTGAGTTAGAGTGTTGAATGAGAAAAGTAGCGCGCCTTACTAAATTGATAAGTTTGTGCCCTACCAGTTGGGCATTGCTCATAACAAGAAAGTAAAAACTCATTATGAAAAAATACCATCACATCAATCTGACTTTTGGTTTCACTCTTGGTCTTTTTGTAATGACCATGGG
>CBFHLW010000073.1:0-8079 GCA_965656805.1 Alphaproteobacteria bacterium
AAAGCCATAGCAATTATGCAACCACCGAAAAAGGTTCTGTCGATCTGAGTTAGACTGTGGCCAGGCAATTTCCATATCAAAGCCCATCTCCGCGGCATCGTTCAACATCGCCAAACCATCAAAGAGAAACTCTGCTGTTTTAGTTGCCTGTGATGCTTCGGAAGAAAAAGAAAGGGGGGACATCAGGCTAGAATGATCAACTTTATTAACGCGTGTCTCAGCTTTTTGAACTGATGGCGCCGGAAGGGCTTTAAACATTTCTCTATTCGCATTGTTTTCCGGCGGCGCTGCCTTTGCTTTCAAGGGTGTAAGTTCTTGGGCTTTCACTTTTTGCGAGGGTGGAGCCATCGGAAACTGATGAGAAGCCGGCGCAACCTGGGCGATAAGGGCCCTTTTTGCTTCCTCTTTGGGGGGTGTTGACGCCGCTACCTCTACCTCACTCGCCTGGGCAGAAGGGGCGTGTCTCGCCTGGGCAGAAGGGGCGTGTTCTTGAACAGGCGTTTCCCTCATAAACACAAGTCCAAGGCACACAATTATCATTGGCAGCGTATCAATCCAGCGCATGGAAAAAGCCTTATTTGAGTAATATCGAGGCATAAGCGAACAAAATTTAATGAGACCGATTAATCGCGAAAAGTTGAAGATCTTCTATCAGTTCGGCAAGAGCAACTTGCCGCTCATGTGGCGACATATAGTTTCGCACCGGCTGCGCCACATTATCTTTATTGGATATTATATCTGCGGTCATATCCGAGCGAATTGATAAATCATCCACTGCACTCGAGGTCTCTTGAAATTCAGCCATGTGCTCTTCATTTGACGATACAGTTTGTGGATTGTCTTCTTTTTGAGCGTTCGCCAAAACACTATTTATTTCTTGCACGAGTTCATTCTCTTCGATGACCTCTTCTTTTTTCATTAAGTCTTCGACGCGTGCGCCGTCATCATTTACCTCTGATGCCATCTCTGTCGAAACTTTGGTGCTCATATCCGTTGCAATTTCTGATATTTGCTCGGGAAGCCCTTTTACCCAATTACTGGGCGTTTGATTAGGCTCGGCTAGCACAAGGTAGGCTAAGCACGAAGCCACAAGTATGTTGAATATAAATAGAGGCATAACAATCTTTCCTTGAATGTATGATTAAGTTTTGTGTTTGTCATGGCTGTTGTAAACTCTCTCGTTCACAACAAAGACAAACCGCATTAAAGCTGAAAGGGGCAGGCCCACCACTGATGTCATAAAAGCCATGCTGAACTTCTCAGTCAGCTGCGAAATAACACTATTAATAGTCTCAGGCCCTAGCTCTAGCGTTGCCAATGACCCCACCCCCAAACTAATACCGCATAGTGTATATGTCAGAGCAATAGTGGCGATGGCTGTATTGCTTTGTTGCCCAATCTTGATCCATAGACTGCTTTTTTCTGTATCCGACCGATATTGCAAAAGAGCAAAAACACTGATGATCATAATGATGGCGGTGATGACTAAGTAGCTTACGCCCAATGTAGAGACGCACCAATTGAAAATATGCCGCGGCGTTACTTCAAATATTAGGGTTAAAAACGCACATAAAATAATTGTTGAACCACTCAAAAGAGCCATGGCGCGCGCAAATTGCGTGAGCATTGATGCCGCCCTCTCTTCTCGGTCACGAAAGAGTTTATACTCTTCAGAAATAATCACCGTGACACCCGCGTTGTCTGAATTTCGCTGGCCGTTAACCCAACACTATCCAACCAATGAGCTGATAATGCTTTGTTCTTCTCAGCTGCAGCATGGACCAAAAACGTCAACTCAAAATTCTCTAATGCCCGCTTTACTTGGGCATTTGACCTCTTCCCAAGGGACTTATCATAAAGAACGGCGCGTTCTAGATCAGCCAGTCGTCTTTGCGTTACGCTCAACTCCTCAAAGCGTTGCTCAGGCGTCAAATCAGGACTCATAATAAGCTCAATTGCTGCACTCCGTTCGCGCTCTAAGTTTTCGATCGTATTGGCGTGAGCGCTCGTTGCGCCTGCAGAAACCAAAACAGCAAGTGTCATGACTAATTGAATTTTCATACTTCTCTCCTCTTAAATTATTGATCAGCAAAAAGGTTATATGCTTGCGTTGATACGCTGAGATTGTTTGACGCCATGGCCTCATTCGATAGAGCAGACCCATTAGAAACATCATCAGCAAGCGCCATCGCATCAAGCGCAAGCAATTGCGCCATATGACCAAGTAGCTCTTCTTCGAGCATGACCAGACTGATTTCGACTTCGACTTGAGCAATCATCGCTTGCAACGCGCGGGGTTGGTCAGAGATATCCGTTAGTGGCATTTGAGATTGCATTGGATGTTGCTGAATAGCTTGACGGATTGCCTCTATGGCATTGAGGTTTCTGTCATATGCCTCACTGGTTTGTGTCGGCTTCTGATAATCCATAAGCTCAAAACTCTTATGTATCCGCGCTTGCGCTTTTTGGGCTCTCTCACGGGCTTCTTCTTGCAAAGCCACCACACTGACCTGGCCATCGTTTCTTCGGTTTTGTCGCTGAGCCTGCCTTAGCAAATTCTCATAGACATCCCTCTTTGACTCGAGCCGCTCTTTATTCTTATTAAGTTTGTCACCCGTCAGCTTAATATAATCACGTTTAGAGCTAACTATTTGGTGACGCAGTTCCAATGAGTCCTCAGGAGAAATTGACGACTTCATTCCCATCAATGTTTCCGTTGTATTAACGGCTTGAGCAATCTGCCCATCAAGACCTGTAAGAGCCGCTGCCAGAGGTGATGTCTTATAGTCATTTTCTACCGCACGTTCGATCTGCTGTGGTGGCAACATGATTATTTTTTCGGATAATCGTGGCGTCCAACTATTGGATGATGTAGCATTTGCGCTCACCCCACTGGCAATCCATAAGCATGCAGATAGACATACAACACTGGTCAGAAGAGCTGGGTTTGATTGAATTTTGGAAGTAAGCAACATTTTAATGGGCTCCCCAGTAATTCAGACGACGTAATTCACGTTTTAAATCTGGACGTGCATTCGACGTGGCGATATGAAGAGCATTGTCCCCATGACTGGGGTAAATGAGAAGAGAAACAGACGCTAAAAAGGACGTGCCATCCTGAAACGTCAAATCTTTATCGCCAAAATCTCTTTTAAAGCTATCAAATTCATGACGCGCCTGAGTAACATCACCGCCTTTAATGAAGTTCAAAGTAGCAATAGCCCGCGCTTGCATCTGGGTTTTGGTGTCCACCAGATGCGGTTTATCAGAGATCAGGTCATCGCATTTTGTTAACGCGCGCGCGCTCGCAAGATAAGTCGCAATATCAGCAGACATTTCAGCCTTTTGCGACAATTGATATCCTTGGTTTTGGCAAACTGTGTAATCATCCAGTCGCTTCATATCGGCATACCGGTCAGATTGATAATCCAGACGATCGACTCTCTGACTTGGATTCACGACAGTGCCACAAGCCGACGCCATTAAGCATGCCAGAAGGATGCCAGACACTTTATAAGATTTGTGTAATTGTTTCGACATAACGCTCCTCACTCTGTTCAGTTGACGGGACAACGCCCCTGACAAAGTTATGGAAGCTTCAGGCCTGTTTTTGCCGTAAACGACAAATATTTATTGATGAACCTATATAATTAAAAGAATTTTAAGGTCTTAACGGCACTGGAAAGCGGTTATGCAACAACTATACTCGCATGCCTGACGCCCGATTGATGACGACTTATTAATATTCCCACAATAGTCCCCGGCTAACTGCTCTACCTTACCCATGAGGTCAATATCGTGCCTATAACGGATCATAACTTGATCTGAGCGTAAAACAGAGACATTCCCTGAACAAATCTCGCGGCGGCTTTCAGGCTCTTCAACTGTACGAACCTGGGGACCACAAGCAACGATTGCAAATAGGGACAAAATGGCAGCAGCTTGCCAGACAGGTCTTAGAGAAGACCGATTTACTTGATAAAACATAACAAAATATACCTGTGCATTAAAAAATACGCCACAAAATTGTAGATTGACACAATCAAGATGATAGTTTGGAATAACCAAACCGTCTACATTATTAATGATTTAGACATTAATTACATTGTCCTTAATCATATAGTCATTAATTACATTAGTAGCATTGACGTATTTTTAATTATTTACTTGGTTGGGTTTGAGTTTGTTATCATCATTTTTAAAACGAAAACGTTTAGTTTGCTTTGTAATCGTATTTTCATTTCTGGGCTCAATATCTCACAGCATTGCCGCGAGTTCTGCGAATTGGGGGGGCGTTGCGCTCTCTATTCAAGAGACAACAGATGATGCAAGCTTTCCTTTTGCAAGAAAAATGCTTGCCTGTGACCCGTGCACACACGGAAATATTAACGAATATGCTCGTAACAAGCTAGTTGGCAAACCCTATGATAACTTTGAACTGTCGACGGCAATGGTCGGCGTGCGCCAGATTGAAGGCGTCATTCTCTCGGCAATCATAAATCGGGAAAGCGTTCAGATATATAAAGAAACAAGCGGGGACCGTATATCCTATCTGCACCTCTATCGTTTCTTTGTGAACCTCGTTGCCTTTGAATTTAAGCAAGGTGAAGCGCGCTATGTATCGTCTCGCCCTGTTGTTGTTCAATACACGGATTACTTGGACCACCCAGCAACCCCAGAAGAACAGTTTGAAGTTGCATATAATCTTTATGCCAATGATACGCGTGGCATCAATGTTTTTGACGAACTTTATAAAGCCGGCAAATCTATGAAAGTGGACGTTTTTTCAGAGAAATATGCCCGTGTCATGCCCGTCATACTCTCCGATGAAGTCAAATCAGTCATGAAACTTGAAGAGCTCGCTCTTGAGGATTGGCGTTATCAGATAGGTCAAATTTTTGAGGCAAGCCTAATCAAACAGTCGGGCGGTGTTTTAATACCAGCAGCCAGTGAAAGCTCCACAAAAGCTGATTTTTCAGCAAATTTCTCTAATGCGTCTTTTAAAATACGCTTACCTGAGCCGACCTATACGATTAATCTTGATGTTAAACGGTTTGTGCCGGTCGAAAGCATAAATGGTGCACAAAAAACAGTTTGCTTCATTGTTGGCCTTCAACTAACCGTGGACGGCCCCCTCGAGCAGTTGATGGACGGAAAGTTTATTCGCAAGCAAGACTCATGTGGCGTAATTTCTGTAAAAGATGAGGTTGACCCTGCACTTAGATTTCCAGGATCTCTTTTCAGCTTATTAAATGGAATATCAAAACAGTTCGGTAATAATGTTGATCAAAATTTCATTAAAACGTCAGTTTTAGAGAACCATAAAAGTGTTGTGGAGGGAATTGGCGCAGTAAAAACCGCGGTTTTTGACCCATTTAATTAAAGAGTTTTATTTGACCTTGCGGTATGGTCGATTACATCATAATGAGAGTTTCTGTAAAAAGAACCTCTAAAGTTGAGTTTGTAAGTTGTGTTATTGGAGAAGTTAGATGGTAAGTAGAGTTTCATATTTTGTAAGTTTCATTTGTCTCATGCTAACATTTGTTTATGTTGGCACCGCAAATGCTGAAGTTATTCGTGTGTCGGCATCTGCAAAAGTGTCATACAGCAAGTTTGATGGGGCTGTAAAAGACAAAGCTCTGCGAGAAGCAAAAGAGACAGCGCTCAAAAAAGCCACAGCCTCCTTCCCAACAGCTCAAAAGCGAATGATGCGTGAAATGGAACAGAGCTTCTTTGCTGAACTCGATAATTTTGTTATTGAGGCAAATGTTCAGGGTGAGAAACAGGATAAAAAAGCAAAAACGTTCGCTTTGGCCATTTCTGCAAGTGTTGATCTTGGGGCCATTAACACATTCTTCATTGAAAATTCAGCTGCTGGCAATCAACAAGCTGGCATGGCAAGTGACTTTGGAGCATTTTTCATTGCCCGCGTTGAGACGGACCGAAAACGTTTTGATGACAAAGTGACTAAAATAAATCAGAGCGAAGGTGTGTCGACCATTAAAGAAGAAAATGCGTCTGACGATACTAGCTCCGTTGACTCAGTTAGCACTGAAAGCATGAATGTGACCCGTACTGGCGGCAGCTCTGTCACCAAAAGAGACGAGGTTATCTATGAGCCAAGAATTGATGTATCTGAAGACTTGTCGAGCGCTGTGCTCGAACTCTTGACGGATGCTGGCTTTGAACCAATGGATCCATTGGACCTTGATGTTCCATTCCTTGAAGATATCATCGGTGAAGGAATGATGAGGGAGGATGGGCGCCTCCCTAGAAAAATTGAAAAACAATATCGCGACGCCGCAATAGATGCTGGCTGGACTTTCTTGGGAATGGGCTCTGTTGATATTGGCTCGCCTCAAAAAGATCCTGTTCGCGGAGGCTACAAAGTGCCGGCAACCGTTAAATTCAAAGTCTGGATGATATCAGATGGTCGCGCCAAAACTGTGGCTTCTGTCAGACCAACCCTCGTTTATGCGCAGGCACAAGGCGCAGGTGAAGCGCAAACATTGGCCGCTAATGACGCTGCAAAAATGGCGATCACGACTGTCGCTGCACAATTACAACAAAAACAACTTTTCTAAACCGCCTAAATAAATTTAACATGGAGATTATAATATGAAAATTACACGTTTTGGTTTTATGGCCGCGCTGCTTGCGTTGTCTTTCTCACTAACATCTGGTGCGCATGCATTTGGCCTTAAACTTCCAGGCGGAGCTGGTGGTGGCGGCGGCAACTGGGGCGCAATTGCAGGTGATTTTAACGGCGGCCTCGTGACTATTGCTGAGCAATCAGCTGAAACCTCACGCATTATCGCAACATTGCTTGAAGCTCTTGACCTTAAACAACAAGCTGCTGAACTGCGTGGCAAAGCCGATAATATCAGTAAAAAAGGGGATAGCCTTGGTGCCGACGACCTCGATGCAGCAACCAAGCTATCTGACAATGCTGTAAGTGAAATTAAGGCTAAGCTATCATCAGCTGGAGCTCTTTCAACAGAACAGAAAACAAAAATGGCTGAAGCAGGCGCTCGTTATATCCCAGCCCTTATAAAAGCTGTGGAAGGCGCAAAACGCCTTAAAGATGCAGCTGATAAAGCATCTTCAGCAGGTACGCCAGGTTTAGGTGACGGCGCAGCTGTTATCAAGGTTGCCAAAAATATTCCAACTTTAGCACCTAAAGCTCTTAGCTTTGTTGGTAATTCTGTGAAAACGGGCTCAACTTTGATCACAATTTTGCGTGAAAATGAAATCGCAATACCAAAAGCTGAAATGCCCTCTATTGCATTTTAATTTTTTAGCGTTGAGGGGAGATGACATATCTCCCCTCGCGTATTGATGACGGAGAAAATAATGAGACACTTAGCTTTCCCATTCTTAACTATATGTTTGCTTCTAGCCATCCCTCATGAAACTTATGCGTCCTGCGCACAGTTTGAAGCAGAGGCTGAAGCTATCTCCGGCGTTGTTCCTAAATTCAATGAAAATGGGAAATTACGTGCAATTGTCACCTATGGTGAAGCAACCTTTTTAACGCCTAAGCGTAGCCTTATTAGCAGTGCAAGACAAAAGGCTGAATTGAACGCTAAAAAAGCATTCTCTGCTTGGATGGAAGAAAGTCTGTCATCCGAGTCAGTTGTTGCTGATATGGTCGAGACTGCCCAGGCCACCAACCAAGACGGCGAAACGGTTGGATATGCAAAAGAATTAGAGACACAAGTCAATGTTATGCGTTCCAATACGAGCGCTGTTTTGTCTGGGCTAGTCAAGCTCGACGAATGTGTGGATACAAAACAAAAATATGTTCTTGTTGAGTTGGGTTGGAAACCTTCACTCTCCTCTTCAGCTGCGAATGCAAAAAAGGCAATGACAGCCCCTCCTAGCCAAAAAGCCTCAACGGTTTCATCAGGAAAATCCACATCATCAAATACAAATACCGCTAACCGAGAAGTTGCCTCTCGTTCATCCAAAAAGGGCGGCGTCAATATTATTGTTGTTGAAGTTGAAGGTTACGGTACTGATTTAAAGCGCGCGACAAATGAAGCTTTACGCAGCGCAATAGCTCAAGTTTTTGGCGAA
>CBFHLW010000074.1:0-8039 GCA_965656805.1 Alphaproteobacteria bacterium
GTGTTCTGCGCTTTTGATAATCGAATATTCTAATGTCTATTGGGGGCCAGCGCATATTTGCAGGCGTTTTCAATTAGGTTACCAATAGCTTGCGATAAAAGCGGACGTGACGCCAAGATCACAAGCGGTTCATCAGGCACCCAAAGCTCAATCTCAGCGCCCGCCTCTTCAACTAATGGTTCATAGAGCGAAGCAAGCTCCCTAACGAGCAAAGAGATATCGACATTTTCGGTCACTAAAGGTGCCGCACCACTCTCGAGACGCGCAAGGGATAGAAGTGCCGAAAAGGTGAGCAATACATTATCGATCTCCCCTTGCAGCCCTTCAATATCCTCACCAGTCACCTGATAGCCCTCGCGAGTGACATGTGTATTAATCACATCCAACCGCGCGCGCAGGCGATTAAGCGGCGTACGCAAATCATGTGCAATATTTTCACTCACGTCGCGCATGGCAGTTACAAGGTCAGAAATACGATCGAGCATCATATTTAAATTCCGCGCAAGCGCATCAAACTCATCATTAGATGCGCCAACGTCGATTCTTTGCTCAAGATCGCCTTCCATAATGCGCATAGCCGCGTGATTTATGCGCCCAAGTTTGTTCTGCATATTGCGCGCAATAATAATGCCCCCAGCCACTCCCAAAATAATGATCAGGAGGAAGGCAATAAAAGCAGATTGAATAAAACTTTCAGCAATCCGATCGCGCGCAGCAAGGTCACGTCCAACAAACAGCCGCAACTGATCTGACAGATCGATAAATTGACCACGTATTGTGGCTTTTTGATCAGCATCCAGAAAGTAAAACTCCACCCAATTTTCGTCAAAACTACGGCTCGACTTTAAGGATGGAATGCGATCAAGATTACCTGCAATCTTAACGCCCATACTATTAGCGAGCCAATAAATGGCTGCCCGCGGGTCATCTCCAGATCGGTCGATATCGCGCCGTAATTCGCTTTCACCGCGCTCAACATAAAGTATTTGCAAGCGCTCAGCCTCAAGGGCAACTCGTGTATCAAGCTCTTGGCGCAAAAGATTGGTGGTCTGCACATAAATTAAAGTGATAACCAAAAAAGCCGACAGACTGAAAAGAACCATATAAATAAGTGTGGTTCGAAAGCTGGTTGTCTTCAAATAATTCATTTATTGCTCTTCAATTCTATAGCCTATGCCACGAACTGTCTTGATCAATGCTTTTGGAAAACCTTTATCGACCTTAGCGCGTAAGCGCGACATGTGCACATCAATGATATTTGTCTGCGGATCAAACTGAAGCTGAAAAATATGCTCAAGTAACATGGTGCGCGTGACCACCTGCCCGGCATTTTCAACCAAGTAGGACAGCATCGCAAACTCGCGCGGCATCAGGTCGAGAATTTCGTTATCTCGTCGTGCCTGTCGTTTAAGCATATCCAACTGCAAAGGGCCGCAAACCAATGTCGATTGATCACCGCTTTGATTGCGCCGTACTAAAACTTCTAAACGCGCAATCAACTCATCGAGAGCAAATGGTTTTACTAAATAATCGTCAGCTCCCGCGCGCAATCCAAGTACGCGATCATCAACCTCGCCCAGAGCAGATAAAATTAAAACGGGGGTTTGAATGCCAGCTTCTCGCAAAGCTGTGATCAACGATAGACCATCCATTTTAGGCATCATACGATCAATAATTAAAACATCGAAGCTTTCTTTACAACAAAGGTCGAAGGCCTGAGCGCCATCCCCAGCATGAGATGCTGTGACACCATGAAGGGCAAGTCCTTCCTGCACAGACAAAGCTGTCTTTATATCATCTTCAGCTAGCAGAATATGCAAGGCTTACTCTTTCTAATGTCACCCAGTTGGACTATTTTTTTTACTTTGACGTATAATATGCAAAAAAGCAAAAAGGCCCAAAAGCAAGGCTATAAAAGGCGCGAGCCAGAGCGCAAGATTATGTCCGGAAAATGTTGGTCGGAACAAAACAAACTCGCCATATCGATCTGTTAACATTTTCTTTATGTCGGCGTCACTATCACCTTTGACCAAGCGCTCACGCACCAATAGTCGCAAATCTTTAGCAAGGTCTGCGTCGCTATCATCAATCGATTGGTTTTGGCAAACCAAACAACGAATTTCGAGTGAGAGCGAACGCGCGCGCGATTCTAATATAGGGTCTGAAAGTGCCTCACCCGGCGCCAAGCTATGGGCCGTTAAAGGCAAAAACAAAGCAAAAAGCATTAAAATGACGCGTCGTGTCATCTCAAACGTCTCGCGCTCAAACCAACCATGCCGCCAAGCGCCATCATCAACCCGCCCAGCCAAATGAGTACAACCAAAGGATGCAACCAGATGCGAATGACGCGACGATTATCGTCGAGTGTTTCCCCGAGGGCAGCGTAGACGTGGCGCATTAAGCTGACATCAATAGCCGCTTCAGTTGTTTGGCTGCGCTCTGCCTGATAGACTCGTTTTTCAGGATAAAGCCTATCGCCTTCGCGCGCGCCCGATAGAAATTTTAAGGCCCCACGTTCAGCCAGATAGTTAGGGCCTTCGTGTATGCTAACACCCTCGAAGACCAAACGATAATCTCCAATACTCATCTGCTCGCCTTCATTGGCCGCCACAACAAGCTCTTCGCGCCAAGCCGTGGTGCCAATAATACCAAGAAGCATGACCCCAATTCCCGCATGGGCCAAAGTCGCGGCATAGAGCGGACGAGGCAATTTAAAGAGCCGCGATAGACCACCTGTAGAAAAAAGACGTGCCCGCCCCACTGGCGCTGCCAATGCGCCGAAAATAAGCCAAAAGGATCCTAAAAGTGCAAAAGCAACGGGCACACCTAAGCTCGGTCGTATTTGCCAAAAGGCGGCGACGCTTAATGCCGAAAGCACAACTGCACCCAAAAGCGGTTTTACAAACTTACTGGCTTTTGTTTTTTGCCATGACAAAAAAGGCCCAAATGGCAAAAGCATAAAGAAAGGCACACAAATCGGCATCAGGACGGCCGCATAATAAGGCGCACCAACAGAGATTTTACCAAAGCCCAGCGCATCAACCAATAAAGGGTAAAGTGTTCCAATAAACACTGTGGTGGTCGCTGTTGCGAGGAAAACATTGTTCAACATGAGAAACGACTCGCGGCCCATAAGATTAGCCTGAACACCCGGCATTTTCTGGCGCATAGCACGCGCATAAACAGCCAAAGCGGCCCCGATGGAAACAACAATAATGAATAAAATATAGATCCCGCGTTCTGGGTCATTGGCAAAGGCATGGACAGATGTCAAAACACCTGAACGCACCAGGAATGTACCAATGAGAGAAAGCGCATAGGTTAAAATAGCAAGTAGAAGCGTCCAGCGCATAAACTGGCCATTTCTTGCTGTCACCATCACCGAATGCAATAAAGCTGTGCCGGCAAGCCACGGCATGAGTGAGGCATTTTCAACTGGATCCCAAAACCAAAAACCACCCCAACCAAGTTCATAATAAGCCCAAAAGGAACCAAGACCAATGCCCAATGTTAAGAACACCCAAGATACCAAAACCCACCTGCGCACCAAGACTGCCCATTGGTGATTTATTTTTGAATCGAGCATGGCGGCAACCGCAAATGCAAAAGTGATGGAAAATCCAACATAACCCGCATATAGAAGCGGCGGATGCGCAGCAAGTGCGGGATCTTGCAAAATGGGATTAAGCCCATTTCCTTCATAAGGTGCAGGCAATAGCCGTTCAAAAGGGTTAGATGTGAATAAAATAAACCCTAAAAAAGTGGATGACATAAAGCCGTGAATACCGATTACTCGCGCACGAAAAGCCAAAATAACTTTTGACGATAAAACAGCAAAGGCGGTGCCATAGATCCCGAGCATTAAAACCCACAAGAGCATAGAGCCCTCATGGTTTCCCCACGTTCCCGCTATTTTATAAATGAGCGGCTTGTTCATATGACTATTGCTGGCCACCAATAAGACAGAAAAGTCAGACCGGCAAAAAGCATAAACCAAAGCCGAAAACGATAAGAGCAAGAGAAAACACTGAATATGCGTTGCTTTTAAAGAAACCCCCATAAGGTAATCATTATTCTGCCGCGCACCAATAAGCCCCAAACCACCCTGTATGATAGAAACAAGTAATGCGGTAATGAGTGCAAAATGTCCAAGCTCAACGATCATATGTATCTCCCTGCCACTTGCCTGACTCTTTTAAGGCCTCAGCAACCTCAGGCGGCATATAAGTTTCGTCATGCTTGGCAAGAACAGTATCTGCTATAAAGGTACGTGACTCGTCAAAAGCACCTTCAACAACGACACCTTGTCCCTCACGGAATAGATCTGGCAATATGCCCGTATAACGAACATTAACGTTATGATCCAAATCCGTTACGTCAAATTCAACCGTTAGGTCTTCTTTCTCAACACTGCCGTCTAAAACCAAACCACCGACACGTAATTTCTTACCTATTGGCGCTGGCTCTTTCGCTAAATCGGTGGGAGATCTGAAAAAAACCAAATTTTCTTCAAGTGTCGTTAATGTGAGGAAGGAAATCAGCGCAAGCGCAGATAGCCCGCCAAAGATGAGAGCGGCTCGAACCTTTTGTGCTTTTTTAGCCTTATGAACCATCTGTTCAACCACCTTCGCGCTTGGCATTCTGCAATTCGTTTATTCTGCTTTCAAGGATCTTCCGAAACGGAATACCTGGTGGTAGATCTGTCAATAATGCTCGCCAAATAGCAATTGCGCTTTGTGTCTCACCTTGCTGAACCTGCAACAGACCATCATAAAACCTTACACGAAAATTTTGTGGCTCTAGTGACTTTGCTTTGGCCACTACCTTTATGGCATTTGTCAAGTCCGCTTCACTTCCTAGCGCCAAGTAATTATCTGCCAAAGATAAATATAAACTGACGTCTTCTTGGCCTAAATCGAGAAGACGATAAAGCGCTGTGATGGCGCGATCATTTGTACCAGATTGTTGATAGAGCCGAGCAAGAATACGCCACGCTTCAACATCATCTGGAGCGGCTTTTGCGCGAGCCTCAATTTTAATACGTAACGCATCAAGAGAAAGTTCTTCAATTGGCTTGTCCAAACGTTCAGAAAGCGGCTGATCACCCTCATTAGGGCTTCCTAATATAAGGTAAAGTGATAGCGCAATCAAAGGCAGGAGGACAGCGAGTCCAGTTGCCACCAACCGATTTTGTCGGGTCAAAATTGAACCTTCCGCCATATAGCGCGCGGAACCAAGAGAGAGGATCGCAGCACCGGCCCAAAAAAAGACACCCATCAATTAATTACCTATATAAGTCACAACTTCATCCATCGGAGCACGTGGAGAAATCAGCTGATTAATCGGCGCATTGGGGTCAGCGTGACCTATGGCCAGACCGCAAAAGAACATCATATTTTCGGGAATATCAAGAAATGTTTTAATAGTCGGTGTCCACATGGCCCAAATTTCTTGCGGACATGTGTGAAGACCATGTTCTCTGGCAAGCAGCATAATAGATTGGATTACCATGCCCATATCTGACCACTGCCCTTCCTGCATTTGTTTATCAATCGCAAAAAACATGGCACAAGGCGCACCAAAGAAGGTGTAATTTTCCATCATTTGGGCAAGTCGGCCCATTTTATCTTCGCGCGCAATGCCCAAGATTTCATACATCCGTTCCCCAATATCAGAGCGACGCGCTTTATAAGGCTCGCCCAGCTTTGGTGGATAGATATGATACTCAGAGCCTTCGCCAGCTGGATTCTCGGAGGCTTTAGCAACAATATCAGCCACAAAATTGCGAAGCGGGTCACCCGTCACAACCCACATTTTCCATGGCTGCAAATTCCCGCCAGAAGGCGCGCGCGTTGCTGTTTCAACAATCGATTTTATAACATCTGCAGAAACTGGCGTGTCGAGGAAAGCGCGACAAGAAAAGCGCGAATTAAGTGCATCGCTAACCGTTGAACTTGGTGAAATCAATCGTGACATATCAACCTCCTAATAATGAGATCAACATATCACAGCCATTCGTCAAGACCAGACTTGAATCTACCGAACCACGCTTCGTTTTGCCGCGCCTTTCGAGGCGGTCGCATGATTAAGGTAAAGCCCTATTCAGAAGGCGTAAATGCAAGACTATAAACAGTTATATTAAGAGCACCCCTGGTATTATCCTCATTGGTTGTCACCCTAATCGGTGTATCTTCCCAATAAACGCGAGGCGGATCACAAAAAGCAAGTGCCTCAACACCAACCGCAGCATCCATACTGGTGGCAAATTTATTGGCTGTTACACCATCACCTAACGACCATTGTACACCATCTGAAAGCGCCGCTGATACAACAGCCCTTACCCCAATCAATAAATGATGCGATGGAATATATGCGCCACTTTCTTGGCTTTGAGTGGCCGTCGCAGCTAAGGGACATGCCGTTAATTGTGAGATAATACTAAGACCTGGTATTAATTTGGACGTTAAACGGCCATTTTCATCTGGCGCAGATTGGCTAGAGCGCTCTTTTATCGCTAGAGGCGCCCATGCACCGTCCTCAAAAACATGTAAGCCATTGAGTGGCTCAATCCAAGCCGTCCACCCATTTTGGGGCTTAACATAAAACCACTGACCCTCTGACCAAAGGGCAATACGTCCAGCAAAGCTTGCCCAGTCACCTATTGGGTCGGATGAAATCATATACGCATCACCATTTTGTGGAAGCTCGGGCGCTTGACTGATATTAATCTCCTTAAGTGACATTTGCACCAGACCATCAATCAATGACAAACTCTCGTTAACTGTGACATGTTTTTGCGCTTGCGAGGGCAAAATAAATGGCAAATTCAGGGTGGGTGTCACATCACTTGGGTCACGAATGATCATTATTTTTCCTTATTTTTCTTTTTAATAATTTGGGAAGTGAGCAATAAGCCAAAGGCTAGTGAAGGTTCAAAATAGGTGTGATATCCAGTATTTTCTCAAATCCAACATCTGTTAATGAGCTGAGCTGACTAATCGATACAGTCCATCGCACCGCCAATGGATGGGCATACCGATCTGCTGCAATATCAGCTGCAGAATAGGACCACGTGCACACCCCACCTTTGTGGACTCGAATTTGCTGGCCATCCGCAAAAATAATAAGTCGATACTGCTCTTGCGTTTCACCGATTGGAATATCGGCTGATTCAAAATCATCGCCTCCAAGACGCGAGCAACGCACCCAAGACAACAAAACCGCATCAGATTGATTGGTCGCTTTAAAATGAACAGGTGCTAATGGCCGAACTCCTATACGTTGAAGCGTGTATTGTGCGCGCTGCCATGCATAACTGTCTCGATCCATATGATCGGGCCCATAAGCATAATCCAAGACAGGGGGGATATTTGATAGCTCAAATGGAAGTGGCGTAAGTCTGTCATCAATCAAAACGCAAACCGCTCCAGCAGGAAGGGTTTCATCCATCATAGATATACTACCCGCTTGCCCCCGCAAAAAGTTATTGAGCAAATAAGTATCTTCATCAATAAGCTCTGCATTTTGAAACTGCAAAATCTCCCATCCACTTGATGTCTGAATCGCCAAAACATTCCCTCCATTTAATACATGGTCATGCATAAGAGATGAGAGAGCGCCGCCAAATAGGCGAATGCGAAGCCCGCCATTGGCGACCCAACGCCCGCTGGGTGCAGATGTTAAGGCATCAAGCGTCTCGCCAATAACTGATTGCCTTAACCCATTCAACTGCCAAGAATGACTGCTATTCGTGACTAAAATATCATTTGGAAATGGTTGGCCAGTTACCGCGCACAAAGGAACACCCGCCGGCCATAAAGCTATCCGAGGACGTGCGGGCCAATCAGCAGGCAAATCAAGAAGAATTAAAAAAGGCATGTAAACAGCTGGAGGCGCATAAGGGGTCTCTGGGGTTATCTCTAAATTAAAGCGAGGTTGACGCTCACTATTGATCGCATAAAGCCACGACGCATGGCGCACCATTTCAAGGCGCACTGTCTCCCCAAATTCGATCGACGTAATACGCCAATCGACACCTT
>CBFHLW010000075.1:0-8030 GCA_965656805.1 Alphaproteobacteria bacterium
TCAAAAAGCAATTTATCTTTTTAATGCTTGCCTTTATTGCTGTTATTGCCGTTTCTAGCTTGTCGACATTGAATATTTTGCGTTTGGCGGGGGTGACTTTGGTTATCTCTGTGATCGGCTTGATCTCAACAATTTTATTTGGCCAAGAGATTAAAGGAGCCACGCGATGGTTATATATATTCGGCGTTTCCATTCAACCATCAGAATTTATTAAGCCAAGCTTTATTGTCATATGCGCATGGTTGTTTGCACGCCATAATACAAGGTTTGAGAGCCTGGGCGCTTTTTATACTTTCGGATTATTGGTCATGTTGTGTGGTTTGTTTTTATTACAGCCCGATATTGGGCAGATGACCTTGCTTGCGCTGGTTTGGACATGTGTGTTTTTTCTTGCAGGGGCATCTATGCGTTTGCTGGGGCTATTAATAACCATTGGAATGGTTGCTGCGCTTTATGTCTATTCAGCATATCCCCATGTTGCAAGCCGGATTGATCGGTTCATGGATCCAAGTTCGGGCGATACTTATCAAGTTGACCAAGCGATGTCGGCAATAGCTGCTGGGGGTGTTCTTGGTGTTGGTCCGGGAAATGGCCGTGTGAAATCAATCCTCCCAGATGCGCATACAGATTATGTATTTGCTGTTGCCGTTGAAGAGGGTGGTTTGCTTTTCGCGTCTCTCATTTTAACGGCGTTTGCGATTATTATTTATAGGTGCCTTTGGCATGTTCGTAAGGAATCTCAGCACTGGATTCAACTTGCTGTGGGTGGGCTGGCGTGTTTGCTTGGCTTGCAAGTCTGCATTAATCTCGCAGTTAATCTCGATATTATGCCCTCAAAAGGGATGACACTCCCATTTATATCTTACGGCGGCTCTTCTTTGCTCGCTTCTGCCTTGACCATTGGCATGATTGTTGGCCTGACAAGAAGGCGTGGGACAATTGGGCGGCAGGATACGAAGCGTCCAAGCCATGTGCGTATTGTTGCTGTTAGGGAGATTGTTCAATGAGCAAGAAGCCAATTATTTTGCTCGCCTCTGGTGGAACGGGGGGGCATGTTTTTCCAGCCTTAGCTTTGGCATCAGAGTTAAAAGGCCTCGATTATGATGTGCGGCTTGTCACAGATAATCGTGGTATGAAATTTCAAAGCGAATTCGGCGATCTTCAAGTTCATGTCATGTCAGCGGCGACAATCTATGGAAAAGGATTTTTGAAAATTCCTTTTGGCGCAATACGTGTGTTTTTCAGTCTTCTTTCGGCTTTGGTTTTAATGCTGCGTTTGCGCCCGAAACTTGTGATTGGCTTTGGCGGTTATCCATCTTTTGCCCCTGGGATTTCGGCGCGCTTATTAAGAATTCCTGTTCTTGTCCACGAACAAAATGCCGTATTTGGGCGAGCTAACCGCATGCTCGCTAAACTCGGGGCTTATGTTGCGACCAGCTTTTCAGATACGATTGGTCTTTCTGAACGAACACGTCGACGGACGCGTCGAACAGGCAACCCATTACGTCCAAAAGTTCTGGCAGAGATGCAAGGCGGTTATCGCTTCTTGTCGCAAGCAAGAGCTTTTGATTTATTGGTCTTTGGTGGCAGTCAAGGTGCGCGGGTTTTAAATCAAGTTGTCCCAGATGCTATTAGTCGATTATCAGACTCTCATAAACGTCGTTTGCGGATCGTTCATCAAGCGCATATCGATGATATGACAGACCTACTCGCGCGTTACAATGATGCTGGGGTTTATGCAGAAATAAGAGACTTCTTTGATGATATGCCGCGCCGTATCCGACGGGCACATTTGGTTATAAGCCGTGCCGGGGCGTCAACGGTAAGTGAGCTCGCAGCAATTGGTGCCCCGAGTATATTGGTGCCGCTTCCAGGTTCGCTTGATGCAGATCAACTCAATAATACACGGGACTTAGTGTCAAAAGGCGGCGCATGGGTAATGCCACAGGCGACTTTTGTGGCGGGTCGACTTGCGGCACGCCTTGATGACTTGATGAATGATCGCGATAAGCTGAGCAAAGTCGCTCAAGCGGCTAAATCAGTCGGAGTCTTAGATGCCACAATTAAGCTTGGCCGCTATGCAGATTGTTTGGCCACAGGGCGTCCGGTGCAAATTGAGTCATTTTATCAAAACCAAGGGGATGACAAATGATGGGGTCATTTCTTAGCCAATTTGGTGATAAAAACATAGAGCAAGGCCAAGGACAATTGCGTGCAATCGGTTGCATTCATTTTGTTGGTATTGGCGGTATTGGTATGAGTGGTATTGCAGAAATTTTGCATGACCAGGGCTTTCGTGTGCAAGGAAGTGATCTGTCGGAGAACGCTAATGTACATCGGTTGCGTGGGCTTGGCATCAAAGTGTTTATTGGACAAGATGCCGCCAATATTATCGATGCCGATGTGGTCTCAATTTCCTCTGCAGTTAAAGAAGATAACCCCGAAGTACAGGGAGCACGTGCGAAAAAAATTCCAGTTGTTCGCCGAGCTGAAATGCTTGCGGAGATTATGCGTTTAAAGCCGGCAATCACAATAGCAGGAACGCATGGCAAGACGACGACAACATCCCTCATTGCTAGTGTCCTTGATGGTGCCGCATTAGATCCAACAGTGATTAATGGGGGCATTATCAATGCCTATGGCACAAATGCTCGTTTGGGGCAGGGTGACTGGATGGTGGTCGAAGCGGATGAAAGTGATGGAACATTTGTCCGTTTGCCATCAACAATCGCGGTTATCACAAATATTGATCCAGAGCATTTAGAGCATTATGGCAGCTTTGATGCGCTGAAAGGTGCTTTTAAGCGCTATATCGAGAGCATCCCCTTTTATGGGGTTGGCGTTGTTTGTTTGGACCATATTGAAGTGCAGGCTTTGGTTGGAAAAATTTCTGAACGCCGCCTTGTAACCTATGGGTTTAATGAGCAGGCTGATATACGTGCGACTAATGTCCGTCTTAATGATGGGGGACAAAATTTCTCCGTTTTAGTGCGTGACCCCCAAAAAGGAATTCATCGCGCAATTGATGATCTTTACTTGCCTATGGCAGGCGCTCATAATTTGCAAAATGCTTTGGCAGCTATTGCCGTTGGATTAGAGCTATCCATTGATCCTGAGAAAATCAAACAAGGGTTAGCGCAGTTTGAGGGGGTAAAGCGTCGCTTCACCCCTGTTGGTCATTTTAATGGTGCACAAGTGATTGATGACTATGCGCATCATCCCGTTGAAATATCTGCAGCTATGTCGAGTGCGCGTTCGGTCGCGAAGGGGCGTGTGATTGCGGTACTTCAACCCCATCGTTTTACGCGGTTGCGGGATTTATTTTTGGATTTTTGTACATGTTTAAATAACGCTGACATAGTGTTGGTCCTGCCTGTCTATGCCGCTGGCGAACAGCCAATCGACGGGTTTTCAGCATCAAATTATGTTGAAGGGTTAACCGCGCATGGGCACCGTTCGGCCGAACTGGTGGAAAATATTACAGATTTGCCAGGCCGATTATCGGCACTTGTTCAGGAAAATGACCTTATTGTTTGTATGGGCGCGGGCAGTATTTCTGCAATAGCTTATGAATTGGTCGAAGGACAAAGCGCATGAGTATTGTAAAGAAAACACAAAAATGCATTGACCGCTTGCCAAGTGTTCGTGGCCGTTATGTTGAGAGTCAGTCACTCAGTGATATCACGTGGTTTCGTGCAGGAGGTGCGGCTGAGGTCTTGTTTACGCCAGCTGACGCTAATGACTTGAAAGAATTTTTGGTAAACCGTCCGAATGATTTGCCCCTTACCATCTTAGGGGCGGGGTCAAACACGCTGGTGCGTGATGGGGGTGTTGCTGGGGTTACTATTCGCTTGGGCAAAGGGTTTTCGGAAATTGATATTGATGAAGACGGTGTTGTCACAGCAGGCGCGGCAGCACGTGATCTAACAGTTGCGCGCCAGTGCCGCGACGCGTGTCGCTCAGGACTGGAGTTTTTAAGTGGTATTCCTGGAACAATCGGCGGCGCGTTGGCAATGAATGCTGGTGCCTATGGTGGTGAAACGCGAGATCGGTTAATTGACGCGCGGGCATTCACGCTAAATGGGCAAGAAGTTTGTCTGACAGCAGAGGATATGGGTATGCGTTATCGTACCAATCCAAAAGCAGGGCAACTCATTTTCATATCCGCAAGGTTTACAACAATTGGTGCTGAAAAAAACATTATCGAAGAGCGCATGATAGACATCTCCGATAGTCGAGAAACCAGTCAACCTATCCGCTCGCGGACAGGGGGGAGTACATTTAAAAACCCAGGTGGCGCATCGCCCGAGGGGCCTAAAGCGTGGAAGCTTATTGATGCTGCCGGCTGTCGCGGATTAGAGGTTGGCTCCGCCCAGGTCTCAGAACAACACTGTAATTTCTTGATCAATCATGGCGGCGCGCGGGCAGCAGATATTGAACTCCTTGGCGAGACAGTTCGTCAGCGTGTTTTGGACACAAGCGGCATCGAGTTGCATTGGGAAATTAAGCGTATTGGGGTGCCATTATGAACCAAAAACATGTCGCTGTTTTGATGGGGGGATGGTCAGCAGAACGTGAGGTTAGTCTTATGTCTGGGGCTCAATGTTCTGCGGCTTTAGCGCGGCTTGGTTATCAGGTGACGGATATTGATGTAGGCCGCGATCTCGGAACTGTTTTATCAAAACTTAAGCCAGATGTTTGCTTTAACGCGCTTCACGGTTTGGGTGGTGAAGATGGCGAAGTGCAAGGGTTGCTTGAAATTCTACAAATTCCTTATACGCATTCAGGTGTGACAGCCTCGGCTTTGGCAATGGACAAGCGACTGACCAAAAAAATTCTAGCCCATTCGGGTGTGCCTGTTGCTATGGATGTGGACTTGCCGCCAAATGGTTTTAGCGATCATCCATTTGAAGTGCCATATGTCGTCAAGCCTATTCGCCAGGGTTCGAGCGTCGGCATTGTCATGGTCGAAGATGTTTCACGTCCACTTCCTCATGAGCTTACTGTCGAGGGCTGGGCCTTTGATCAAGATATGATGGCTGAGGTATTTGTGCCTGGGCGCGAATTAACCTGTGCTGTGATGGGCAAGCATAATTTTGAAATTATTGAAATCACGACTGAGCGCAATTTTTATGATTATACGGCCAAATATAATCAAGGCGGGTCCGTGCATGAGATGCCCGCCCGTATACCAGATGTGCTTAAACACCAAATTCAAGACTACGCGCGCAAAGCGCACGAGATTTTAGGTTGTCGCGGCGTGACGCGGACAGATTTTAGATTTGATGAAGAACATGAAGGGCTGGTTGTGCTTGAGATCAACACCCAGCCCGGTATGACGTCACTCTCGCTTGTGCCTGAAATGGCACAGGCCAGCGGCATGACGTTTGATGATCTTATTAACTGGCTTATGGAGGACGCCTCATGTCAAAGGTAAAAAAATCAACGCCAAGCTTAGTGAAAAGATTTATCAATCCGATCACCCGGACGTTTCTTGTTTTCAAAAATGGTGCGCTATTTATCCACTATTATAAAAAACATTTTGCTGTTTTATCTCTAGGGGTTGCTTTGATAGGGGGTGTCATCAGCGCACGCGCGAATTTTGATGACCTATCCTCTGCGATGGTCGGATTTGGCTTTGGTGTGAAGGATGTCACATTGATAGGTCGTCATCGGTCTCAAAAAGAAGATATTTTGGCTGTCCTAGATGTCGAGGTTGGAACACCTATTCTCTCCATAAACTTGCCCCAGAAACAAGCAGATATTGAGGTTTTGCCATGGGTGAAATCGGCGCGCATTGTTCGTCGTTTGCCAAATTTATTGCACATTGAGCTAGAGGAATATGAGCCATTCGCGCGCCTTGAGCGCGATAAGGAGTTAACACTTGTTGATCGCACCGGCGCAAGAATAACCAATTCATATCTTGAGGGGTTTAACTATTTGCCGATTATTTCAGGAGATGGGGTTGAGATGCGTGCAGCTCATTTGATGGATACGCTTAAAGATTTTCCCGTCATTCGCAACCGGCTTGTTTCAGCTATTTGGGTCAAGGGACGTCGATGGACGTTGCATTTAGATCACGGCGGAAGTTTGTTATTGCCCGAAGAGGGTTTTGAGCAGGCCCTTAAGCGCTTGATGGCATTTGAGGCCACGCAAAGAGTGCTTGCCGTGGGAAATCAAACAATCGACCTGCGCATTGATGAACGCGTTTTGTTGCGACCAAACCGTTCCACTCAAAATAAGTTGGCATCTGATGGGGCGCGTTCATGAATCAACGTGTTGACCCGGCTCAGCTCATGACAAAAGTAAGTGCTGTAAAGCGTGAGACTGTTGCTGTGCTGGATGTCGGCACAAGTAAAATTACCTGCTTGATTGTGGAGCTTCCCGATGCCAGTGAAGGAGAAAATGCGCGGCCGATCGTTATTGGTATGGGCTATCAAATTTCTCAAGGCGTGAGTGCTGGGCAAATTACAGATATGGTTGCTGCAGAGCGGTCTATTCGTCTTGCTGTGGATCAAGCCGAACGCCGTGCTGGAATTAAAGTCCGTAAAATTCATGTTGGGGTTTCCGCAATTAAGGTTGTTAGTCAATTGGCAACAGCGGAAGTCACCTTGAACGGACAGATTGCCACAAGCGAACATCTTTCTATGGTTCTGCGTCATGCTGTCGATGAGCTTTATGATGCTGATTACGACATATTGCATGCTATTCCTGTCAATTATGCCATTGATGAGAGTAACGGAATTTCTGACCCGCGCGGTATGGTCGGACAAGTAATGCGCGTGAATGTTCACATTGTTAAGGCCCCGATCGGCCCATTGCAAAACATGCGGGCTTGCATTGAGCGCTGTCACCTCGAGTGCGAAAAATTGGTTTTCTCACCCTATGCCAGTGCATTGGCAAGTCTTAACCAAGATGAGATGGATCTCGGCGTTTTGCATATAGAGATGGGGAGTGGTTCTACCAGTTTCTCCGTTTTCTATGAAAATAAGCCAATCTATATTGGCGTTGTTCCTGTCGGCGCCCATCACGTCACACGTGATCTCGCACGTGGGCTGAATATTCCCTTGGCCTCCGCCGAGCGGATTAAGAACTTATTTGGAAGCGCTTTGGCAACAGGTGAAGGCGGGCATGAGGAGATCGAACTGCCAAATGTAAATGATAGTGCACATATTGTGCAGCATCATATGTTGACCAATATCATTCGGCCGCGCTTGGAGGAGACATTCGAAATGGTCAATGCTCAGCTTGAACGAAGTGGTCTTGCTGAGTTTGTTGGGCGCCGCGTAGTTTTGACTGGAGGTGGCGCCGCAATGTCTGGTGCGCGCGAGCTCGCGCAGCATATTCTGGAGCGCGATGTCAGGGTTGCAACCCCAATGCGCCTCAATGGGCTGCCGGATATGGCAACTGGCCCAGCTTTTTCAGCAAGTGCCGGCATTGTGGCTTATATGCGTCGACGACAGACCGATCAGCTGGGCGAGCTGTTATCTGAGCCATTTATTATTGAAAGGATCTTTCGTTGGTTGAGGCAAAATTTTTAAAATGGGATTCTTATATAAAAAACAATTACCTCGCGATTTAAAGGGCAAAAAAAATGCTTGGCGTTTAGGCGCAAATCAGCGATTCTTAAACGGAGAAGACTTGTTCGTTTTAATGGACACAGAGCAATTTTCTTCCAGATCTTCAACCCTTGTGTCCAATTTAAATCGGTAAATAAGGAGCTAATTATGAGCATCCAATTAACAGTACCTTCAAAGCGCGAATTGAAACCTCGCATTGTGGTTTTTGGCGTTGGTGGCGCAGGTGGAAACGCTGTCAATAACATGATTTCAGCCGGACTTGATGGCGTTGATTTTGTGGTCGCAAACACAGATGCGCAAGCACTCAGTTTAAGTAAGGCAGATCGACGCATTCAAATGGGTGCCAAGCTCACAGAAGGCTTGGGCGCAGGCTCTAATCCAGAAGTTGGGCAAGGAGCGGCCGAAGAAGCGCTTTCAGAGATTGTTGATATATTGCAAGGCGCTCATATG
>CBFHLW010000076.1:0-7992 GCA_965656805.1 Alphaproteobacteria bacterium
CGATCCGCGAAGGCGGACGTACGGTTGGTGCTGGCATCGTGTCATCAATCATCGCTTAATTAACTCTGTTAATTGAGTATTGGTGCTAGTTCTGGTTTGATCAGTGCTGGTTGGGCGGCTTGATTTTTTGAGCTTTAAGTCTTAAGAGGCTTTTTCTTGGAGATTAAGGCGGCTTGTTGATAGGAGTGTAGCTCAACTGGTAGAGCACCGGTCTCCAAAACCGGGGGTTGGGGGTTCGAGTCCCTCCACTCCTGCCATAGCGATCACAAGTCGCGAGGGCAGAAATGGGGTTTTGCTTTTAAAGTATTTCTTTTTTCAATGCTTTAAGGTGAGTGAGGCGAGAATATTGAACAGAGTGAATGTTATTTTACTCATGCTGATAGGGTAAGGAATATATGGCTAACCCGTTAAAGTTTGCACAGGAAGTTCGTTCAGAGGCGCGTAAGGTGACGTGGCCAACACGGAGTGAAACGATCGTGACGACGGTTATGGTGTTCATTCTGGTGTTTTTGGCGTCAGTATTTTTCTTTTTGGCGGACCAAATTTTAAATTGGGCTGTCAGTTCATTGCTGGATTTGGTGGGCTAAATAATGACAAAACATTGGTATATTGTGCATGCCTATTCGAATTTCGAAAATAAGGTAGCTGATAGCATTCGTGAAGGTGCGGCTGTTGCGGGTTTAAGTGACAGTTTTGAAGAAATTTTAGTGCCAACCGAAGAGGTGCTTGAGATGCGTCGTGGCCGTCGTGTCAATGCAGAGCGCAAATTTTTTCCTGGTTACGTCCTGGTTAAGATGGCGATGAGCGATGAGGCTTATCACCTTGTCAAAAATACGCCGAAGGTTACTGGCTTTTTAGGCGCGCAAAACAGGCCGTCGCCGATTAGTCAAGCTGAGGTTGATCGCATCGTTAACCAAGTTCAGGAGGGTGTTGAGCATCCGAAGCCGTCGATTTTGTTCCAAATTGGGGAGCAGGTTCGTGTTTCAGATGGTCCATTCGCGTCATTCAACGGCTTAGTAGAAGAAGTCGATGAAGAGAAGGCACGGCTCAAAGTTGCTGTGTCTATTTTCGGTCGGTCAACGCCGGTCGATCTTGAGTATGGTCAGGTCGAAAAGGTCTGATTTAACGTGGGAGGTAAGAGGCCCTTACCGCACCACGACCCATAATCGTCTAACGCTTACATTGTGAGCACAGAAAGGAACGAGAGATGGCTAAAAAAATTCAGGGCTATCTGAAGCTGCAGGTGCCAGCCGGCGCGGCCAGTCCATCACCACCCATAGGTCCAGCCTTAGGTCAACGTGGACTGAATATTATGGAATTTTGCAAAGCGTTTAATGCGCAAACACAAGAGTTGGAGGCGCAAATGCCAATTCCAACGGTTATTACAATTTTTGAAGACAAGTCTTTTACGTTTGTAACCAAGACGCCGCCTGCTTCATATTATTTGCGCAAGGCAGCTAAGCTTGCCAAGGGTGGCACTCAGCCAGGCCGTGAAATTGCCGGTAAAGTCACCATGGCGCAGTGTCGTGAGATTGCGCAAGAGAAGTTGCGTGACTTAAATACGGATGATGTTGAGCAGGGTGCAAAAATGATTGCCGGTTCAGCGCGTGCGATGGGCTTGGAGGTTGTTGGCTAATGGCAAGACGTGGAAAGCGTATAACAGCCGCGCAAAGTGCTGTTGAAAAAAATAAACTTTATTCGCTGGTTGATGCACTCAAATTGGTAAAATCAAATGCTTCTGTGAAGTTTGATGAAACTGTTGAGGTTGCTCTTAACTTAGGTGTTGACCCACGCCATGCAGATCAAATGGTTCGCGGTGTTGTTGAATTGCCAAATGGGTCGGGTCGGACCATGCGCGTTGCAGTTTTTGCACGTGGTGACAAAGCCGAAGAGGCGACTGCTGCTGGTGCTGATATTGTTGGTGCGGAAGATTTATTGGAAATCGTTCAGGGCGGTAAGATTGAGTTTGATCGCTGTATTGCTACGCCTGATATGATGCCGCTTGTTGGTCGATTGGGCAAAGTGCTTGGCCCGCGTAATTTAATGCCAAATCCAAAAGTTGGCACTGTGACGGCCGATGTTGCCGAGGCTGTGCGTTCAGCTAAAGGCGGCGCGGTTGAATTCCGAGTTGAAAAAGAAGGTATTATTCATGCCGGTGTTGGCAAGGCCAGCTTTAGTGAAGAGCAACTTTTGGGCAATGTTAAAGCGCTTGTCACTGCTGTGCAAAAGGCGCGTCCAACGGGCGCTAAAGGCACTTATATGCGCCGTATGGCCGTTAGCTCGTCTATGGGGCCTGGTGTGAAGGTCGATTTAACAGGCATTGATGCCTAAATAAGTTTGTCGCGCTCGCAAGGCGCGGTAAAGGGGGCGTTTTGCGCCCCAAGCCTGTCCGAGATTGTTGGTGCATTTAGGTGCTTAATCTCCAGCATGAGACGGGAGAACAGTTTTTAAGATCCCCTTGGGGGTTCTTGGTGGCTGGGCCCGGGACAGATCGAACGTCATGTGGGGTAGTCTTACCCTATGTGGCAACTGTGAACCGGCGGAAGGGGAAACCTGACCCGCCCCCAAGCGCACAGGGGTTGTGCGGATGGAGAGAGAAAGTGGATAGAGCTGAAAAATCTGAGCTCGTGGCAAGCTATAACGGTATCTTTAAGGATTCCGGTATTGTTGTCGTGACCCACTATTCCGGACTATCGGTTGCTGAGATCTCTGATCTCAGAAATCGTATGGCAGAGGTTGGCGGCACCGTTAAGGTGACGAAGAACCGTCTGGTGAAACTCGCTCTTGCAGGAACGTCAGCAGAAGGTATTGAGGCTTTGTTCTCAGGGCCAACTGCAATTGCCTATTCAGAAGATCCGGTGGAAGTGCCTCGGATTGCGGCAAAGTTTGCCAAAGAAAATGACAAACTTCAAATCATTGGTGGTTTGATGGGTGACATAGTTCTGGATGCAGATGGCGTTAAGACACTTGCTTCGTTGCCGTCTTTGGACGAGCTGCGTGGCAAACTGGTTGGATTGCTCAATGCGCCAGCAACCAAGGTTGCAGGCGTTGTTCAAGCCCCGGCTGGTCAATTGGCGCGCATTATGGGCGCTAAAGCTGCACAGGGAGAAGCCGCATAAGCGGTGGTCTGGTATAATTTAATTGGAGAAAAAAATGGCTGATCTTGAAAAGATTGCTGACGAATTGTCAACACTAACTGTTTTGGAAGCTGCTGAGCTTGCAAAACTTCTTGAAGAAAAATGGGGCGTTTCAGCTGCAGCACCTGTTGCTGCTGCCGCAGCACCTGCTGGTGGTGGTGAAGCTGCCGCAGAGGTTAAAGACAGCTTTAGTGTTGTTCTTGCATCTGCTGGTGACCAAAAAATTAACGTCATTAAAGAAGTGCGTGCCCTTACAGGTCTTGGCTTGAAAGAAGCCAAAGATTTGGTTGAAGGTGCGCCTAAAGAAGTTAAAGGTGACGTTCCAACTGCTGAAGCCAACGAAATCAAGGAAAAACTTGAAGCCGTTGGTGCAACTGTTGAGTTGAAATAGTTGTTTGATGTGCGTGGCAGGGTCATCCTGCCACGCCGTCTTTACTGTCCACCTTTCGAGGTGTTTTTGGGGAAACTTCCCCGCGCTGAAAACAAGGATTACTCATGTCACAAACATTTGCTGGTCGCAAACGTCTCCGTCGTTCATTTGGTCGTATTCCCCAAGTTCTGGAAATGCCTAACCTTATTGAAGTGCAGAAATATTCATATGATCAGTTTCTTCAGGTGGCACGACCTGATGGTGGACGAGACGAGCAAGGTCTTGAAGCTGTCTTTAAATCTGTTTTCCCGATTTCAGACTTTGGAAATACATCGCTCTTAGAATTTGTCTCTTATGAGTTTGAAGCGCCTAAGTATGACGTAGAGGAATGTCAGCAACGCGGCATGACCTTTGCGGCACCTCTAAAAGTAACCCTTCGCTTGGTTGTTTTTGATGTTGATGAAGAAACAGGTGCGCGCTCAATTCGTGGTATTAAAGAGCAAGAAGTTTATATGGGCGATCTGCCCTTCATGACGGCCAATGGTACATTCGTTGTGAATGGTACAGAGCGTGTTATTGTTTCTCAAATGCACCGAAGCCCAGGCGTTTTCTTTGACCACGACCGTGGAAAAACACATGTGTCCGGCAAATTACTTTTTGCGGCACGTGTGATCCCTTATCGTGGTTCTTGGTTGGATTTTGAATTCGACGCAAAAGACATTCTGCATGTGCGTATTGACCGACGCCGTAAAATGCCAGCGACTGCTTTGTTGCACGCCCTCGACTTTGACTCTGATGAAATATTAAAACTGTTTTATCATCAGGTTGTTTATGAGCGCGTTAAAGATAGCTGGGAAACACCTTTTGTTCCAGAGCAGCGTCGCGGAACAAAGCCCGCTGTTGACTTGATCAATGCCAAAACAGGCAAGGTTGTCGTTGAAGCCGGCAGCAAGCTAACCCCACGAATGGCCCGGAAGCTTCAAGAAGATGGTCTTGAAAAATTGCGCGTTGGGGATAACGAATTGCTTGGTCGTTTTCTTGCCGATGAATTGGTTAATATTGAAACAGGTGAAATTTTTGCCGAAGCAGGTGATGAGATTACAGAAGAGCTTTTGGGCGAATTGGTTGATGCTGGTTATACATCCCTTGCAACGCTCGATGTTGATCTGATCAATAAGGGTCCATTTATTCGCAATACACTCAAAGCGGATAAGTCTTCAGACAAAATTTCTGCGCTGGAAGAAATTTATCGTGTGATGCGCCCTGGTGAGCCACCAACCGCGGAAACAGCTCAAGCCTTATTTGATGGCTTGTTCTTCGACTCTGAGCGTTACGACCTTTCATCAGTTGGCCGTGTAAAAATGAATATGCGCCTTGATTTGGATTGCCCGGATGATGTGCGTGTTCTGCGTAAAGAAGACATTGTGTCTGTTATGAAGACGCTTGTTGACCTTCGTGATGGTCGCGGTGACATTGACGATATTGATAATTTGGGTAACCGCCGTGTTCGTTCAGTGGGCGAGCTCATGGAAAATCAATTCCGTGTTGGTTTGTTGCGTATGGAGCGCGCCATTAAAGAACGTATGAGTTCTGTGGATGTTGATACGGTCATGCCTCAAGATCTTATTAATGCCAAGCCTGTAGCGGCTGCTGTGCGTGAATTCTTTGGTTCGTCGCAATTGTCACAATTTATGGACCAAACAAACCCATTATCAGAAATCACTCATAAGCGTCGCCTATCTGCGCTTGGGCCTGGCGGGTTGACGCGCGAGCGTGCTGGTTTTGAGGTTCGAGACGTTCACCCAACCCATTATGGGCGTATTTGTCCGATTGAAACACCTGAGGGGCCAAATATTGGTTTGATCAATTCTTTGGCTACTTTTGCGCGTGTGAACAAATATGGCTTTATCGAGAGTCCCTACCGTCGTGTTGTTGACGGTAAGGTCACAGATGAAGTTGTTTATTTGTCCGCCATGGAAGAGTCACGTTTTCGCGTTGCGCAAGCGAATATTAGAATTGGCGCAAATGGTGCGATTGAAGAAGACCTTATTAACTGCCGCGTGAATGGCGACTTTGAAATGGTTACACCTGATATGGTGAATCTCTTAGATGTATCGCCCAAGCAGATTGTTTCTGTGGCTGCAGCACTGATTCCATTTTTGGAAAATGATGACGCTAACCGCGCTTTGATGGGTTCAAACATGCAACGTCAGGCTGTGCCGCTTCTTCAAGCTGAGGCCCCGCTCGTTGGAACGGGCATGGAAGAGGTTGTGGCACGAGATAGTGGTGCTGCAATTTCGGCTCGTCGTTCTGGTATTGTGGATCAGGTTGATGCAACGCGTATTGTTATTCGTGCATCTGATGAAACCGATGCATCAAAATCTGGCGTCGATATTTATAATTTACGGAAATTCCAACGCTCTAACCAATCAACATGTATTAATCAGCGTCCGCTTGTGCGAGTTGGTGATCGTGTTGAACGTGGTGATGTTGTAGCGGATGGTCCCTCGACTGAGCTTGGCGAATTGGCCCTTGGGCGTAACGTCTTGGTGGCGTTCATGCCATGGAATGGTTACAATTTCGAAGATTCGATCCTGATTTCTGAGCGTATTGTGCGCGATGACGTTTTCACATCAATTCACATTGAAGAATTCGACATTATGGCTCGCGACACTAAGCTTGGGCCAGAAGAGATCACGCGTGACATTCCAAATGTGGGTGAAGAAGCTCTCCGTAACTTGGATGAAGCTGGCATTGTTTATATTGGTGCTGAGGTTAATCCAGGCGATATTTTGGTTGGTAAAATTACCCCAAAAGGCGAAAGCCCCATGACGCCAGAAGAAAAACTCTTGCGGGCGATCTTTGGTGAAAAAGCCTCCGATGTGCGTGATACATCTTTGCGCTTACCTCCTGGGACAACAGGAACTATCGTCGAAGTACGTGTCTTTAACCGTCACGGTATCGAAAAAGACGAACGTGCAATGGCAATCGAACGTGAGGAGATTGAGCTTCTTGCAAAAGACCGCGATGACGAGATGAGTATTCTTCAGCGCAACGTTTATGACCGTTTGCAGAATATTCTGGTTGGCAAGCAAGCTGCGGGTGGTGTTAAGGGCATTGATGCTGATGCAAAAATTACAGCCGCGATGCTTGAGGAATTGCCGCGTCATCAGTGGTGGCAGGTTGCTCTTAAAAATGACTCGGCGATGAGTGAGCTTGAGGCAATCAAGAAGCAGTTTGATGAAGCTAAAAAAGCACTCGAAGAACGTTTTGAGGATAAAGTTGACAAGCTCCAGCGTGGGGATGAATTACCGCCTGGCGTCATGAAAATGGTAAAAGTCTATGTTGCGATTAAACGTAAATTGCAGCCTGGTGATAAAATGGCCGGCCGTCATGGCAACAAGGGTGTGATTAGTCGGATCGTGCCTGTTGAGGATATGCCATATAATGAAGATGGTACCCCAGTTGATATTGTTCTCAACCCCCTCGGCGTGCCGAGCCGAATGAATGTTGGGCAAATTCTCGAAACCCATATGGGGTGGGCTTGCGCAAATATTGGTAAGCAAATCGACGAAGCGCTAAGCATTTATGAGCAACAGGGCAAGGTTGAAAATGTTCGTAATCTTTTAACGACAGTTTATCCAAATAATGAGACACTCTCAAAAATGGATGACGGCCAAATGATTGAAATGAGCCAGACCTTGCGCAAAGGTGTGCCGATTGCGACGCCAGTTTTTGATGGTGCCCATGAAGCAGATATCGTTGATATGTTGAGCGCCGCAGGTGTGGATGCTTCAGGACAGGTTCAGCTTCGCGACGGTCGCACAGGCGATCTCTTTGATCGCAAAGTGACCGTAGGTTACATCTATATGCTTAAACTGCACCACTTGGTGGACGATAAGATCCACGCACGTTCTATTGGTCCATATTCACTTGTCACCCAACAGCCACTCGGCGGTAAAGCGCAATTTGGTGGTCAACGGTTTGGTGAGATGGAAGTCTGGGCGCTTGAGGCATACGGTGCCGCATATACATTGCAGGAAATGCTGACCGTTAAATCCGATGACGTTGCTGGTCGAACAAAAGTCTATGAAGCAATTGTTCGTGGTGACGATACGTTTGAGGCGGGTATACCCGAAAGCTTTAACGTGCTTGTGAAAGAAATTCGTTCGCTCGGCTTAAATGTCGAGCTAACAAGTGATAGCAAAGAACTTTAATCAGGCGCCATAACGGCGAAACACTGAGGAGCCCAACATGAACCACGAGGTCATGAACATTTTCAATCCACAGGCTAACCAACAAGCCTTTGATCAAATCCGCATCTCAATTGCGAGCCCAGAGAAAATATTATCCTGGTCGTATGGCGAGATTAAAAAGCCCGAAACGATTAATTATCGTACCTTTAAGCCAGAGCGTGATGGTCTTTTCTGTGCCCGTATTTTTGGTCCAATCAAAGACTATGAATGTTTATGCGGTAAATATAAG
>CBFHLW010000077.1:0-7858 GCA_965656805.1 Alphaproteobacteria bacterium
TGTCAGATTATGGCTGATATTCAAACATTTGAAGAGCATAAAGGGCCTGTAAAAGGCAAAAAAATTGCATGGTTTGGCGATGGTAACAATGTGGCCGTGTCTTTTATTCATGCGGCTGTTTTATTTGACTTTCATCTTGTGCTTGCTGTGCCAGAGGCATTTATGGTGCCAGACCATATACTTGCTTGGGCGCGCGCCAACGGAGGACAAATTGATATTACCCAAGATGCCGTCGCGGCGGCAGATGGTGCCTCAGCTTTGGTTACAGATTGCTGGGTTTCAATGGCAGATGACCCAGAAACATCGGCCGCGCGTATGGCGGCCTTTGCAGCCTATAGGGTTACCTCTGACCTTATGCAAAAAGGTGATGATCCAATTTTTATGCATTGTTTGCCCGCATATCGCGGCAAGGAAGTGAGCGAAGACGTGATTGATGGTGCAAATTCTGTTATATTTGATGAAGCAGAGAATAGACTTCACGCGCAAAAAGCAATTCTAACGTATTGTCTCGGTAAGTCTCATGGCGCGTGAACTCCACATGACAGCAGAGGCGGTATGCGCTGATCGCATTGTGCCTATTTTCATAGAGAAGCAAAAAATTGGCGGTCGTATTGTACGGTTAGAAAATGTCACAACAGATATTTTAGGGCGCCATGATTATCCCGTGACAATTGCCAATTTATTAGGGGAAACCTTGGCATTGGTTGCAATGATGGGAAGCATGCTCAAGTTTGACGGACGTTTTGTCATTCAAACCAAAGGCGATGGACCTGTTTCTATGCTCGTGGCCGACTATACAGGCGATGGCGAGATGCGTGCATATGCCCAATTTGATGATGAACGTTTGAAGTCTATGGATGGTGTGATCGATTTTGAAACTTTGGTTGGCAAAGGCTATATCGCTTTTTCTGTTGATCAGGGTCCTGATATGGACCGCTATCAAGGTATTGTCCCACTTGAAGGGCAATCAATTCGAGATGTCGCACTTGGTTATTTCGACCGTTCGGAACAAATCCCAACCCATATAAAACTTGCAGCGGGCTCTGTGCATAAGCCTGGAGGCGTGACGCAGTGGCGAGCCGGCGGAATTATGATCCAACAAACGGCCTCTGAAGGTGGGGTGGACGCTGCAGATGTGAGCGAAGATGATTGGGCACGCCTTGGCTTGCTCTTATCAACGGCCTCCGATGAGGAATTGCTTGATACCGAGCTTGATGAAGGTGTACTGGCCTATCGCTTATTTAATGAAGATGGCGTTCGGATGATGGATGCACGCTCTGTCTCTTTTGGCTGCTCATGCAGTTTGAAGCGCGTTAAGGATATGCTCCGTTCATTGCCTCAATCAGATCAGGACGAAATGGCTGAGGACAAAGAAACCGAAATAAAATGTGAGTTTTGCAGCTCAGTTTATCGGGTCAGTTTACCCCTAGAAGCCGATGAGGTAGAAGCCGATGAGGATATTGAATTAAATAGCTAACGGTATATTTAATATCATATTGCAGGTATTTGCTTTTAAATGACGTATAATGAAAATGTAAACTTTAAATTATATGCTTAAAGTCCATGCAAAATAAGAGTGCTCAAAAAACATATTGTTTTAAGAGCATAAGATTGACTGCAGAAAAACATATCGCGCGAGGCCTGACGTGTCGTTTTTGAAACAAATAATAGTGAAATATTGGCTTAAGCTTAAGGCAAGACGGTTTTTCTTACCTGTGATGGTGATGGCCGGGTTTGTTTTTTTGTACGTCGTTCTAATGGCGTCTCGACCAGAAACAAAGCCTGTTGAACCGACACAGCGCATTTGGTCGGTTACGGCCCAAACCGTAACGCGTGGTTCGATTCAGCCTTCGGTCGAGGCGTTTGGTGAGCTGGCGTCGCGGCGCGAAGTTAATTTGCGTGTGCTTGTTGCCGGTGAAGTGATCTCGACAAGTGATAAGTTTGAAGAAGGTGCTCGCGTTGAAGCAGGCGAAGAACTCCTTAGGTTAGACCCTTTCAATTTTGATAATGCGCTCAAAGATGCCCGTGCACAATTGCGTGGCGGTCAGGCGCTCTTAGATGAGCGGAAGGCCAGCCTTGAACTAGCTCGGGTTGAATTTCAGCGCGCGGAAACGCTCATCGAAAAAGGAACCGTAGCTCAAAAATATGTTGATGATCGGCGCCTTGATTTAACGATTGCGAATTCGCGCTTTACGCAGCAAGACGCTGCGGTCGATCGTTTGAAGGTGCAGGTGGCGCGTGCTGAGCGCGACCTTAAAAATTCTGTTTTACGCGCGCCATTTTCGGGGCATCTAAGTGGTTTGAATGCGCGAAAAGGCCGGCTTGTTAGCATAAATGATCAAGTGGCAACTCTGAGCGATGCTGAATCCTATGAAGTCCGCTTTAATTTATCCGATGCTCAATATGGCCGTTTCCTCGAAACCGGAACCGAGCTCGTCGGACGTGTGGTTGATGTGATCTGGAGTGTTGGTGGGCGCGAGGTTAAGCTAAAAGCCCGTTTATCCCAAGTTGGGGCCCGTATTTCACAAGATACACGTGGCGTTGACGCTTACGCCCATATTGTCGGGGATATTCCAACTTCTTTGCGATCCGGTGCTTTTGTGCGCGTTCTTGTGCGCGGTAGCGAACTAAATAATGTCGTTTCTGTTAAGCGCGATGCATTTTACGGACCCAATATGCTCTATGTCATTGAAGACGGAAAGCTCGTGCCGCGTAATGTTGAGATTGTCGCCGAAACGGACACAGCGATGATCATTGGTGAAGGTCTGGCCGATGGGGAACTGGTTTTGTTAACACGCTTTAACGAAGCAGCACCTGAGGTTGCAGTGAAAGTTTTTAACTAATGCGTGATGACAAAACTTCTCGAGGTATTATTCAACTTTTTGCACGACACCCAAATGCCGCTAATTTGCTGCTTATCAGTATGGTTATTTTTGGGGTCTTTGGTCTTGCCGGTTTAAATACTCAATTTTTCCCAGCAATGACGGTGAATGCTGTTTCTGTTTCTGTGCCTTGGCCAGGTGCTTCGGCTGAAGATATTGATAAAAATATCGTAGAAACGATACAGGCAGAGGTGCGCTTTATCGACGGCGTTAAGGAATTAACATCACAAGCGCGATCAGGCTTTGCGACGATGACAGTCGAGTTTCGGCGTGGCACCAATATGCAAAAAGCAAAATCTGATATCGAAGCTGCGGTCAGCCAAATCACGACCCTGCCAAAGGGCAGTGAGCGACCCGTCATTGCGCAACAGACTTTTTATGAAGATGTTGTCAGCGTGTTGGTCTCAGGTCCATTTGATGAGCGGACAATCAAATCCTATGCAAAAGATATCCGCAATGATCTCCTTAATGCAGGAATTGACAGGGTCACGTTTGAAGGTTTGCGCGAAGAAGAGATATGGGTGTCTGTACGTCCATCTCAGTTGCGCCGTTATGACCTTGACTCCGGCGTCATTGCAGAGCGTATAGCAAGCTCCAGTCTTGACGTCCCGGGAGGTATTTTGCGCGGAGATGTTGAACGGCAAGTGCGCGCCGTTGGGCTTGCTATGACGGCACGTGAAGTGGGTGAAATCGAGCTTCGCTCAACCCCAGATGGGGGTCGGTTATTGGTGCGGGACGTTGCTGAAGTTTCAGAAACATTTGATGTTAACGAGTCGACAGGATGGCAGGGTAATAACCGAGCGATAGGTCTAAAGGTTTTGCGGACAGTCTCAACAGATGCCATTTCCTCATCGCGTATAGTTGAGGATTATGTTGAAAAACTGAAACCAACCTTGCCGCCAAATTTGAAGGTCGAAACCTTTAATGTCGTGTCAGATAAAATCGTTCAGCGCATTAACGTGCTTGTGGTGAATGGCGCTGGCGGAATGCTTCTGGTTCTGCTGACCCTCTTTATGTTCTTAAACGCCCGCATAGCCTTTTGGGTTGCGCTTGGCATTCCTGTATCCATGCTTGCGACTTTTGGATTTATGTGGGCTTTTGGCATGAGCATTAACATGCTGTCTATGTTTGCCCTCATTATGACAGTCGGTATTATTGTCGATGATGCGATTGTCGTTGGAGAGCATAGCGCGACCTTAGCAGCCCAAGGGCTTGATGGGCAAACAGCCGCAGAACTTGGGGCACAACGTATGGCAACCCCAATCGTTGCCTCTGCGATGACGACTTTGGCGGCTTTCTTGCCGATGCTTGTGATTGATAATACGTTTGGTGACATTATTCGGCCCATTCCACTTGTCTTATTAGCGGTTCTTCTGGCCAGTTTGGTCGAATGTTTTTTGATTTTACCATCCCATTTGCGACATCCTCTAAATGTTCAGCAAAAGCCACCCAGCGGTTTCAAAAAAGCATTTCTTGATAAGTTTGATGATTTTAAAGATGGACGGTTCCGCCGTTTTGTCGAGTGGTGTTATGATAATCGATACACAACAATTGCAACCGGCCTTGGGGTTTTACTTTTATGTATTGGCCTCTTGTCGAGTGGGCGTGTGTCGTTTCGCTTTTTCCCGTCGCCAGAGGGCGAAATTGTAAACGCTTATGTTTTCTTTCAGCCAGGCACACCACGCGAAGAAACAATGAAAGGTGTGCGCCAAGTCGAGTTAGCTCTTTACGAAACGGAGAAAAAATTAACCAATGGCGCAGGCGGTATTGTACAAACAGTCTTTACCCAGATCGGCCGTTCGAGAACAGCGCTCGGGGACGAGCGTGGACATATTATGGTCGAGCTTGCCGCCAGTGAAGATCGGGATGTCAGAACGCGCGATGTTGTGAAAACGTGGGAAGAGCTGTTGCCCGAATTAAAAAACTTACGAATAATATATATTCGTGAGCGCCGAGGTGGGCCACCAAGTAATGACATAGATATTCAGCTTGAAGGTGTAAATCCAAAAGTCTTGAAATCAGCAGCGCTTGAAGTCGTGGAAGCCTTGAAGAGATTCCCAGGTGTTGGGCAGGCCAATGATAACCTTTATTATAGTAAGCAAGAATTATTGCTCGAGGTAAATAGCCACGGCTCTGCGCTCGGGTTTAACAACCAAATGATTGGTGCCGCCGCGCGCAACAACCTCCAAGGCGCCATTGCCAAACGATTTGCCCGCGAAGATGAAGAGGTTACCGTCCGTGTCTTGCAACCCGTACAGGGCGAACGCGCACGGCAATTAGAAGATATTGATTTACAGGTGCCAGGCAGTAATCCGCCGCGTTATGTGCCCCTCATCGATGTTGTTGATATTATAGAACAGCCTGGCTTTTCAACCATTCGACGTAGAGATGGAAAAATTGCCGTTTCGGTCAGTGCTGATTTTGACCCAACCGCAGGTAACCCCAATGACGTTCTAGAGGTCATGAAAGCAGATATTTTGCCCTCCATAATGTCAAAACATAATGTCGGTTATTCCTTTGGTGGCCGAACAAAAGATCAGGCTGAAACAATGGGTAGGTTGCTTTCTGGTACCGTTATCGCACTTGCCCTTATCTATCTTATACTCGCTTTCGTGTTTGCGAGTTATACATTGCCGGTTATCATTATGTCCGTTATCCCATTTGGATTTGTTGGCACATTATTAGGGCATTTTGTTCAAGGCTTCGACCTAACCTTTTTGTCCCTTATTGGGCTCTTGGGCTTATCAGGTATTTTGGTAAATAATTCGATTATTTTAATAAGTCGAATTCAAGAGCGCATCAAATCCGGCGAAGATGAACGGGATGCCGTGATCAATGGTATTCTTGACCGTTTTCGTGCCGTTGCTTTGACATCTTTAACCACAGTGCTTGGCCTTGCGCCATTGCTCTTTGAATCCAGCGTGCAGGCGCAATTCCTATTGCCAATGGTGATTACAATTTCCTGGGGGCTGGCCTTTGCAACACTCATCGTTCTTGTTCTTGTTCCTGCCATTTTGGGTATAAAACAGGATTTAGGAAAATGGCGTCGTAATTTCAAAAACAAACAAGAGGCGCCCGCCGAATAAAACACCATCAGTTTGAAGGTGCGCTATTTATAACAGGCTATAGCTTGTGTGGTTGTGCTACGTCTTAGCCCAAAAGCTAGGGGAAAGCATAACAAGAACAGTTAGAAATTCGAGCCGCCCCAGAAGCATGGCTGCGCTTAATATCCATTTGGCAGCATCAGATAAGCTTGCAAAATTGCCTGCAGGGCCAACTGTGTTGCCAAGTCCAGGGCCAACATTGGCAATAGCTGTGGCGGCGGATGACATAGCCGTGAGAATGTCGAGCCCAACAAAGCTTAAAGCCAATGAAAAAATGGTAAAAGTCGCGAAGTAGATCAGCGTGAAGGATACAACCGCATAAGCAACCTGATCAGGTAATGGTTTGCCGTTATATTTAATGCTAAACACGCCATGTGGTACAGCTATTTGGCGTATATATTTTCTGCAGATTAGAAATAAGACTTGCAAACGGAATGTCTTGAGCGCGCATGTCGCCGACCCCGCGCAGCCCCCTAAAAAGGTAAGAATGAAAAACAATGCAATAGCAAGGCTTCCCCATTGGCTATAGTCGGATGAGGTGTATCCCGTTCCAGAGATGATCGAGACGGTGTTAAGCAATACATGTGACCAGCCAATATCGGGTTGAACAAATAAAAACATGGCCATTATGGCAACAATCACGATCATAAAAAACATACGAATTTGACTGTCTTGCCAAAATAAATGGAGCCGGTTTGTGGTGATAAAGAGATAGCTTGTAAAGGGTAATGAAGAGACAAGAATAAAGACAAATGCAACTAGGTTTATTGTGGTGCTGTTAAAAAACCCAAAACTCTCATCATGTGTCGAAAAACCAGCTGTTGAGATAGTGGTCATAGAATGCGCAATGGCATCAAAAAAACTCATGCCAGCCATCCAATAACAGACCATGCAGGCAAAAGTCATGAAGAGGTATATACGCAAAATACTCCCGGCAATTTCACCAGCCCGAGGCAGAATTTTTTCTGATGTATCAGAGCTTTCCATCCTAAATAATTGCATGCCGCCAACGTTAAGCATTGGCAAAACAGAGATGGCCATGACGATAATACCGATGCCCCCAAACCAATTGAGCATTGCACGCCACAATAAAGTGCCCGAGGCCATATCGTCGAGACCGCTTAATACCGTTGAGCCGGTTGTGGTTAAGCCTGACATTGCTTCGAAAAATGCATCTGTGAAAGATAAATTGTTTTCGCCGAGCATGAGCGGGAGTGCGGAAAATGTAACCAAGGCAAGCCATGATCCATTGGTCAGCAAAAAAGCATGTTTCACGGTGAGTGGTGACAAATCTCCGCGATTAGTGAGAATGAGCGAAATTGCAACGAAAGATGTAATGCCCGAGGCGGCCATAAAACTCTGCCAATTTTCTGATCCCTGGGCAAAGTCCAAGAGAAGCGGTATCCACATGCCAATAGCCAGTGCCGCTAAAAGATAGCCGATAATAAGATAAACTGTACGGTTTCTGTGCATCTATAACGACCGTTAGTGCAACGTTTTTTTCGCGTAATCACTGTCGAGTGAGAAAAGAGGAACCTCAACTTCTATTCTTGGGCCATTTTTCTGAGCCATTGTATAGGTGCCTTGCATCATGCCTGTTGGGGTGCTGAGCGGGGTGCCCGATGTGTAAGCAAAAGAGCCCCCAGGTGCTAAAATTGGCTGTTCACCAACAACACCAGAGCCTTTGACCTCTTGGGTGCGCCCTAATCCATCGGTTATGACCCAGTGACGAGATAAGAGCTGAACCGTCTCATCCCCTTCATTGGTAATCGTAATGTGATAGGCCCAAACATAATACCCATCCGTGGGTTCAGACTCATTTTCTAAAAACGTCGTCTCCACAGAAACAGTAATATCCTTTGTACGTGCTTT